>JAFUFW010000017.1 GCA_017469685.1 Bacteroidaceae bacterium | reverse complement strand
TGGGAACATTGATGCCTGCACGGCGCGCATGGTCAACGAAGCGGTAGTAACTGTCGTTGTCGAAGAACATCTGCGTGACGATATAGTCGGCGCCAGCCTCCACCTTCTGCTTCAGATAGCGGATGTCAGTGTCGAGGTTGGCTGCCTCGAAGTGCTTCTCGGGGTAGGAGGCCACGCCCACGCAGAAGTCGGTTGGCAAGGGCGTCTTGACAGTCGGGTCGAGGTAGCGGCCGCTGTTCAACCCGTGGATTAAATTCACCAGCTCGTTGCTATGGGCGAAGCCGTCGGGCTCAGGCGTGAAATAGCGCTGCCCAGGCAGCGCGTCGCCGCGCAGGGCCATAACGTTGCGCACGCCCAGGAAGTGCAGGTCGAGCAGTTCGCTCTCAATCTTAGGGCGTGAGGCGCCGCCGCAGATTACGTGCGGGACGATTTCGAGCTGCGGGTAGCGGCGCATGATGGCCGCTACGATGGCTATCGTGCTCGGGCGCCGTGCCAGCGTCATCTTAGTGAATGAGCCGTCGGGGTTAGGCACATACTCCACCTCGTCGCGGTGGCAGGTGATGTTGATGAAAGGCGGCGCAAAGGCCATGAGGGGGTCGAGGCTGTCGTAGAGGCGTGCCACATCACTCCCTTTCAGGGGCGGCACCAGTTCGAAGCTTGCAAAAGGCTTCGTCGCCCCGCGGATAATATCTATTACTTTACTCATATTCTCTAATCCCTTAGTTCTAATTCATCAATCCCGCGGCGTCTGCAGTAGTCGGCTTTCTGCTCGTTGTCGATGCGCCCTACGGGGAAGTAGCGGGCCTCGGGATGGCAGATGTATAGGCCGCATATGGCGGTGCTGGGGTCGATGGAGTAGTGGCCGTTGACGGTGATGCCTAATCGCTGCTCGGCCTGCAGGCGGTCCACGACGATGCGCTTGAGCGAGTGGTCGGGGCAGGTGGCATATCCGAAAGCCACGCGCAGCGTGTGCAGCCCTATCTGCGAACTGAGCCATTCGGCACAGGCCTCGGCGAGGCGGGCGCAAAGGGCATGGCTCATCAGGCGGTCGCCCTCGGAGGCAGGCTCAGTGAGGGTCTTGGCCACTATCGTGAACAGGCCTAAAGGCAGGGACGAATGTTCGTCGAAATAGTCGGCCAGGCAGAGGAAATGACCGCGGCTGCTCTGGCTGCGGAGCATGGGCAGGCGTTCGCCGTCGGGCAGTAAGATGTCGTTGCCGCTGCGTGTGGCAGGCTCGAAACGGAGCAGGGCCTGCAAGCTCAGGCAGCCGAGTGCTATGGCTTCCCTCAGGCGACTCTTGCCCTCGAGCAGAGTGCGCTCGGCTTCGGGATTGACGAGCTGCTGCGGCAGCGTCTCGCCCTTAAAGCCCCAGAACATGAGGAACATACGCCAGTCAATAAACGGTTCAACCTCTGAAAGGGAAATGTCCAATGGCGGCACTCTCTGCTGCAGTTCGGTGGCTGTTGGGTAAGCCGGGGGAACGGCGAAATGGGGAGCCTGAAGGTTGGCTTCAGCATAGGGCAGGAGCTTCACCTGATGTTCGTCGTAGGCTTCGCAAAGGCGGTGTTGGTCGGCACGTATCTGGCCAGAGCAGGCCTCTGCATCCATCTGCAGGCGCTTGGCAATGAGCGCCGTCTGCGAAGCATCGCCGCCGTAGGCTACCAGACCGTCGTAGAGCGGAGCCAGGCGCACAGCAGTGTGAATGGCAGAGGTCGTAGCTCCGCCCACAATTACAGGCACTCGTAAGCCCTCACGCTGGAACATAAGGCACAGCGTCTCCATCTCCTTGAGCGACGGAGTTATGAGTCCGCTTACGCCTACGAAGAGGGGGGTGTGCGTCTTTGCCGCTTCGATAATTGTCTCGGCTGCGACCATAACGCCGAGGTCTACGATATCGAAGCCGTTGCAAGCAAGCACGATGGCTACGATGTTCTTCCCGATGTCGTGGACGTCGCCGTTGGCTGTGGCCAGTACCACCTTTGGGCGGGCTGAGGCAGAGCTCTCTGCATCGGCGTCAATGAAAGGCTGGAGCAACGCTACTGCGTTCTTCATCACCTGTGCGGCCTTAACCACCTGCGGCAGAAACATCTTTCCCTCGGCAAAGCGCGCACCTATTTGTTCCATGGCCTGCATGAGCGGTTGCTCAATAACGGCGATAGGGCGTCCGTACTGCGCCAAAGCCTCGGGAATGTCGGTTGCGAGGTGGCTGCTGTCGCCGTTGGCGAGGGCAAAGGCCAGACGTTCCTCTACCGGACGCTGATTCCATGTGTCGTGCGCCCTGGCAGCGAGGTCGGGCTGCTGCTTCCCGCCGTCGTTGTCTTTTTCCTCCTTGATCTTCTGGGCTATGGCAATGAGGCGCTCGGTGGCCCCGTCGTCGCTGTTGAGCACTACGTCCTCGACAGCTTTCAGCAAATCGGGCTCAATCTCATCGTAAGCCTTCAGCATGGCTGGATTCACGATGGCCATGTCTAAACCCGCCTTGATGGCATGGTAGAGGAACACCGAGTGCATGGCCTCGCGCACTTCGTTGTTGCCACGGAAACTGAAAGAGAGGTTGCTGACGCCGCCGCTCGTCTTGGCCTGTGGCAGATGCTCTTTGATCCAACCCACGGCGCGTATGAAATCTATGCCGTAGGCTTGATGTTCGGCGAGGCCCGTGCCTACGGAGAGGATATTTACGTCAATGATTATCTCCTGTGGGGGGAAGCCGATACCAGTGAGCAGGCGGTAGGCCCGCTCGGCAATGGCTGTCTTGCGCTCGAATGTAGTGGCCTGACCGTCCTCGTCGAAAGCCATGACGACGACCGCCGCACCCTGCCTGCGCAGTTCGCGCGCCTTATTGAGGAAGTCGGCCTCGCCGTTCTTGAGGCTTATGGAGTTTACTATGCATTTGCCCTGAGCATTTTTTAGGCCCGCAAGCACTGTGCCCCAGTCAGAAGAGTCTATCATCAGGGCCGCACGGGCCACCGCAGGGTCGGTGGCAATGAAGCGGCAGAAGGTCTGCATGGCCGAAGGGCTGTCAAGCATAGCGTCGTCCATGTTGATATCGATCACCGAGGCTCCGCCCTCTATCTGTTGGCGCGCTACGGCCAAAGCCTCATCGTGCTGCCCGGCAGCTATCAGACGTGCAAACCTACGCGACCCGGCCACGTTTGTGCGCTCGCCGATATTCGTGAAGTTCTGCGTGTTGCGGTCTATGAGCAAGGGTTCCAGTCCCGAGAGCCACAGACGATTGTCGGCCTGCGGCAGGGCGCGGGGTTGCAGGCCGCGCACGGCCTCGGCTATACGTCGGATGTGTCGTTCGTCAGTGCCGCAGCAGCCGCCGGCAATGTTCAGCAAGCCAGCTTCGGCCATTTGGCGCAGGTGGCTGGCTGTATAGTCAGGCAACTCCTCATATTCACCCATCTCGTTGGGCAAGCCCGCATTAGGATATATCGACAGGTTGACAGGAACGGCCGGTGAAAGCTGTTCTAAGAAAGGCCGCAGGTCGGCAACACCGAACGAACAGTTCAATCCAAAGCTCAGAAGGTGAGGGTAGTGGGCTATGCTTCTGAAAAAAGCAAAGAGTGTTTGCCCCGTTAGCGTGCGGCCACTGCGATCGTTAACAGTGGCTGATACCATCAGCGGTATCTCTCTCCCCGTCCGCTCGTTGAGGCATTCGATGGCGTAGATGGCAGCCTTGGCGTTCAGGGCATCATAGCAAGTCTCAAGCAGCAGTACGTCGGCCCCGCCTTCTATTAGCGCCTCAGCCTGTTCGCCATAGGCTGCGGCCATCTCGTCGAAACCCACTTGTCGCTCGCCGGCGCGGCTGATGTCAGATGCCATGGTGAGTGATTTGGCTGTAGGCCCAATAGAACCAGCAACCCACACCTTACGATTGCTGACAGCGTCGGCCTGCTGGCGCGCAAGGCGGGCTCCTTCACGAGCCATCAGGCGTGCTTCATCGGCGCAGGCATATTCGCGCTGGCTGATGCTGTTGGACGAAAAGGTGTTGGTAGTGATGATGTCGGCGCCCGCTTCTATGTAAAGCCTGTGAACATGGCTCACCACCTCTGGCGCCGTTAGGCATAGGACATCGTTGTTGCCTACAAGCGATACCGGCCAACTGGCGAAGCGGCCGCGGTGGAAATGCTCTGTAGTCACGCCCAACGCTTGCAACTTAGTTCCGATTGCACCGTCGAGGATAAGAATGCGTTCACGTAAAGTTTGTTCTATGCTCATGTGCGTGCTCATTCCTTGTTTGTATTGTGCAAAGGTATTGCCCATTGGCGAGCTTACCAAATAAATCCCCAACTTTTTGCCCTTCAAGGCGCTCTTTATCTCATCGTCAGGCACAAAAATTGAACTTTAAAAAACTTTTTCCTAAAATTATTTGGCGGTATCGACGAAAAGCTCTACATTTGCACCCGCAAAACTCAGAAAGCCTACAAGAGGAGAGATGCTCGAGTGGCTGAAGAGGCACGCCTGGAAAGCGTGTAACCGGCAAAACTGGTTCCCGGGTTCGAATCCCGGTCCCTCCGCTTTGAAAGGCTGCCCTTAGAGTTTAGGCGCACGCGTACAGCAGACATGGGAAAGTCCTGTACGGCCAGCTCCCTTCGAATCCCCCAGGGCTTGACCGCAGCAAGGGTAGTTGGTTGTAGCGGCGCGATGCAGATCGCTTTCCCACCCCGCCTCTTTAGCTCAGTTGGCCAGAGCACGTGATTTGTAATCTCGGGGTCGTTGGTTCGAATCCGACAAGAGGCTCAGAAAACAGCATTTGGAGAACTCCGTAGAGAGTTCTCCTTTTTTTATGATTCTGTCCTGTCTCTTGGCTGCCAGTGACTCTAAAACTTGAATCTTTACAGATATCGATTAGTTTACCTTCTGTAAAATGCAGGGTGTGGAGGTTGATTTACAAGTTTTTTTCCTTTTATTAATAATTATTGTTGTATGAGGCGCAATAAAAGCGATAACTTTGTCAACGCAATCTAAAAAAAGCACGCTCAAAAGTTCATCGTTAACAAAAAAACGTTATCTTTGTGGCGATAAAACCTTAATTAGAAATTCTGTTTATTCGTAAATCTACTATAAATGACTAAGATAACTGTAGGACTGATTGGCTTCGGACGCATGGGGCGCTACTACCTCAAGGAATTTCAGCGCAGCGAAGCATTTGAGGTCGTCTACATCTGCGATATTGATGCCGAGTGTCGTGAGCTGGCTAAGCGTTTGGAGCCTAAGGCACAGGTCGTGGCGAACGAGGATGAGGTCTTTGCTGACCATAGCGTACAGGTCGTGGCTTTGTGTGCAATGGCTGATTCGCGTTTGCAGCAGATAACGAAAGCTATTGCCGCCGGAAAACATATCATAGCCGAAAAGCCTATTGCCGCCACCATTGAACACGAGTGGCAGGCTGTTGAGATGGCAGAGAAGGCCAAGGTTATGAGTACCGTGAACATGTATCTCCAGAATGCCTGGTATCATGGAGTCATGCGCGACGCCGTAGATCGTGGCGAACTGGGTGAACTGGCCATCATGCGCATCTGCCACATGACGCCTGGCCTGGCGCCAGGAGAAGGCCATGAGGCCGAGGGACCGTCGTTCCACGACTGCGGAATGCACTACGTCAACCTCGCACGATGGTACGCCCACAGTGAGTACAAGACATGGCATGCACAGGGCATACGTATGTGGTCATGGAAGGATCCGTGGTGGCTCCAGGTACATGGCACCTTCGAGAATGGCATCGTCTACGACATCACGCAGGGTTTCGTCTACGGGCAGCTCTCGCAACAGCAGACGCACAACTCCTACGTGGAGCTCATCGGCACGAAGGGCTTCTGCCGTATGACGCACGATTTCAAGACAGCTTTCGTGGACATCCACGGCATCAGCGAGACCCAGCATATAGAGCGCCCCTTTGGAGGCAAGAACATCGACCGGCTCATCAGCGAGATGGCACAGAGCATTCGCAGCGGCGTGCGCGACCCGCAGATGCCGGCCTTCCGCGACTCTGCCATCGCTTCGCAGCAGTCTTGGCTGATGCTGGAGGATGCACGGCGCAACGACCTGCCCGCCATTGGTACACGCGAGGAGCTCGAAGAAATCTGGGAGCACCGTCGCAACCTCAAGGACGGTTACGGCCTGCTGCCACGCAACAATAAGAATGTATAAAGACTCATCTACAGCCTTTTCCATAGGAAAGGGAACGATAGCGGGATGAGGGCTTGACTCCTGATACAAGTAATCAGAGATATATCATTTAACGTTAAACTTTTAAACTTGATTCAATCATGGCAGACGTATCAAGAAGAGAATTCCTCAAGAGGGGTACTGCATCACTTGCAGGCCTCATCGCTGCACCCTACATCGTCCCCAGCACCGTCCTCGGCGCAAAGGTGGGAAAGAAAGCACCCAGCGACAAGCTGAACATCCTCGGCGTAGGCGTAGGCGGACGCGGTGCCGCTGATATCGCCGAGATGGCAAAGACTGAGAATATTGTTGGCCTCTGCGACGTCGACTGGAAGTACGCCAAGCACGTGCTCGACCGCTACCCCGATGCCAAGAAGTACAACGACTACCGTAAGATGTATGACGAGATGCTGAAGTCAGCCGACGCCGTCATGGTTGCCACCGCCGACCATACCCACGCTATCATCGCCGCCGACGCCATACAGGCAGGCAAGCACGTCTACGTGGAGAAGCCCATGACGCTGTATGCCTACGAGAGCCGTCTGCTCACGCGTCTTGCTGCCAAGTACCAAGTGGCAACGCAGCAGGGCAACCAGGGCGCGTCCAGCTCCGGCACGCGCAAGGCCATCAACTGGCTATGGAACGGTGAAATAGGTGAAGTGACCAAAATCGAGGCCTTCACCAACCGTCCCATCTGGCCACAGGGCATGGCTGCACCTAAAGAGACACAGCCCGTACCTTCGACCATGAACTGGGAAGCCTTCATCGGTCCCGCCAAGATGCGCCCTTACAATGAGGTCTACACGCCTTGGAACTTCCGCGGATGGTGGGACTTCGGCTCAGGAGCCCTCGGCGATATGGCCAACCACATCCTCGCCGTGGCATTCACGGGCCTGAAGCTCGGCTCGCCCGAGGCTATCCTTGGCAGCTCTACGATGTTAATGCCCGATGCTTGCCCTTCGGCTCAGAAGGTCACGTATCGTTTCCCCGCCCGAGACAATCTGCCCAAGTTGGGTCTGCCAGCTTGCGAACTGACATGGTACGACGGTGGCCTGCGCCCGAACATACCGTTCGACATGCCCGAAGGCAAGCACTTCGACGGCAACGGCGTCTGCATCTTCTACGGCACGAAGGACATCATGGTCGTAGGCACATACGGCTACGATCCCTTCCTCGTAAGTGGCCGCGAGCCTAAGGTTCCAGAGCTCTGCCGCATCGTCAAGAACGACAACCACCAGCAGGATTGGATTCGTGCCTGCAAGGAGAGCGCTTCAAGCCGCGTGCCCGCCAGCTCCGACTTCTCTGTCAGCGGCCCGCTCAACGAGAATATCGTCATGGGCGTCGCTGCCGTGCGCCTGCAGGAACTCGACCAGTGGCTCAAGTGGGACGGCGAGCGTATGCGCTTCACCAACATCGCCGCTGATGCTAAGCTGCACGTCTCCAATGCCATCGCTTTCGAGATCCACGATGGTCATCCCTCATTCGACGCTGCCGACAAGGTTCTCGTCGATGCCAACGAGTATGCCGCTCGCCTCATCAAACCTGTATACCAGAATGGTTACAAGCTGCCCGAGTTGCCGTGAACATAATAAAAATGATGAGAATTAAAGAATATAAAAGGCCCATTCCTATGAGATTGCTTAGATTTTCATTCTTATTTTTTTTCATTTTTTCATTTTCTGTGCTCTCTGCGCAGAAGAGAACTACCATAGTCTGCTCCCAGGCCTTCCAAGGTCCTGAGCTCTGGGACCGCCACGAGCTGCCTGTTGACAAGCAGGGTTATGTCACTATCTTCGGTGGCAAGGACGCTGCCGGCTGGCGCGGCTACTGCAAGAGCTACCTGCCCTCGAAATGGAAGGTTGAGGACGGATGCCTGCATCTCAACAGCAAGGCTGAGGGTGAGGGCGGCGACATCATCTTCGCCCACCAGTTCGGCCCTGACTTCGAGTTCGAGATGGAATGGAAGATTGCCGAGGGTGGCAACTCCGGCATCTTCTACCTTGCGCAGGAGACCGTCAATGCCGACCGCATGGCTTACGAGCCCATCTATATCTCGTGCCCCGAGTGCCAGGTGCTCGACAACGAGCGTCACCCAGATGCCAAGCTCGGCAAGGACAACAACCGGCAGGCAGGCTCGCTCTACGACATGATTCCCGCCAAGCCGCAGAACGCCAAGCCCGCAGGACAATGGAATAAGGTACGCGTGCGCGTGAAAGACGGCACCGTAACTCACTTCCAGAACGGCGTGCAGGTGCTGCAGTACAAACTGTGGACGCCGGAATGGACCGCCCTCCTGCAGGACAGCAAGTTCAGTGAGAAGGCATGGCCCGCCGCTTTCCGCCTGCTCAACAACTGCGGAGGTCCTGACCACAAAGGCTTCATTGGGATGCAAGACCATGGCGATGACGTCTGGTACAGAAACATCAAAGTAAAGGAATTGTAATTATGAAAAAAACAGTTTTAGGCATCATTTGTGCCTTAATAGGTGGCGTAGTTGGCTTCTTCATTGGCAGGGGCGACTGCTGCAAAAGTTGTTGCGAGGCCGGTGGACAGCCCGCAGCAGAGTCCCTCGTGGCTGTAGTGGCCGATGGCCCTAATGTCGACATTGCAAGCCTCCCTGTGGACGAGGAAGGATTCATCGTGCTCTTCAACGGCGAAAGCCTCGACGGCTGGCGCGGCTATGGCATGGATGTGCCGCCCACCAGCTGGGAAGTCGCTGACGGTGCCATCCACTTGAAGGGCTCCGGTACAGGCGAAGCGCAGGCCGAAGGTGGCGGCGACCTTATCTTTGCTCACAAGTTCCAGAACTTTGAGCTGCAGTTGGAGTATAAAATCTCTGAGGGTGGTAACAGCGGTATCTTCTACCTGGCACAGGAAGTGAAGGATGCCGAGGGTAAGGAATACCTCCCTATATGGCAGTCGTGCTCAGAGTATCAGGTCCTTGACAATGCCCGTCATCCCGACGCACAGCTTGGTACAGATGGCAACCGGCAGGCTGCCTCGCTCTATGACATGATACCAGCCAAGCCCCAGAACGCACGTCCCGCTGGTGAGTGGAACCAGGCTAAGATCATGGTCTACAAAGGTACCGTTGTCCACGGGCAAAACGGCGAGAATGTACTCGAATACCACCTCTGGACGCCCAAGTGGACACAGATGCTGCAAGATAGCAAGTTCGCTGAGGGCGGAGAATTCCCCTACGCCTTCAACCTCCTCAACAATATGGGGGGCGAGGCTCATGAGGGTTACATCGGACTACAGGATCATGGCGACGACGTCTGGTACCGCAACATCCGCATCAAGATTATGGAATAATAACATCACCAATGCTTCAATACGGCCGGTCATATCCTCATGTATGACCGGTTTTTTTGTTTTGCTGTGGTACATGGGTCTTTTTCTTGTGTTCAATACTTTTTTTTCATTAATCCATTATCACTAATCATAATCTTTTATTACCTTTGCCTCTGTAAACTAAAACAATACAACAATGAAACAATTTGAACAGATGGTGCTGCCATACGCAGAGGATGCGCTGGAACCTGTGATCAGCCGCGAGACGATTGCTTTCCACCATGGAAAGCACCTTGCAGCCTATGTGAACAATCTGAATGCCATGCTGCCAGGCTCTGAATGGGAACAACTACCCTTGAAGGAGATTGTCTGCAAAGCTACGGGTGGAGTGCTGAACAATGCTGGACAGGTCCTGAACCACGAACTCTATTTTGGGCAATTTACAGCTCCCCGGGATAATAATCATCCAACAGGCAAGCTCGCCGAGGCTATCGTGCGCGACTTCGGCTCGTTCGAGGTTTTCAAGGAAGAATTTCAGAAGAAGGGCGCCACGCTTTTCGGCTCCGGTTGGGTCTGGCTTTCAGCTGATGCTGATGGCAAACTCGTTATCACTCAAGAGACGAATGCAGCTAATCCGGTTCAACGTGGTCTGCATCCCCTGCTCACTTTCGATGTTTGGGAGCACGCCTACTATCTCGACTACCAGAACCGCCGTCCAGACCACCTTGCCGCTCTTTGGCAAATCATTAATTGGGAAGTCGTTGCACGCAGGATTCCTTAGGAGGAAAGAGCAAGGCTCCGTCAATAGTTTCTGGCAGAGCCAAGCGAGCAGAGGTCGCGATGATAGTTTGTTCAGGGATTGCTGAATAATGAAGGGAAAGAGATTAATAAACAGAATAGATATAAAAGATTAGTGAGGAATGGTGACAGCACGTGAGATTGCTGAGTATATGGAGTCGTTGCACGATGAGGAGCAAGCTCGCCACCTCTTGCGCTTCTTTAAGACTGCCCCCGGGCAGTATGGCTTCGGCGATGAATTCCTCGGCATAAAAGTACCGCAGACGCGAGAGGTGGTGTCTCGTGTGTCGAGAGACTTTCCCCTGAGCGAGATTCCGTATCTGCTTTTGAGTCCCTGGCACGAACTGCGCCTTTGCGGCTTCCTCATCCTCGTGGCCCAGTTTGAACGTCTCGCCACGAAGCGTCTCTCCTGCAACTCTGCCGCAATCCGTGGTCGCGATGAGATACTAACCCTCTATCTGGATTACGCTGAGCGTGCCAACAATTGGGACCTCGTGGATCTCACTGCTCCAAAAATCCTTGGTCATTGGCTATTGCTGCAAACATTTCTCGGAGGTGAGGAGGCTGGTCTCAACACTGCATACAAGCTCCGCATACTCGATGAACTCGCTGCCAGCTCATGCCTCTGGAAGCAGCGCATGAGTATCGTTTGCACTTGGAAAACCACCCAGCAAGGCGATCCCTCATGGTGTCTCCGTTATGCAGATATCCACCTTCACCATCCTCACGACCTCATGCACAAAGCTGTAGGCTGGATGCTCCGTGAGATGGGAAAGCGCGTATCAATGGACCTCCTCCGTGACTTCCTCTGTCAGCACGCCGCCACCATGCCTCGCACCGCACTACGCTATGCTATCGAACAGATGTCAGAAAACGAGCGGCGCAAATGGATGCAATCAAAGCAGTGAATCTTCATAGGAAAGAAATAAGGAAGTGCATCTATCATCTCATGAATGAAGGTGACTCTGGGAACTTTTTCTTATCTTTCTCTTTGTCTTGTTCATTTTATTTGTACCTTTGTACGCAGAACATTAATTGAATATTAATCAAATCTACTATTTTTATTCTTAAGGTGATGAAAAAGACTTCAATCTTGCGCACGATGTTTGCGCTGTTCATTCTTACGTTGACTCTGCCTTCGGCTGCAAGACCGAAGAAAGAGATGGCGCTGCAATTGTATTCAATCCGGGAGGTCATCGGTTCGCATGAGAACTATGCGAAAAACCACGTGGAGGTGTTCAAGAAACTGCACGACTGGGGCTATACAGCCGTTGAGGCTGCGAGCTATGATCAGGGTAGGGGAACGTTCTACGGCGTCTCGCCACAGCAGTTCCGTGCCGACTGCGAGGCAGCAGGGCTGGAGTGCCTGAGCAGTCATACCACACGTGGACTAAGCGATGAAGAACTTAAAAACCACGACTTCACCGAAGCTTTGAAGTGGTGGGACAAAGCCATCGCCGACCACAAGGCAGCTGGCATGAGCTATATCGTAACGCCCGGATGGGGCGTGCCCAAGACGCAGACCGAGGCTCAGACGATGTGCGACTATGCTAATGCCATAGGCCGCAAATGTGCTGCTGCAGGCTTGAAGTACGGCTATCACACACACTCTCATGAATATCAGAAGGTAGATGGTACGCCGTGGATAGACTACATGATGGAGCACACAGACGCCAGCCTCTACTTCTGGCAGATGGACACCTACTGGTGTGTTATGGGCCAGCAGGCGCCAGTCGAATACTTCAAGAAGTATCCTGGGCGTTGCAAGATGCTCCACATCAAGGACCTTTATGAGCTGGGGCAAAGCGGTATGTTGGGCTTCGAGGCTATCTTCAACAATGCTGACACAGCGGGTCTGGAGTATTATGTCGTGGAGATGGAAGGCACCGACGGCACTATCGACATCATGGAAGGTGTCCGGCGCTGTGCTGACTATCTGCTGAAGTCGAAGTTCGTCAAGAAAAGCTACAGGAAGTAACTCTCTCGATTCATTATTCACTTTTCATTTTTCCTTCATTTTTTGTGCCACATCGCAAGGATGAAGGAATAATGAGAAGTGAAAATGAAAAGTATCCAACCTTAGATCCCAATTCCCTGAACTTTTCTTATCTTTGCAGCCACTATGGAATATTTATCGAAAGAATGCTACGATAAGCTCGTGGCCGAACTGCATGAATTGGAGACCGTGGAACTGGCACGAGTGAAGGATGCGATAGCTGAAGCGCGCGACAAGGGCGACCTGAGCGAGAACTACGAATACCATGCCGCCAAGCGTGAACAGGGTCGCCTACTTGGCCGTATACGCTTCAAACAACGTGTGCTGGAGCACGCCCGCGTGCTTGACACATCGCTGCTGAGCGGCGACATGGCTCAACTGCTGAGCCGTGTCACAATGACGAACCTGGCCACGGGCGCAGCTATGACTTACACACTTGCCAGCCCGCACGAGGCGAACCTGCGAGAGGGAAAGATTTCGATAAAATCGCCCATTGGCGAGGCCCTGAAGGGAAAGCGCGTGGGCGATGTGGTGGAGGTGAGCGTGCCGGCCGGGATGCTGAAACTGCGAATTGACAAAATTGAGCAGTGAAAGGTTGATTATTGAAAGATAGCCTGGTGCTCGTCGAGCCTTTAACCTATGATAGAGAGTTCCTTTCCAGCTTTGAACCTCCCGGCGGCTGACTTGCGGTTGAGCGAGAGGGGGGAAGGCGTAGCGGTGTTTGACCCGCTGCGTCGGCGCTACGTGCGGCTGACGCCTGAGGAATGGGTGCGGCAGAATTTCACGGCCTTCCTCATAGGTCATAAGGGTTATCCTGCAGGCTTGCTGGGTAACGAGGTTTCGCTGAACGTGGGAAGTCTGACGCGCCGCTGCGACACGGTGCTTTACGGGCTCGACCGTCAGCCTCGGATGATTATCGAGTACAAGGCTCCTACGGTGGCACTGACGCAAAAGGTTTTCGATCAGGTTTGGCGCTACAATACGGTGCTGCGAGTGGAATGGCTCATTGTGAGCAACGGCCTGCAGACAATAGTGTGCCATCTGGATAAAGAAAAAGGCACCTACGCTTTCATTGCGGAGGTGCCTAATTATACTGATCTTGCGGTGTGAGTGGTTTATGAAGGTGTAGAAGTAAGGTTGGGTAGATACAGGCTTCTGCGCTCAAGAGTTTTTTTGACGCACGGATGAGGCGGCGGGTGTTTTGTGGTTGACGATGTGCAAAGAACGCACGTGCATGCTCGAAGGCCTCGTCCTGAGAGACATGATTGGCTATATCGAAAACCTGCACGAACAGCAGTAGGAGAATAGAACGTGCTTTTGCATAACTATTGTGATGTCCTATTTAAGTGCGAAATGCCACTTTACGTTTAGGATGGTAATAATAGTTGAGGTTGGAAAAATATATAATAAAAGAAGAAAGGGGATAATCAGTCAGAAAGGGAACCAGACGAAAGCTGCAGCATCCCAAAGAGCGTGACTCAACACAATGGCCGTGAAGTGTTGAGGCATTAAACGATAGAGGAGGCCCCAGGCAAGGCCGCAGACGAGGGCTGCCATGACAAGCATGAAATTCAACGAAGGCACGTGTATGAGCGTGTATGCTGCTGTAGCGCAGATGAAGGCAAGATTGCGTGCCTTTGTCTGCGCTTTTTTTGTTTCTCCAAGCTCACCTATGAAGTGGTGGCAGAGGTGTTCTTGAACATATCCTCGCCAAAAGATTTCTTCGCCCGGGCCGATGACGAACAGCAGAAGCAGACCGATAATGGTTGCGCTGCTGCCGTCCTTGATGCCGTAGATCATGTCGACCTGAGGACGAGCGAAGTTGAAGAGTAGCTGCGAACACTTATCGCCCGTCCAGAACACGCACCACAGCACCACGGCTATACCCACGCCCAGAACCAGTCCGCGCCAGTCGATACGCAATAAGGGCCAGCCGCCGAAGGTGATGGCAAGTACAGTGAGCGTCAGCGAAGCCCCCGTCATCACTGCCCAAAAATTAAAATCGAGGTTGAGATGGGGGAAGAACATCAGGAACCAGAACAGGGCGGCGAGGCAGATGGCGAAGAGAAGGTGGCGCATATAAGGACGTTAAGGAAATAGAGGAAATGAACTTTTATACAACTACACTTAACGCAAGTCCAACAACGATGAGGAGCGAGAACATGAGCTGAAGCTGGGCTGTGCGCTCATCGAGGTTGGCGTAGGACTCTTTGCCGCCCTGCTCGTAGTCAAGCATAGTGCGGGCATTCTTAAAGGCTACAGGCAAAGCCACGAACGCCGACAGTAGCCACCACGGTTCGATGCGGAAAGCCATAAGCCCGAAGAGCCAAAGGAAAGGGAAGAGAACTTCGAAGGCATAGAGCTTGGCTCCGAAACTGCGCCCAGTGAGCAGAGGGAAGGTTTGTATGCCTGCGCGCTGGTCTGTCTCTATGTCCCTGACGTTGTTAGCGTGCAGGATGGCTACAGTAATCAGCCCCACAGGTACGGCCAGCCAAAGCACGTGCCAGTGTATCGAGCCGGAGACGACAAACGAAGTTCCCGTCATGGGCAGCAGGGCATAGCAGAGGGCTATGACCACGTCGCCCAGTGCCATATACTTCAGACGCGGATAGCAGAGCGAGAGTGCTATGCCAATGACGCCGATGAGCAGCAGAGGCCAACCCGTGAGGCACACCAGTGCAAGGCCGCCTACGATTGCTATGCAGTTCAGGATCAGCGACAGACGACGGAACTCCTCTACGGAGAACTGCCCATCAACGAGGGCACGGACTCCAAAAGTGTCGTCTGCGTCGACGCCGCTGCGATAGTCTGCAATATCGCTCCAGACGTTGCCTGCGGCGTGCACGATGATAATGTTGACGAGAGCCCAAAGGGCGAACCACCAATTAACGTTGATGCCTTGTGCCCACGTCCACGCTATTGTGACTATAACGGGCATCGCAGATGCGGGGAACGACCACGGACGTGTGGCCAGAACCCAATCTTTAAAAGTATGTTTTTTCATAATCTGGATGCAAAGTTACGAAATAAAGCGAAATATAAAAGTGAAAAAGCTAATAATAAATCGTGCAAGCTATTTTTTACGTATTATACAGGTTTGAGTGATGAAATTAAATTCTTTTCTATTAGTGAATTTATTTGTAAATAGTATACAAAAAGATGGCTGTGTCATCAGATGTGACACAGTCATCTTGGTTAAAATGGATGTTCATTCAGAAGTTTACGCTGACGGCAACGCCGAGCACATCGTTGGTGCGGTGCAGGCGGTCGTGGCCAGGCGTCTGTGCAGCGCTGATGTTGGCTACGGCAGTGTTGAGCTGGGAGAAGACGCCCATGCGAGGATCATCTTGCGGGTTGATGCCGGCAGCCATATCCTCTGCTATTACGTTCTGAGCGACACCCTCAACCTGTGCCTTTACGCCAGTGAGCAGGTTCCCAAAGTTGCCCTTGATGCCGTTGTAGTCGGTCTGATGCTTGTCATAGTGCTTATAAAGCGTCTTGAAGTATGACACGTCGAGTGCAACCTTCTTGCTCAGATGGAAGCGGGCGCCGAGGCCAACGCTATTGGAGCTGCACACGAAGCTCATGTCAGTGATATAGCGGCTGTTGTCGCCCAGACCGTAGTTGGTGGTCTGCCAGCCAGCGCTGATGGTGACGAGGTCGCAGACGTCGTACTCAGCACCAGCGGTCAGCTCCCATGTCTGTCCGTCGAGTTCCTTCTCGCGATGGCCGTATTGTGTGGCCTGCTTGTCGAAGAACACGTGTGCACCGGCATTGATGCGCACCTTGTCGATGGGACTGTACTGCGCGCCAAGGTAGAGGATAGCAGGCAGGTCGGCTGCCACTTTCTTTCCGTCCTCATATTCATCGAGCTGTGCCAAGACTGAAACGCTCTTGCTCTCGCCGCTCTCGTTCTTGAGGCGCATGCGGGTCTTGAACTCGTACTTGGCACCGAGGTTCCAGTGGTCGTTGATGCGCCAGTCGACACCGATGATGGGCGTAACGCCCCATCCCGTCTGGTCGCAGTTAAGGTTGACGTCGCCGGCCACCCCTGCAATTCCTTTCATTACAGGTGCCAGCTGCGGCACGGCAGTGGCCAACTGTGTGACCATAGGGGCCATGGCATCGGCAACAGGCACCTGTGGGCCACTGGGCGTCACCACCTTCATATCGCGCACGTAGCCATAGTAGTTGCTCGAAGCGTAGACAGCGCGTAGGCCGAGGGCGAAGTTCAGGTTGTCTGTTACCTTATACGAGCCGTTAAGCTGGCCACCGAAGTAGTATTGCTTTCCGCGCATGTAAGTCTCCATGGCATAACCTGTGGCAGACTGTTGGGCAGCTAAAGCGTTGAACACCGAGGGCAGCAGTGCCACTTTGCTCTCGAAAGAGCCGAGGCCGTTCTTGAACTCGCACTTGCCGCCACCGCCGACAACGCCGAAGTGGAAGGCCAGACTCCAGCGATCCTGAACGTAGGCAAGGTCAAGTGAAGGGATAATGGGTGCAGTGGCCGTGCCCTTATACTTTTTCGTGGCGGCGGTGTTGGCCGTACCATTGACGAAGCCCTGGGCGAATGGTCCGCGTTCAGGATCTATGAACCACGATTCTGCCGTGCGCGTCTGCCAGGCGCTTTGATTAGAGAAAGCGAAATGCCAGCCTGGGGCGAGGAAACCTACGCCGGCGGGGTTGGCGTAAGTAGCCATGATGTCAATCATGGCCTCCTGTGAGAGGTTGCGCCCGAAAGCTGCGTTCTGGTTTGTGTTTGTCAGATAGCCGCCAGCCATTGCTGTGCTTGAAACCATCACCATAGCTGCCAGCGCAATCATTTGTCTTGTCTTCATAATTGATATAGTTAATACTTTATTAATGTGCTATTCTACTCCCTTTTTGTTTTAAATCGGCTGCAAAGGTACGACATTAGAGAGAAATAGAAAAACAAATTGCACACTAATCTCCGCCTTGTGCATTATTCTTGTCCTATATCAATTCCTTACTTAAACGTGCGAAGGGCGGCCTCCAACTCGCGCAGGATGGGGCGCTTGGGTGAATGGGGCGAATAGATGAAACCTTCGGTGACGAGCACGCGGCGGGCAGCGCTGTCAATGCGCTCAATTGAGACAAAGGCTCCGCCAAGGGCGCCGTTGTGCATCTCCCACAAACCATGAACCTCATGTACCTGTACATTATTTATTGTGCGCATGCGAGATAGGATGAGCGGAGCCCCCTCTAAATTTTTCTGCGGGGGGACTTGCGTTTCCGATTGCAACTCTGGGGATGTGAACGCCCCACCTCGGGGGGCAGAGGTGGCTCCTGAAGGGGCTATAAAGGCTGTCTGCATCCACTGGTCTGGTCTCGAGCCTGGGATGTTGGCTTTGAGGGCGCTGTCGCGCTTCTCAACGAACTGCGAGGCTGTGAGTGGCTGTCCGTCCCAGGTGTAGAAGTAGCTGACGAAGTTCTGGTCGCGGTCGTTAAGGTTAGTACCTGTCCATAGAAAATCCTTTGCCTGTTTCGACGCTTTCAGTCCGGCCGGCATGCAAATGGTGTGGCCAGTGAGGCTGTGAAATGCCTTGCGAGTGGCAGTGCTATGCTTGCGGCGAAGCACGGCTGCCATATTGTCGAGCTCAAAATCCACGAAGAGATCTTGGAGTCGCTCGCGCTCACGGCCTATGAACTGCGCAAGTTCGTGGACCGAGGGAGCCTCTGCCTTCACCTCGAGCTGGGGCCGCGCCACTACATTGCGTGCCACGCCGATAGAGGCTTTCGAGGCTCGCGGGTTGACTTTGGCTATGAAGCGGAGGCGGTAGGTGCGGAAAGGCGTGAGGTTGGCGTCGGCCCAGATGACGTTGAGGCGGAACATCGGCTCGTGTTGCGGCAACACAGGCGTGGATGCACGAAAGACGGCGTCGATCGAGTCGGAGAGCTCGCCCTCGTAGGCCTGCTCGGGCGCAATGACAACCATCTCAAAAGGCAGTCCTCGGGAGGCGGGTGTCGATGGTTTCTCGTTGCTGCAAGCGAGAAAGATAATGACAAGTGAAAGGTAATTGGTGATGGACAGGAGCTTATATTCCATAGTACTTGAGCCTATATGCATGGCAAATATAAGCGTTATTTATGTATTCTCGAACTTCTTCATGATATTTCTTTTTTCGTTCAATATTTTTCTTATTTTCTCTTCTTCTTTTTCAGCCTTTTTCATAACTTTGCAGGCGAAATCCTACATTAATTCATCTTTATTTATTCTAACCATTTCTTATTCACCATTATGCAGAAAAGACTTTTCTTTCTGATGGCAGCCTTGGTGCTGGCATGTGCCGGTGCTGTGGCTCAGGTCACTACGTCAGGCATGAGCGGACGAGTGACGCTCGACAATGCCAAGGGCGAAAGCGTTATCGGCGCAAATGTCGTCGCTACGCATGAGCCCTCAGGTACGCGCTATCAGGCCGTGACGAATGCCGACGGCCGCTTCAACATGCAGGGTATGCGCCCTGGCGGACCGTACGCCGTCACGGTGTCGTACATCGGCTTCCAGCCTAAGAAACTCAGCAACATCCAGCTGGTGCTGGGTGAGACCTACAACCTCGCAGTATGGCTCGAAGAGAATGCCAGCGAGCTCACCGAAGTGGTCATCACCGAGAAGGCTACGAAGTTCTCTGCCGAGCGCACGGGAGCATCGACCAACATCAGCAACGACCAGCTGATGAGCCTGCCCACCATCAGTCGCTCCATCACCGACATCACACGCCTCTCGCCCTACGGCGGCAATGGCATGAGCTTCGCCGGTTCGGACGGACGTATGGGTAACTTCACCGTCGATGGTGCCAACTTCAACAACGACTTCGGACTCTCAGCCAACCTGCCCGGCGGCGGAAATCCTATCAGTATCGACGCTATCGAAGAGTTGCAGGTCGTCATCTCGCCCTACGACGTGCGCCAGACAAACTTCATCGGCGGCGGCGTGAACGCTATCACTAAGTCGGGTACCAACACCTTCAAGGGCTAGGCTTATGTCTACCACCGCAACGAGAACATGCGTGGCAGCGCCGTGGCACACGAGCAGATAGCTACCGCCCGCGACAAGGACCGCACCACCACCTACGGCTTCACCCTCGGTGGCCCCATCATCAAGGACAAGCTCTTCTTCTTCGTCAACGGCGAGATGGTCAAGACCCCGACCGTGGCCAACCGCTGGCGCGCCTCAACCGATGGCGTGGCAGACCCCGACAACTACATCTCACGCACTACACAGGCCGACATGCAGCGCGTCTCCGACTTCGTGCGTGAGCGCTATGGCTACAACACGGGATCCTACACCAACTTCCCTGCCGACCAGAACAACTATAAGCTGCTCGCACGCATCGACTACAATATCACCGACCGTCACCATCTGGCTGCCCGCTACAACTATACGAAGAACAACTACTGGGTATCGCCCAACGCCTCTTCGATGGACGGCGGCACGCGCTCGCCCTACAGCCGTATGTCGCAGTACTCCATGGCCTTCGCCAACTCGATGTACGGAATGGACAACCTCGTTCATTCGGCCTCTATCGACTTGAACAGCCGCCTGACCGACAACCTCTCCAACCAGCTCCTCGTGGCCTTCGCAAAGAAGGACGATATCCGCTCAAGCAACTCATCTGAGTTCCCCTTCATCGACATTCAGGACGGCACGGGCAACAACATCCAGTACATGTCGCTCGGCTATGAGCTCTTCACATGGAACAACGCCGTGCACTCAACCTCATGGAATATCAAGGACGATATCAACTATTACCTCGGTTCGCATAAGATCATGGCTGGCGTAAGCTACGAACACCAGATGGACGACAACCAGTACATGCGCAACGGCACAGGTTACTACCGCTATCGCTCCATCGACGACTTCCTCAACGGCGCTACGCCTGAGGTCGTATGCCTCACCTACGGCTACGACGGAGAACAGAAGCCAGCCGCACGCGTGCAGTACAACAAGCTCGGCATCTATGCCCAGGACGACTGGAACATCACCGACCGCTTCAAGCTCACCTACGGCCTCCGCATCGATGGGCTCTTCTTCAACAACGGCGACCTGATGACCAACGCTGCAATCAAGGCACTCGACTACTACGACCAGGACGGCGACCTGCGACACATCGACACAGGCAAGTGGCCCTCGGCCAACATCATCTTCTCGCCGCGCGTAGGCTTCACATGGGATGTCCTCGGCGACAAGAGCCTCAAGCTCCGCGGCGGTACAGGCCTCTTCAGCGGCCGCCTGCCCCTCGTGTTCTTCACCAATATGCCTACGAACGGAGGCCTCGTGCAGTACCAGGCACAGCTGGGCCCCTCAACGCGCTACAACAACCTGCCCGCCGACGTGCGCGCCAAGTACTCCGACATGGCTGCCGTCATGGGTGAGTTCGCCGGAGGCCTCGTCACCGATGCCAACGGCAATGCTAACATTGCAGCCCTCCAGCAGAAACTCTTTACTATGGGCTTCCCGCAGACTGTAAGTCCCGAGGACGGCACCGTGCCCAGCTCCATCTCTGCTGTTGACGACAAGTTCAAGATGCCGCAGGTGTGGAAGACATCACTCGCCCTCGACTACCAACTGCCCGTTGCTTTCCCCTTCACCGTCAGTGTTGAAGGACTGTTCGAGAAGACGCTCAATGCCACGACAATCTCCGACTGGAGCATGCTGCCCGTAGAAGGCTACGCACGCTGGAACGGAGCCGACAACCGCCCCATCTTCCCCGCAGACTTCCGCAGCGGCACCAAGGCCTTCATCCTGAGCAATACTAACAAGGGTTACCACTGGATGGCCAACATCACGCTGAACGCCGAGCCCGCGAAGTGGATAAGCCTCATGGCGGCTTACACACACACCGTACGTAAGGAGCTCACCAGCATGCCTGGAAGCAACGCAGAGAGCGCATTCACATACGTACCCGGCATGGCAGGTCCCAACAACCTCAAGCTCCACAATGCCTACAACGTCACCCCCGACCGCTTCATCGCTAACGCTACCGTCCACGACAAGAGCGGCAACCACTACAGCCTCTTCTACGAGACTTGGCGCGGCGGCTACAACTACTCCTACATGATGGCCAACGACATGAACGGCGACGGCTATGCCTACGACGCGCTCTACATTCCTACTGACGCCGAAGTGGCTAACGGACAGTTCCGCTTTGCCAGCGCTGGCGATCAGGAACGCTTCATGAACTACGTCCACAACGACTCATACCTCAAGAACCATCAAGGCGAATATGCCGAGGCTTACAGCATCTACAACCCGTGGGTACACCGCGTGGACATCGGCTACAAGCACGACTTCACCGTGAAGGCAGGCAAGACAAAGAACACTCTCCAACTCGGATTCGACGTGAAGAACGTGCTCAACCTCTTCAACTCCAGCTGGGGCGTGAGCAAGTACATGAACCCCGCCCTCAACGAAGGCCGTATCCTCAAGTATGAGAGCACCGACGCTCAGGGCTATCCCGTCTTCTCAACGCCTAAGGCTGTTGGTTCCGACATCAAGACCTTCGTACCCTACAAGGGCAACATCGGTCAGTGCTGGTACGCAAGCATCGGCGTGCGCTACATCTTCAATTAATTCAGGCCCTCTCCCAGCCTCCCCCAAAAGGGGGGGGAGCTCATGTCATCAGGGCTAATTACAATTATAATTTACGATCCTAATTATTATGAAACTAAAACATATTTTCAGCTTAGTTCTGGCCGCACAGCTCGCCATAGGATGTTCCGACGACAACACCGTCGACCCGCTCGGCAGCATCACCCTTGACCAGACCTACGTCAGCATCCCTAAAGAGGGTGGCGACGTGAGCGTAACCATCAAGGCACAGGCCGACTGGGCCTTCGACAAGACATTCAACATTGGCAAGGACGCCGACGGCAACGCCATCTATGCCGAGCTGCCGGCTTGGCTGTCAGCCGACAAACTTAGCGGTGCGGCAGGCGAGACAGTCGTCACCTTCCACGCCGGCGCTACCACTGCAGGCCGCGAGGCAGAGCTTCGCATCAGCACAGGTGCCGACAAGCAGTTCCTTAAAGTACGTCAAGGCTCTATGGAAGCTTCCGATGCTACCTGCGCCGACATCATTGCAGGCCCCGAAGGTAAGACATACCGAGTCACAGGTGCCGTAACCCGCATCGCAGGCGCTCAGTACGGTAACTTCGACATCACCGACGAGACAGGCACAGTCTACGTCTATGGTATTTACGACAAAGACGGCAAGAAGGGCAACTATCCTCTCGACGGTCCCACAGGTTGGGGCATCGAGCTGGGCGACATCGTGACCCTCGAAGGTCCCAAGCAGCTCCATGGCACTACCGTAGAACTCGTCGACGCAACGGTGATCGAAGTCGTGAAGTCGTTGCTTAAGGTCGTGACTCCCGAGCAGACAGTTGGCATTGAAGGAGCCGACGTCGACGTGAAGTTGGCTTACAAAGGCAGCGGAGCTTACGTTCAACTGCCTGAGGATTGCGACTGGATCAGCGTCACTGGCGAAGACTATGTAGCCGGACAGCCTACCCTCTTTGAACCGAACCCCGCCGACACAGCTATCGTACACTTGCGCGTAGCTCCTAATACAGGCGCTGGCCGTAAGGCTACGCTCAGCTTCAGCTCAAGCAATGCCTCAAGTGAGAGCACCATAGCATGGACGCTCAAGCAGGATGCCTTTACACTGCCTCACGGCGAGAGCGCCGATGATCCCTTTACCGTCGAAGAGGCTGTAGCCAAATGCCTCGAGATTGGTAACACCACTGACGGCGAGATCTACTACGCCCACGGCTTCATCTCAAGCATCAAAGAAGTCAGCCCCAGCTACGGCAACGCCACGTTCAACATCAGCGACGACGGCACCGACGAAAATGCTCTCACGGTTTTCCGATCCAAGTGGCTCGAGAACGCAGCCTTCACAGCTGAAGACCAGATTGGACTTGGCGATGAAGTCATCATTCGCGGCAAACTCGTCTACTACAAGGACAAGTATGGTGTTGAGACGCCTGAATTCAGCGGCGACGTTTACGTAGTGTCGCACAAGGCTGCCGGCCCCGGCTCGCGCCTGCGTCCCTTCACGGCCGACGAGGCTAACGCCTTCGTCATGGAGAACCTTGAACCTGGGCAAGTGACCGACGATTACTACTACATCGCAGGCGAAATCACGAATATTGCAAAGGAGAGCGACTTCTTCAATGCCAAGTACGGCAACGCATCCTTCTATATCGCCGACGATGATGATCCATCCAACGAGCAGTTCTACGTCTTCCGCACCCTCTACCTCGGCAACCGCAAGTGGGTAGAAGGCGACACTCAGATTAAAGTGGGCGACCAGGTAGTTATCTGCGGCCGCCTGACAAAGTATCAGGACAAGAACGGAAACATCATCCCCGAGACCTTCAACGGAAAGATCGACGACGTCAGCTACACTCCATACATCTTTTCATTGAATGGCAAGAGAGAATAGTCTGACCCCTAAATCACATTAAAGGCCTCTGTTTCCACAAGCCATGCAACAGAATAAAGCCCGCCTGTCGACGCTGACAGGCGGGCTTTTTCATTTTTTGTCTCAAAAAAAACTCAATCATCATTCCACTGTCATCATTTAGTTGTATCTTTGCCTGCGTAAACTCTAAGCAAAATACATTGTATGTCTGCTTAACCAGACATCAGAAAAGTAGTATGCGGCGCAATCTGTGTTAATGTTAAAATCAATAATTATGGAAAGTGAAGAGGTACAAGGTCGGAAAGTGACCATCGACATCGCCAAAGCCAATGTGTTTGCAATGCTAATAATGTTCGTTGCAGCTATAGCTTTCTTAGTGCCGTTCCTGCTGATATGGAGTGGGCGTAAGGACATCAACGGACTCGTAGGAAGCTCCTCAGAGTGGCTCGTGGCTTTTGTGACTATGATTGTCGGCATTGTCGTGCACGAACTGATTCATGGGCTGACATGGGCTTACTATGCCTCAAGCGGCTGGCGTAGCATCAGCTTCGGTGTGATGTGGAAACTGCTGACTCCCTACTGCCATTGCAGCGAGCCTTTGCACATACGCGACTACATGATGGGCGCCATGATGCCCTGTATCGTTCTCGGCATTCTTCCCGCTGTCATAGCTCTCATCATCGGCAGCCTGCCTCTCCTGGTGTGGGGCATCTTCTTCATCGCAGCCGCTGCAGGCGACATCTGGATGACTTGGCTGCTCACGAAAGAAGACCACAAGGGGTTGGTGCTTGACCATCCTACAGAAGCCGGGTTCTATATCATTGAGGAGTAAAAGGCTGATAGCTGAAAGAGCGGATTAATAAGATAACTTAGCAAAAAGATGAAAGAGAACGAGAACATAGGCGACCTGCTGAAAGCCCTTCGCGAACAAAAGCAGATGGGTTTGAAGGGCGGCATCTATCATAAGACACAGATAGACCTGACCTACAACTCAAACCATATTGAGGGCAGCCGTCTGACCCACGAGCAGACGCGCTATATCTTTGAGACAAACACCATTGGTGTTGCCGAAGGCGAGGCCGTAAACGTCAACGACATCGTGGAGACTGTGAACCATTTCCGCTGCATCGACCTAATAATTGACAGGGCAGAGGAGCCTCTGACAGAGGAACTTATCAAACAGATCCACGGCATACTTAAGGCTGGCACTTCCGACAGCCGCAAAGACTGGTTTGCCGTTGGCGACTACAAACGCCTGCCCAATGAAGTGGGCGGCGAGGCCACATGCGAGCCTGAGCGGGTAGGGGAGTGCATAGCACGTCTATTTAAAGAGTATAACGGCAAGGAGCATCATACGTTAGAGGACATCCTCGACCTGCATGTACGTTTCGAAAAGATACATCCTTTCCAGGACGGCAATGGTCGCGTGGGGCGTCTCATCATGTTCAAGGAGTGTCTCCGCAGCAATATTGTTCCCTTCATCATCACCGATGAACTGAAGATGTTCTACTATCGCGGACTTCGCGAATGGGGCCACGTCGACGGTTTCCTCACCGACACCTGCCTCGCGGCACAAGACCAGTACAAAGCCACCCTCGACTATTTCAGAATCAAGTATTAAGGTCAACATAGGACCTCCTCTTTATCTCTTTTTTCTCCTACCAAAAATTTTCGCTCGAAATATACGGAATATGTCACCTCCCAGTCCTGTAGGGGGGTGGGCGGTTGTTGATGTGGTGACATATTGAGGGGGTGATGACGTTCAGTCCTCTTTCACGACCTTTGTGAAGTCAGACCAGTTCTCGACCTTAAAGGCACGGATGTCGCGGACGGCAGCTTTAAACCAGGGCGTCTTCTTCAAGGCATAGATAGCAGAAAAGAGGTTTGCCATGTCATCTTCATCCGTGAGATAGACGCTTCCCTGAGTGTTGTAGAATTTATACTGGCGCAGGATTATCTTTATCTCATAGTACGCATTATTGTAGGGCTCTCCGTAGGTGTTACGGAGTTCCTTGATGTCCATGTCAAAAGCTATGGCAAACATAAGATTACAGTGCTACAGTGCTATGAAGTAACGGCTTTGGCCAAAGAAGATGCGGCCTAACTTATCCTTAATGGAGATTACCAACCCCGTAAAAGGATTATGCTCAATGTCGATGACCTCGCCGTCTATCCAGTCAGCCTGAGCTGTCAGCTGTGGGCTAACTCTCATCTTATCTCCTACCTTAGGTTCCATTTTCTAAATAAATTGAGTTCTAAACCGCTGCAAAGTTACAACTTTATTTGAATAACAAGTCATTCTTAGCAGAAAAAGTTTTCGCGCGAAACATACGTAATATGTCACCGCCCAGTCCTGTAGGGGGCTGGGAGGTGGCGTTATACTCCTGAAGTGCCAGACGAAAACCTGAAAACTACCATTAGATCTGGCCGAAAGTCTTGCTCTAATTCTATAAAGCGCATTGTGATTTGTAAAAAGCACGTTGCGAAACTTATAAGTCGCAACGTGAAACTTACAAATCGCAATGCGCTTTTAACTTTGTTTAACTCGAGTTATTTGCAGGGGTGGGGGAGATGGTGTAAATTTGCAGGGCGAAGCGTAGAAAACGCCGAGCGGAAAGATAACAGATAATTTAACGGATTAAACTGTCGGAAGTTGTATTTTCACCACAGATTACACTGATTGAACAGATGATCATTTCCCTTTGCTGTCAAAGTTTTATTCTTCATTTCTCAGATTTAAGAGCGACGCGCTACGCATGGCATCGAATGTCTGCAGGTCGTGCTCTTCCGGAACCTGCGAAGCGTGCCGCTGAGTCTGTGTAATGTGTTACAAAATTATTACATCCAGAGGGCTTGAATCCCGTGTAATCTGCCTAATCTGTGGTTAAGAATAACATCCGAAACTTGAGTGAACTGATAAGAAAATGTTGAAGTATTACAAACAGGAGATGCGCGATTTGCGCGAGCCAAAGTCGGGTCGCGTGCGCGAAGTTTACAAGGTGTCGCTCGACAGGAGCGTGAGCGGCGATGAGTTCATGGAGTATATGACGGCTCATTCGCCGTTCACCATCGGCGCGACGTCCGACGCCTGTCTGACCATCGCCAGTTTCTTGGGCGAGTTGCTGGCTGCGCACGGCAGTGTGACGCTGCCTGGCATCGGCACCTTCAGCGTAGGTATCCGCGCGAAGGAGGGTGCAGCGGCCGACGATGAGCACGATATTAACGCTCGTAGCCTTGAGGTGAGCCACATCAATTTTCGCGCAAGCAAGGCGTTGCGCAAGGATGTGGGCGGACGCCTCTCAGGCAGTGGCAGCTTTCAGCTGGACCAGTACGGAGGCCATGTGCCGCTCTACGAGCCTGACATCGCGAGCCGCCGGGAGCGCTTCGCCAAGGCAAATGAATATATCGCCGAGCACGGGTATATGCGTATAGCCGACTATGCCAGCCTCACGGGGCTCTCTTATTCCGCCGCCCAGCGCGAGCTGAGCCTTGCCATAAAGCTTGACCATTCAGGCCTGGCAGCCAAGGGGCGCGGCAGCCACCGAGTGTATGTGCGGGATTGAGCCTGCAACAGTAGTGGGCGGTGGTATGTTGCGTATGTTTAGCGCGAAAAAATCCACAGTTTCTTTTGCTCAGAACAGATTAATGCCTAATTTTGCTGCAAATTACAAAAAAGAAGTTATGAATCTCAAATCCTCACTCTGCCTCCTTAGCCTTGCAGCCATGCTTGCAGCCTGCTCAAACGTCGACGACCTCGGCGATGTGACCCCTGACGAGACCTTAAGCACTCAGACCCGGCAGTCGGCTCCATCCGACGATATGTTCGCACGGCGCGACGGCGAGAAGAATCTTACCGGAGCCTACACCAACCCCGAAGACTACAGCCACTACTACAACGATCCCGCCGTGGCCGAGCACGTCAACAAACTCATGTGCGAGGCTGACACCAATATGGCTGCCAGCCTCAACGGCGTGGAGATTACCGAAGAACACCTGAACGAGCTGAAGGAGTTCGTCGAGGGCTCTATACTCACCAACGAGACAAGGCAATACAACAAGATGATGGCCATACTCAAATGGATACGGGCAAACATCAAGTACGGCTACAACGACCAGGACGCCTACAGCGTCTTCGTGAACAGGGTGGCCGTGTGCCAGGGCTACTCAAACCTCATGGTGGCGATGCTCCACACGCAAGGCATCAAAGCCACCGTAGCCACAGGCTTCCTGGCCAACGCGGGCGGCCACGCATGGGTCTACGCCCTGGCCGATGGCACATGGTACGTAGCCGACCCGACCAACCGCAACACCGTCTACAGGATGAAAGCCGACGTCGCCCAGTATAAGGCTACTCTCCAGCCCTGGAACATCGACATGCCCTTGGCCAGCGACGACAAGTTCGTCTACGACTTCCGCGACAAGCACTTCAACATCCGCGAGGTGCTCACCTCCGACGAGCAGGTCAGCGTGCCCTACGGAGCCCTCGGCTACCGCATCACCGCCTTCGACCCCATCGGCGGCATCAACGAGAACGTGCGCGAGCTTTATCTCAGCCTCAACATCGCCTCGATAGGGCAATATGCCCTCGGGCTGAAGAACCACGGCGCCAACCTCACCGACGTCTACGTCCTCAACGCCGAGAACCGCACCATCAACGAGTACGACGGGTGCGTCTACAGCATCAAATACACCGCCTCGACAAAGAAGACCACCTACCTGAAGCTCCTCTATGTCCCCGGCGCCAAGCGCGAGATTAAGTACCCGCCCGTAGCCGCAATCACCGGCAAACTCATCGAAAATCTCCCCAACGTGGAAGTGATTCGTTTCGACGAGGTCACACTCGACTTTCAGGACTACGCCATCACGAGCTGTCCCAACCTCAAAGAGATTTACATCAACCAGAACGCCACCGCCAGCGACAAAGCCTTCGACGACCTCCCCGCCGGCTGCCGCATCATCCGCTACGACCCGCTGCAGACAGGCATTCGGCCGATATATATGTAGCTGATTCCTCGAGGATAAAGAGAAAGCCCAGCTGCCAGAGAATTGCTGGCGGCTGGGCTTATTGTTTGTGGTGGTTAGTGATTACTTAATCGCAACCTTTTTACCATCGCGGATGTAGATGCCACGGCTGAGGGTGCGGGACTCGTCGCCGGCATAGACTGCTATCTCAGCGTCGGCAGCTATGTAGAGCAGGAGGACAAGCGCGAGGTTATCGATATTAATAAGGTTAACACGCGCCTGCGCGAGTTTATGGCCGAGGACGAGAAACTGAATCGGCGGATTTTCGAAATCGTTAAAGGGCTATTGAAACCATAGAAAGAATACAGGAACAATGGAGGAGAGTAAGATTGTAATATACAATGCCGAGGACGGGCAAACGCAGATTGATGTGTGTCTGGAGAACGAGACTTTGTGGCTGACTGAGGAACAAATCGCTGGGCTGTTTGGGACTAAGAGGCCTGCTATAACAAAGCTTTTGAAAATATCTACGCAATTGTCTCAATCTTGGACACCTTCGAGTCCTCGATAACGAACTTGGAGGCTCAGCTTAAAGAGCGGGAGAAGCAATACGAATACTCTCGCAACCAACTACTGACGTTTGAATCATGATATCACGCCTCTATCTCCTTGATCTCCGCATCAACAACAAAGATGTCGCCCTCCTCATCGACCAGAACGTTTCGAGGCACGAGGTCCCATACTTCGTACCGCCTACTAACATATCGCCCTACGGAGTTTGTTTTCTGGAATCCGAGAGCTGCCATATACGTGTCGATCATGATTTGTGTAGCTGGTCGCGCGTTGGCAATACGTGGTTGAATGATTACAGGCTGAACTGTTCGACCATCGAATCCGGCGAAGGCGTGAAAGGCATAAGCTGTATCGGGGAAAATAAGGTTATGCATCACAATCTTCCTCAACAGGGCAACAATACTACCGCTGTTGAGAAGGTTGTTCACTTTGTAGATCACATACTCAGAGACATAAGTGTCATTCTCATGCCCGGAAGGGCCTGGTACACCCAGATTGAAAACGTCCATCATAGGAAGCCAGAATCCTCCGGCCTTGGCCATTGCCTCGGCGGCGCGCTGTTCTGCTTCCAAAACCGTCACATACGATTGGCCAACTCCAGATTCTGCTTCATATACTGCGCGAAGTCGTTGGAGCTCATCGGCGATTGCTGTGATGCGGCAATTTTCCGCCTCTTGCGCTCCGTCACTTCCTTGTGGAATGAATTGAGGTACGTCATAGTTCATCATCTTCGCATGATTCTTGCCGCAAATGTAGGTATAAATCGTGAACCACCAAAATAAATCAGCAAAAAACTCTAACGAACAAGTTCTTGGACAACTTCGTCGCGAGTTACAGAAAGCCCCGCTGCCAGAGAATTGCTGGCGGCGGGGCTTATTGTTTGTGGTGGTTAGTGATTACTTAATCGCAACCTTTTTACCATCGCGGATGTATATGCCGCGGCGGAGGGTGCGGGAAGCTTATCTCATCACTTTTCTGCTTTTTCCATCCTTCTGTGTTTTGTGTTGGTTCTTCCTCGGCATGCAGCGAGGTGGGGATGCTTGTGGCCAGCAGGGCTACCATCACTGCGGCCGCCATTCTAATCTGTGTAGCAAGTTTCTTCTTCAGTCGTGTTTTATTCATACCTTTAACAGGTGGTTATTGACTGGATTGAAAGGATTTGAAGGTGGCGGTGGCTGCTGTGGACTGCCTGATGACGCGGCCGTCGGCGATCATCTGTGTGAGCGTGCGGCCGCGGCGGTCGCGGGTGACGCGCAGGTCGAAGGTGCTGCCGCAGAGGTGTATGCGGCTGAGGCGCATCTCGGACCAGGCCTTTGGCAAGCGTGGGCTTACGGTGAAGGTGTTGAGACCTGTGGGGCGAATGCCGAAGAGTCCTTCGGTGATGATGCGTGCGTAGAGGGCGCTTTCGGCTGAGAGATGGCGCTGGTTGCCTTCGGGCCAGGCTTCGATGGCATAGGGCACGTGGGCTCCGAGCAGTCGCGTGCGCGAGTAGTATTTGATGTAGTCGATGGTGCGCTCGGTGTCGCCTGCCATGAGGGCTCCGCGAAGGGCGTAGAGGGTGGAGCGATCCCAGAAGGTCTCGCTGCCGGCCTGGGTGAGCATACCGTCGCGTGTCCACAGGCGTGGCGAATAGAGTGCGTCGAGGGTGCCTTGGGCATGGTCGAAGATGCCCATGGTGAGGGGTATGCATATCCATGAGCGCAGGACGGTGTTGCCCTCGTAGTAGCGATAGGTGTCAAAGCCTTCCACTTCGGCATGGAAATGGCGGTCGATGGCAGCACGGAGGTCTGCGGCCTGACGCTGGAAGGTCTTTACTGTTGAGGCTCCTTTGCCGAGGTCGCGGGCGAGGTAACTGGCGGAGAGAAGAGCATCGTAGTAGAGTGCTGAGGTGCAGAGGTTGGCGTCGCCTGCAGGGAAGCGCCCTTCGAGCTCGTCGCAGCGTGAGCGTACTACGCCAGCGTCGTTGAGCTGACGGCGGCAATACTCGAGTGTCCATGTGATGAGGGGCCATAGGCGTTCGGCTTCGTCACGGCTGCCGCGAGCGAGGGCGTAGCGACTGGCGCCGTAGGCTATCATGGCTGCATCACCACGGTCGCCCGCGCCGTTCCAGATGTCGGTGCCTTCAGCAATGATGCTTGATGGTATGGGGCGGAAGTCGGGGTTCATGAAGGAGGCGAACATCTGCCAGGCGTTCATGGCAGAGGAGCAGGCGTAGTCGTAGCCGGTGAAGGGGAAGAACGGGTTGGCGTACTCTGCCTGGTCGTTGGCCCAGATGGCAGCATAGTAGCGCTCGCCCCCGGGGCCGTGTAAGGGGCCGTTCTTGGTTTGGAATATACTCTCGCAGGCACGTATCTTTGAGAATGCAAACATACGGTCGATGACGCTGTCGGGTGTGGAGAGTACGAGCTCGCTCTGCCATTGGTCGACGAGCCGGCGGCGTGCGTCAAGCTCGGCGGCAGGGGAACAGGCGATGGCGGGCTCAGAGGAGCGTCGGGCTGAGAGCACTGCGGAGAAGGCGATGCTTTCGCCGGGCTGCAGGGTGAAGGTGCCGTTGGTGTTTAGCTTTTCTTCTATGACGTAAGCCCCGTCGACGCCCTTGGCAGCGTCGGTGGTGAGGCTGTGGTCAGTGGCGTCTATGGTTAGGTTAGCGTTGCGGTTGCCAATGTTCGTGAGGGTGTAGTGCTCGATGAGCGCTGGCAGGGTAGGCGAGGGGCTAATGGCGCGGTGCACGGCAATGGTGCCGAAGCGGCTCCACACGTCCATCATTCCGCGGAGGGCTATGCTGTCGACATGCTCGGTGCGGTCGGTGAGGCGGCTGACACCGAGCTGCACGCTCTCAAGCGGCTCCCAGCCGACATAGCGTATGAGGCTGGCGTGGGTGTCGTTGGGGGTGGTGCGTAGCATCGGGAAAACGAGGTGGCGCTGCAGGGTGAAGCGACCTTCGGGGCTGATGCCGTAGTGGAGCACGGCAGCCATCTGCTGGCCTGCCATCTCAATATGGTCGGTGTGGGCACGGCCGTCGTTGACCCACGTGATGCCGTCTCTGTCGTTGAGCTGCCAGTAGGGGGCATCGTCTGCAAAAGCTGTGGCAGAGAAGAATAGTGCAACAGCGAAGCTGAGTTTTAACTTTAACATTGATATTCTACAGCCCCTTGAACTGGCTGCTCTTCACGTAGATACGATATTGTTTGATGCTCTCGGGTGCTCCGGCCTCAACGCGTGGGAGGTATTGGAAGCCCGTGAAGGTCTGGTCCTGACCGAGGTCGATGATGAGGTGGTGGGGGAACTGCACGCCGCGGTTGGTGCTCCAGTAGGTAGACTCCTGCAAGTCGAAGATCTTGTCGGCGGTCTTGTTGCCGCTCTCTATGTCCTCGTCGTCGCAGTAGGCCACCTGCCAGGGCTCGCGAGAGAGGCGTTTGCCGTCGGCACCGAGCATATACCATTCTGCGATGCAGCAGTACTCGCGGTTCATGTGGCTGTTGAGGGCTTCGATGCAGACGTAGCGACCCGAGACGGGCTGGTCGAACTTCACTTCCTGCCATCCGTTGCCAGGTGCGAACTCGCCTTCCTTCACCGGCTTCTCGCCGCTGAGGTCCAGTTTCTGGCCTTCGAGGCGGTGCGTCAGCGGGCGGTCGAGGTTCAGCTTGTCGATGATGGGCTTCTGCAGGCCTTCGATAGTCTTCTCGCCACGGGGACCCATGATGTCGAGCACGATGACCTCGTTCTTGCCCTTCTTCAGCCAGCAGCCGGGGACATACAGCGTCTGCTGCGGGCCGATATACCAGTGGCGACCGATGGCGTGGCCGTTGACATACACCTGACCCTTGCCCCAGTTCTCGAGGTTGAGGAAAGTGTCGCCCACCTTCTTCAGATTGAAGTAGCCACGGTAGTAGCCACGGGGACCCAGTGCTTTGGTTTCGAGGGTGAAACCTTCGTGATACTCATCTACCCGCTTGCCAGAGAAACCTTCCAGCGCACTGACAGCCCATTCGTAGGCATCATCGATGCAGCATTTCTCCCAACCCTTGAGGGTGTAGGCAACGTCGTGTCCGCCGACGGTGGCTTTCAGCTTCACATCGCCCACGATGCCCTTGAAGTCCTTGATGGCGCGGCCAAAGTTGATGCGCCCCATGCCTTCTACGAGGATGATGAGCACATCGCCTTTCTTCGTGGCGGGCAGCGTAACAGACGACTCGTGTTTGACGCGGTCTATCTTACCAATGAACTTATCATTCACGAACACCTGAGCATAGTCATGAGAATCAAAAGAAAGAACGCTCTGAACGGGCATCTCCGGCAAACCGACACGGTAGAGCATTGAACCCCATCCAAGACCATTGTACTCAAAGGTGAGGTCGTTCTGTTCGGCACCTGTACACAAGCCTCCACAGCCATAGGTGAGCGGAGCGAATTCTTTCAGCTCGAACTTGGGCACGGCAATGGTCGGGTATTCCTTCGGCACGGCGGGCAGCTTCTTGGGATCTCCCCACTTGCCGGTCTGCGGGTCGAAGTCACCGCTGTACTTCTCCATGGCCTTGCGCAGGGTCCAATACTTGTCGGTCGTCTGTCCAGCCTCATTGATGGGCGCGTCGTAGTCGTAGCTGGTCACGTCGGGAGCGAAGCCAGGGCTGTTGGCACCTGCCCAGTGGCCCCAGTTGGTGCCGCCGTGGGTCATGTAGAGGGAGAAGGAGATGCCGCGGTCGAGCATCTGCGAGATGCCGTCCACCATGGCCTCGGCACCTCGTGTCTCGTGGCGGCCGCCCCACTTGTCGAACCATCCGCTCCAGAACTCAGAGCACATCTTCGGGCTGTTGGGGCGCAGCTGCCCGAGCTTCTTGAACTCGTTGTCGATGTTGGCGCCCGTGCCGAAGTTCATGGTCCACGTCAGGTCGTCGAGACCGTTCTTGGTGAAGTTCGAACTCCAGTCGCACTGGAACAGCTCCACCTTGTCAAAACCGCTCTTGCGCAGGCAGTCGCGCACGGCGCTGATGTAGGGTTTGTCCTCGCCGTAGCTGCCGTACTCGTTCTCCACCTGCACCATGATGATGGGGCCGCCCTTGTCGATGGTGAGGTCAGCCAGCTGCCCGGCCACCTTCTGCTCGAAGATTTCCAGGCGCTCCATGAAGTAGGGGTCTTGCTCGCGCAGACGGATGTCCTTCTTCTTCAGCAGCCACCAGGGCAGACCGCCCATCTCCCATTCAGCACAGACGTAGGGACCAGGGC
>JAFUFW010000037.1 GCA_017469685.1 Bacteroidaceae bacterium | reverse complement strand
CCGAGGTGTATCAGGAACAGAAAAACTAATACCTCAAAAACACCGAGGGGTTTGGGGGCGAGTAGCCCCCATAAAGAGGCACGAAATAGCGTCAAACGCTAAAATTCGTTAACCATATTCATTTTTCTTATTATAGTTCATATTCATATATCTATTTTGTGGATGTTTTCTTTAACTTCTTTCGCTCGACTCTTTTTCAGAATAAAAGTTGTCGAATAGTTGCCTCATAAGTTCCTCGTCATCCATCATCAGGCGCAGCCGTTCCAACCGCGCTGCATTAGGCGAGTCCTCGAACCATAGCTTCAGGTAACCGCCTCGACCATACTTCTCATGCAGGTGCTCCAGCATCCTTGCAAAATGTTCTTCTCGCGAGAACTCAGGATAGTGTTCCAGCCCATATTGCACAGTCCGTCGGACGATGGTCTCTGGGTCAATGAAGCGGTCGGCCTCGGCAACGATGCGCCCGTAGATGCTGCGCGGCGGATGACCGGACGAGGCACGATGATCCTCAGCAGCCTGTGCCATCACCTCTATTTGCTCCTCTGTGAACCATCGTTTCAGACTTTGGTCTTCGCGTATGATGCGCCCCGATGCAAGGTGATGCACCTCACGTCCTTCGGATAGTCCCGTGTCGTGGTACGCCGCTATGGCAAAAGCCATATCCGCGTCTAACTCCAGCCGTTCGGCCAATTCCACACTCTGGCGGATGACCATTAGCACATGATCACGACGATGCGCAAAGTCAAAGTCGTCATAACGTGGGATGATTTCCTGCTCAATGTATTGCCTCAATTCTGGATTCATTTCGTCTGGATTTTTATTAATAGGTTCATTTGCGAGCTATGATATCACATCTGCTCGTTATAAGGCTTATTCTGCATCAGGTTGTTGTCCGTCGTGAGCTTTCCAAGCACATTCAGTAATCTTCATGTCTGAGAATACAGCCGTAAATGAAGATTCCTCGGGAGAACAGGCATAGATGCCAAAGCGGATTGCATCAGTTGCGGCATACATGTGGCAGATGCGCATCTGGCTGAAGTCTACTCCGTTAGTTGAACACTCGATGCAGAAGTCATCCTCGCGACGGGAGAAGCGGTACCACATAGTCTTCACGTCGGCGGGAATGGCTGTCGTAGCCCAATCGGAATATCCGCTGTTCGTGCAGACGCTTCCCAGATGCTGGAACTCGTTGTTCTCATACTCTACAGAACCTTTTAGCCAGTTCTCGCTGTCCAAGTACATCACGATTCCGCACTGGTCAAAACGCTGGTGACTCTGAGTGAAGTCGGTTTTCACGACAAAGCTGAAGAACTTCTCGCGTGTCTGCATCTGCAACACTGGCGCATTGTCGTTCTGGAAATGGTAGTATGTTCGTTGCCAGAGGTCGGTATGCGGGACGGTGGTGATGCGGATGGTGTCGCCACCAATCTCAAATCCGGCCGGTTCCCTTGTCCACTGTAGGCTGTTCAGGTCTATGCAGCCGCCATCGGCAAGTGACGTCTTTACGTCGTCTGTGAAGTCCGTGTCAGCTTCTTGTCTTGTCTGCTTATTACAAGCCGTGGGCAATAAGCCAAGACCCATTAATAATGTAAATAAATACTTTGTCATAAAGCTATAGACATTTAGTGAAAGCGATCACGATTGGTGACCAGTTTGATTCTCTGATAAGCCAGCCTCTCATCCCCTGATGCAAGATGGATGATACCGCAACAGGTGAATCCGTGCTTCAAGATAATATGCTGCGTGATATGGTTGTCCCTATGAGTGTCGATGCGCAGGTTGGGCTCTATGGCAGCACAGAATTCAATGATGCTGGCGAATATGCCATGTACGTCTGGATAGCTGGCAATGCGGTGGATGACATGGTAAGGCAGTGAGTCGTCCAACCACTCACCATCATAGATTCTGGCATAGGTGGGCTCAGGGGAGTTGAGGAAAGCGAAGTAGGAAACAATCATGCGGTTTTCCTCAATGACATAACTGCCCTGTCTGTCAATGTCTGCCTGCACAGCTTCCAGTGAGGGATAACCAGATTTCCACTGATTCACATTGCCCGAGGACCGCATGATGGCTTTTGCAGCAGAGAAAACCGCCATGATTCCCTCTGCATCTTCAGGGAGTGAAGCCTTGCGTATAATACGATTCCTTTTTTCCATCACTGGGTCCTTTCTTTTGCATCACGTCTACTTATAGGTGCGCTTCAGTGTGCCTCGAAAACGCGGAGGTAGTCGACGTACATCTCGGAGGTGTTGTCATAGCGGTCGAGGTTGATCTTCCAGCCGCAGGCGCCGCCTATGGCGTAGTTGACGAGGAGTACGTGGGGCTGTTGCAGGGAATAGCTGTTGGTTGGGTGGCTCCAGACGGGCTCATCGTCAAGGTAATAGGTTGTCGCAGCGCTCGTTATCAGCAGACCGTAGGTGTGGAAGGTCTGGCTCCACGACGTTCTCAGCCTCTGTGCTGTCATGTCAACGAGCTTGCCGGGATGCTTGAGAGGCTCGCCCTGCTCGTCCTTCTGCCCCCAGAAGTGAGAGGTGACCCAGTAGCCAGTGCTGTTAGGGTTGCCTTCGCCCCAACCTCCGTATGCCTCAATGACGTCGAGCTCGTCGCCCATGCCTTGGTTGATGTTGGTTATTGTCCAGAAGGCGGGCCAGGTTCCGGGTGCTGACTGTGCCATAAGCCTACATTCCATGTAGCAGGGCGGAGTGGCACGGAAGCCTTTGCCATCCATGTCAACGGTCGCTATAAGCCCCGTGCTGCCTCGCGTTCCGTCCTCCTTGTGCGCGCGTATTATTAAATATGTATCGCGTTGTCGAAAAGGATTCTCATAGCCCTCGGGATCGCTGAAGGGCCAGCCGCTGAAGTCGCCGAAGGTGGGTTTGTGAGCGTTGTAGCGAGTTCCTCGCCCGTCGCGGGAAATGGAAAGCTGGCCATCGAAGTCGTCGCTGAAAGCCAGCTTCATGCCTTGGGCAGCTGCTGGGATGGTGTCTGGGATGCCTGCTGCTGCCGCTGGTTTCCCGCCTGTGTTATAGAGTTGCAGCTCGTAGAGGTCCTGCTCGCCCGTGGCTGAGGATCCACTTATCTGAATAGTCAGCGGGCCATGTGGTAACTTCTTTGCGTTCAGACAGAAGCTCCCTCTTCCTTCATCATCAAATTTAATACCTTTTGGCGTCAGCAGACATTCTTGTGGCAAGGAATGTGAACGCTCAACATAGCACCGTGCAGTCAGGCTTTCCATACCTCGCGCCTGCAGGCTGATGACCACGCGCCCATTGATGTCTGAACAGGGCGCGGGAGAGAGTACTTTGATTCTCTCCACCCACCTTGTTCCCTTATCCTGTGCTGTCGTGGGGACGCCCACAAAGAGCCAGCACATCAGAAAGCTAATCAACGTTCTCATGCATCTCTATTTCATTATCTCGAGTATCTTCCGGATATAAGCGTCGGCGTACTGGTGCATACCCAAGTCGTTGGGGTGAATCCCCTCGACCATCGAATCCTGAGTGAAGGCCAGTTCGGCATGGGTGAGCAAATGGAGACCACTGACACCCTGTGCGACGAGGGTGTCGTAAGCCCGGCGTTGCTCAGCATTGGAGTTCTGGTACCAGCTGAGGGCTTGCTGCGAACTGGTGCCATTGGCGTAATTGTGCTCCACAAGCAGTATGGGCGCTTGACTCTTCTCTCGCAGGATGTTAACACCACGGATGAGGCGGTCATAAATGAACTCGGTGCGCTCTGTGGAGAGGTTTGGCAGGCAGTCGATGATGAAGAGTTTAGCAGGAATCTCAGCCAGAAGGCGGAACACCTCTTCCTCGAGCAGTCCGTTGCCCGAGAAACCGAGGTTGATGACGGGCTCGCGCAACTCACGGTGTACGATGTTTGTCCAGGCCATACCCGTACGCGAAGCACAGGCGCCCTGTGCTATAGAGGTGCCATAGACCACGATGGGCTGCTCAGTCGAGGCAGGCAGAAAGTGCAGTTCCCTGTCCTCGGGCACGCCTATCTCGAGCCATTTCACTGAGTTGTAGAGGGGCAGGAAGAGCTCGAAGTCGTAGCCGCAATCATCGCCGGTGAAATAAGTGATGTCCTTGAACTCATAGTTGATGGTATCCTTGAACGATAGGTTGAAGCGGCTGGCACACCAGCGCAGCTGGCCCTCGGCATCGGTGGCGTAGAGGTCTAGGCCAGAGACACCTGTCGACGGCATGTGGAACATGCTAAGTCCGCCGCTAACGGCGTAGCGCACCTTAATGCTTGGGGCGTTGGTGTGAAACACCAGCGAGAGGCCTGCCGACTGGCGCGAGAGGTTCCACACGGCGCTTCGCACCGTCTGCTGTGCACGAGGCGGCAGGCGGTGATAGCTGTCCTTAAGCTCGCTGTGCCACCAGCGACCATGCACCATAGCTTCGCCCTGAGTGAGCGGGTTTACCCATCGCGTCTGCGCCATCAGGCTGCCGGCGGCAAAGAAAAGGAACAGTAATAATGCAATGCTTTTCCGTGTCATAGTTCTTCAGCTATTGTATTTGATTCTTCATTTCTTCATTATCAGGGTACTGATCTCGGCTGCGAAGTTACAAAAAAACTCTCATATCTTTGTGATGTGAGAGATTTTTTTTGTGGCCGACGAAGATTACATCAGTCAAAGCATAGCTAATTGATATTTGCCCGATCGTGTGAAGCTCATTTCGGGAGTTCACCGAAATAGTAGCCGAAGCCGGGGCGGTTGGCGATATAGGTGCCGATGTTGGTTCCTATGATGAAGGAGACGGTCTGGGCAAGCGTCAGCAGGCTGGCATTGTCGAACGAGACGGTCATCACCGTCGTTGTCGTAGATAAGGAGGGCGAGCGAGCCAAGCAGTTTGAAAACGATTGTAACCATTACTTTTGTGTGAAAATCATTTACAAGGGCAAAAGTAAAACTTTTGTAGTTATTTTCATTAAAAATAATGGTTACAATATTGTTACAGGCGGCGGACGGTCAGCGAACGGCGAGTGTAACCGTCTCAGAGAGTTTGCGTTGCGCATCGCGGACGCGCAACTTGAGCATTCCTGCCTCGCGTGCGCTTCTGACGACGACGACGAGCTGTCCGGCAAAAAGGTGCATAGTTGGCTGGGTGAAAGTTTCGGTGCTGGTGGCATCGCCGTTGCATGCAGCCTTGAAACTGCCGGCACCTGTGACCTCGAACGTCAGCTTGTCGGCAGCGTCGGGGATGAGGGTGCCGCGGCTGTCGGTGAGCGAGACGGTGATAAACGCCAGGTCGTCGCCATCGGCAAGCAGTTCGGGCTTGTCGCGTTGCGTCCATACGTCGAGTTTCAGGCGTGAGGGTATGCCTGCAGTACGTATGGTTTGCTCGCCAGCCTTTGCGCCTTTGTCGTCGTAGACAACCACACGAAGCTCACCCGGTTCGTACTTCACCTCGTTCCAGCGCAGGCGGTAGCGGTCGAGGCGACTGTCGCGCTGCTTGCTGATGCGCCCCTGGCTCTTGCCGTTTACGAAGAGCTCGGCCGATGGATAGTCGGTATAGCAATAGACGGGCGTCACCTCGCCCCGGCGCTCACGGCCCCACGTCCAATGCGGCAGCAGATGGATGGTGTGGTCCTGGGTGTTCCAGTGTGAGCGGTAGAGGAAGTAGCGATCCTTGGGCAGACCTGCAAGGTCGCAAATGCCGAAATAGCTGGAGCGCGAGGGCCAGTAGCCGTCGTAAGGCGTAGGTTCGCCGAGGTAGTCGAAGCCTGTCCACACAAATTCGCCAATGACCCACGGCTCATCGTCCTGCCAACGCCAGTCGTCGTCGGGGAGGTTGGACCACGAGCACCATTCTATGTCGTAGCCAGAGCACTGCCCATCCTTGTGGAAGGGGCGACCTTCGGGCGAGTCGGCGGCAGCAGGAGTCACGGGGAACTTATAGACACCGCGGGAGCTTACTGTTGAAGCCGTCTCACTGCCGAGGAGGAAGCCCTGCGGCAGCTGCTTAATGCCGTCGGCATATCTGTGAAGACGATAGTTGAAGCCCGGTACGTCCATGGCTCGTATGAAACCGCTGGCCAGAGCATTATCCACACGATCGCATCCTTGAGTGACTGGACGCGAGGGGTCGAGGGCGTGGCAGATACCCTGCAGGCGGATGGCTATCTGTCTGCCTTCCTCGCTCCACTGCTCAGGAATCTCGTTGCCGATAGACCACATGACAATGGACGGGTGGTTGCGATGTGCAAGCACGAGATTCGCGATGTCGCGATCGGCCCACTCACGGAAAAAGCGTGCATAACCGTTCTTGCATTTAGGATAAAGCCACATATCGAAACTCTCGGCCATTACCATCATACCCAGCGAGTCGCAAATCTCCATCTGCATTTGACTCGGCATATTATGTGAGGTGCGTATGGCGTCGCAGCCCATCTGCTTCATTATCTTTATCTGGCGGATGAGGGCGGCTTTGTTGATGGCTGCGCCAAGTGGGCCGAGGTCATGATGGAGGCAGACACCTTTTATTTTGCGCGACTGGCCGTTAAGCTGGAGACCATGCTCACGGCTGACGCGCACGGTGCGGATGCCCGTCTTTATGCTCTTCGTGTCGAGAACTTTCCCGTTGGCATCAACAACATTTGCTGTCAGCTTGTAAAGATTGGGCGTTTCGGGCGACCACAGCTGAGCGTCAGGCACATTGATTGTCGTGTGGAAACTGCCGCCAGAGGCGAGCTGCAAAGGCTTCAAGTCGCCGACGTTCTCTCCTGCGGGCGATGTCAACGTGAGCCGCACGGCCGTTCTCTCGTCTGGCTCAAGGACTTTGCCCGTAATCTCCAGTGTGCGTACCTTGTCCTTTTCACCTACAACACGGGCATAAAGACTCCAGTCGTCGAGATGAGTGCGGGATGTCTCGATAAGCGTCACAGGGCGGAAGATGCCTGCACCTGGGTACCAGCGCGAGCTCTCCTCCATATTCCTAAGATGAACTTCGAGGAGGTTGTTGCCAGCGTGGACGTAAGGTGTTATGTCTACGCGGAAAGTGTTGTAGCCGTAGGCCCAGAAGCCCGCCTGTTTGCCGTTGATGCTTACGATAGGTTCTGCCATGGCTCCGTCGAAGAGCAGCTCGGCATGTTCGCACCCGTCGCTGATGGTAAGCGTGCGGCGGTAGAAGCCCTCCCCTATCCACGGCAGAGCGCCTGAGCGCCCAGTCTTCTCGCTGGCCTCTTTCTCGCCGTTCTGCACGCTAGCAACGCGTTGCAAATCCCATTTCTTGTCGAAGGGTCCGCTTATGGCCCAGTCGTGAGGCACGCTGACCTCCGTCCACTTGGGAACAGCTGGGTGATTTTCACCACTAAGTACGGAATAGAACTGCCAGCCGTCGGAAAGCGTTGTTTCTTTACGGCCTTCGGCTTCTGCAGCCTCCACAAACAGCAAGGCAGCCAGCACGGATAGAATTATGCGTCTCATTGTTTAGGTATTATTCAGTTCTCAAGTTTACGATAACGAATACGCTTGGGCTCCTCAAGACCAAGGCGTTTCAGCTTATTTGCCTCATAGTCGGTATATGAACCTTCGAAGAAGAACACGTTGCCGTCGCCCTCGAAGGCAAGGATATGTGTGCAGATGCGGTCAAGGAACCAGCGGTCGTGGGAAATGACTACGGCACAACCGGCGAAACTCTCGAGACCTTCCTCCAGCGCACGCAAGGTGTTGACATCAATGTCGTTGGTAGGTTCGTCGAGCAGTAGCACGTTGCCCTCTTCTTTCAAAGCCATGGCTAAGTGCAGGCGGTTACGTTCGCCGCCTGAGAGCACGCCGCATTTCTTCTCTTGGTCGGCACCAGTAAAGTTGAAGCGGGATAGGTAGGCGCGGGCATTAATGTCGCGGCCTCCCATGCGCAGGAGCTCATTGCCCTGCGAGACGGTCTGATAGATAGTCTGGTCGGCTTTGATGTTGCGGTGGCTCTGGTCGACATAGGCAAGTTTCACTGTCTCGCCGACCTCAAACGTGCCGGCGTCGGGCTGCTCGAGGCCCATGACAAGGCGGAAGAGTGTTGTCTTTCCCGCTCCGTTGGGTCCGATAACACCAACAATACCGTTTGGCGGCAGCGTGAAATCGAGGTCGCGGAAGAGCACTTTGCCGCCGTAGGCCTTCGCCAGGCCGTGGGCTTCTATCACCTTGTTGCCGAGGCGTGGACCACTGGGGATAAATATTTCCAGACGCTGTTCCTTCTCTTTCTGGTCTTCATTGAGCATACGTTCGTAGTTTGACAGACGAGCCTTTCCTTTTGCCTGACGAGCTTTAGGCGCCATGCGCACCCAATCGAGCTCTCGTTCAAGTGTTTTTCGACGTTTGCTTTCGGCTTTTTCCTCTTGTGCTAAACGACGGCTTTTCTGTTCGAGCCACGAACTATAGTTGCCCTGCCAAGGAATACCTTCACCACGGTCGAGTTCAAGAATCCAGCCTGCAACGTCGTCGAGGAAATATCGGTCGTGGGTCACACAGATGACAGTTCCCTCGTAAAGATTCAAATGTTGCTCGAGCCAGTCGATGGACTCTGCATCAAGATGGTTGGTAGGTTCATCGAGAAGAAGCACATCGGGCTTTTGAAGCAGAAGCCGGCAGAGGGCCACGCGACGGCGTTCACCTCCTGATAGCTGGCCGCAAAGCTGGTCGGCAGGTGGACATCGCAAGGCATCCATAGCGCGATTAAGGCGCGTATCGAGATTCCAGGCATCAGTGGAATCTATGATGTCCTGCAGCTCTCCTTGACGAGCAAACAGCTAGTTCATCTTGTCTTCATTCTCATAATATTCAGGCAGCCCGAACTTATTGTTAATCTCCTCATATTCAGCTAAGGCATCGACTATATATTGAACTCCTTCTTCAACTACTTGACAAACAGTTTTGTCATCGTCGAGCTGTGGCTCCTGAGGAAGGTAACCGACGGAATAGCCAGGGGCAAAAACAACGTTGCCCTGATAGCTCTGGTCGAGTCCGGCAATGATCTTTAGCAAGGTGGACTTACCCGAACCGTTAAGACCTATAATACCTATCTTTGCACCATAAAAGAAGCTAAGATAGATGTTCTTCAGAACTTGTTTCTGAGTCTGCTGGATGGTCTTGCTCACACCAACCATCGAGAAAATTATCTTTTTGTCGTCGGCCATAATATAGTTTGATGTTTTGTTAAGTAGTTATATAAATATATTAATCCAATACGAATTTACGAATTATACGAATTGTCCATTGTCGGGATCTTTGCTATGTTAATCCGTGTATTCCCTATGATCCGTAGTGAAAAAAGTCGTCATGGAATTCTGATAAGATAATTAGTGTAAATGCATTATTGATGATATCCACGGCACTACCTCAGCCAGATGAGGTCACCAGCCTGGGGAACATAGTCGGGCGAGAGGCCGTTGAGAGTGTAGATGTTCTTGAGACGCACGGCATAGTGCTGGGCTATATCGTAGAGAGACTCGCCGGGCTGCACCACATGCGGAACGCCTTTGAGGCTCTTGTCGGCCTTGCTGCGTTTCTTCTCCAGATAGACAATGTCGCCAGTTGCAAGGGGGCTGTTTTTCAGACGCTCGTTGTATTTCATAAGTTTACGCTTGCTCACACCCGTCTCGCGAGCTACTTTCTCCCACGTGTCTGTTGCATTAGCAATAATCATATAGGTTTTGTTGACACGATAGACAATATGCTGCGAGAAAAAGTCGCTCTCGCTGCGAGCATCGCCTGCAGAGTATGTGCGCGCATGGTAGCGCCCGCTGGTGTAGGAGTCGAACTGCTGAAGGTTGTAGCGCTCGATAGTTCCGATGAGCATTTCTGGATAGCGCGGGTTTGTGGCGTAGCCGCAGCGCTTGAGGCCATGAGCCCAGCCTTTGTAGTCGGTAAGCGAAAGGCTGAATAGCGAACGGTAGCGCTGATTGTTGCGCAGGAAGCGTGAGTGGTCCTCGTAGCTCTCATCGTCGGTACGATACTTACGGAAGCGGTCGTCGGGGCGGTCATCAGCCATCACGATGTAAGGTCCCGTCCAGTTCATGCCCACTTTGATGCCGAAATGATTGTGGGCCTCACGTGCCAGACGGCTCTGCCCCGCCCCACTCTCTATCAGGCCTTGTGCAAGAGTAATAGAAGCAGGGATGCGGTAGCGCTGCATCTGGTCGATGGCCATATCCTTATAGTTCTCGATATATCGCCATTGAACCGACTGCCCCGACTGTGCTACAGCCACAGTAGCGCAGAGAAATGAGAGACAAAGAGTAGCAAAAAATGCCCCAAAGGGTTTAAAAGGAAGCTCCATTTTCTAAAAAACATTAATCTGCCCACAAAAGTAATTCTTTTTTGGGAAATTATCGAAAAACCTCACTATATTTGTCGAGAAATTCAATAAAAACATGAAAGAATTACAGATAAGACTATCGGTTAGCATCCTTTCGCTCGACGAATTGACGGCAGAAGAGCGCGAGTTAGTGCTCAAGGCTAAGGAAATGACCAAGAGTAGCTATTCGCCATATTCGCATTTCAGTGTCGGAGCAGCCATACGCCTTGCTGACGGTAGTATCTATGCCGGCAGCAATCAGGAGAATGCAGCCTTCCCCGTGGGCCTGTGCGCCGAGCGCTCGGCATTCTTTTACGCCCAGGCCAACGCGCCTGAGCAGGCTCCCGTGGCCATAGCCATTGCGGCATTCACAGGTGGCGCCTTTCTCGCCAAGCCAATCTCGCCGTGCGGCGCGTGCCGCCAGGCTCTGCTGGAAGCCGAGACGCGCTACGGACAGCCCATCAAGGTGATGCTTTATGGCGAGGAAGGCATCTACGTCGTCGACAGCTTCCGCGACCTTCTGCCCCTAACATTTGACGGTTCTGAGATGGAATAGGCAATGACGGCTGCACGGAAACTCTTTCTTAACACATCAAAAGGCCTTGCGCGCGTACACGCGTTATTAATGTGTACGTGCCTGGGCCTTTTTGCGTTTTCGGGCTCCACTGCGGCTAAGATCAACAAGACGAAGAAAGCTGCAACACTGATGGTCGCTGACATCGATGACGGAGTACCACAGCCCGACGCCCCAATGCCTTCACTGTCACCCCAGCCAATGATGGCTCCAGAGGCTGAGATAGGCGCGCTCAACAAGCCTGTGAGTCACCATCACGTGCCCAACCGCAAGATTGCAGGCATCGACGTCTCGCACTATCAAGGCTCTATAAACTGGCACGAAGTGGCTCGCAACGGCAATGTCGATTACGTCTACATCAAGGCCACCGAGGGCGAGAGTTTGGTCGACAACACCTTCCGCACGAATCTCATCGGAGCTCGCCGCGCGGGATTCCGCGTGGGCATCTACCATTTCTACATTCCCAGCGTAAGCCCACAGCGACAGTTCAACAACTTCCGCAGCACCGTCAACTTGAAAGAAATGGATCTGCTACCAATCATCGACATCGAACGGCGCGGGCGCGAACCGCTGCCACAGTTCCAACGTAACCTGAAGAGCTTCATTCAGATGATTGAGCGCCACTATGGTATCAAGCCCATCCTCTATTGTTCGCGCGACTTCTACAATAAATATCTCAGCGGTCCATTCACCAGTTACAAGTACATGATAGCTCGCTATGCCGAGGAAGTGCCGCAGCTCTGCGACGAAGCTGCCTTCGTGATGTGGCAATACTCTGCTACGAGCCGCGTCCGAGGCATACGAGGGAATGTCGATCGCAGCTGCTTCATGGACCACTACACCATAAACGACATTCTCATTCATCCGAGTAAATAATTCTAATCAACGCGAAACCCGAAAAGAAGATGCCTATATGATTCTTTTCGGGTTTCTTGTGTTCTTTGTGTATTCAGTTGCTTGACTCTTTCAACATTATACCCAGTAATGCCGCAAGGGCTAACATACGGTGTTGCAATCAAGGCGAATGTTTTGTAAATAGCTAAAACTACGGCGAATAACAATTAAGGGTTCGGCGAATACCCACTATGGTTTTGGCAATAAGGATTGAGAGTTTTGGCAATATATAACAATATAGGCCTCGTCGTCTCGACGAAGCCTACACTGTACGCCCTCAGGGGCTCGAACCCTGGACCCATTGATTAAGAGTCAATTGCTCTACCAACTGAGCTAAGGACGCAACATTCATGTTTGCACCGTCCGAGGCGGCTTGCCACCACCTCTTTCGGTTTTGCGGGTGCAAAGGTAGTCGTTTTCGCTGAAACGACCAAATAATTTAGCAAATATTTCTTTACTTAATTATCTCCAGCTCCTTGAAGACGGTTGTCAGTGCTTCCACAGCTTCGTCTACCTGCTCCTTTGTGTGGGTAGCCATGAGGGCAACTCGTACAAGAGTGTCCTGCGGGGCACATGCGGGCGGGATAACCGGATTAATGAACACGCCGGCATCAAAAGCCATCTTGGTCACGGCGAACGTCTTGTCGACATCGCGGACATAGAGCGGAATGATGGGGCTCTCGGTTTCGCCTATCTCGAAGCCTGCGTCGCGGAAACGCTTGAGTGCGTAGTTAGTGACATCCCATAGTTTCTGTATGCGCTCAGGTTCCGACTGTAAGATGTGCAGAGCCTCGCGGGCGGCAGCCGTAGCGGCAGGCGTGCAGGAGGCTGAGAAGATATAAGTGCGGGTGTGGTGGCGCAGGTAGTTGATGATAGAGCTGTCAGCAGCAATGAAGCCGCCGATGCTGGCGAGGCTTTTCGAGAAAGTGCCCATGATAAGGTCTACTTCGTCAGTTAGTCCGAAGTGGTCGCAAACGCCACGTCCCTGACGACCGAAGACGCCGAGGCCGTGGGCCTCGTCGACCATTACTGCCGTGCCAGGATACTTGTGCTTCAGAGCAATAATCTCAGGTAGCTTGGCAAGGTCACCTTCCATAGAGAATACACCGTCGACGACAATAAGCTTCACCACGTCCTCAGGACAACGCTGCAGCAGAGCCTCAAGCTCAGCCATATCGTTGTGCTTATATTTCAGACGCTGTGAGAAGCTATTGCGCACACCATCGACAATGCTGGCATGGTCGCGGTCGTCGCAGATGATAAAGTCGTGGCGATCTGTAAGTACTCCCAGTACACCGCTGTTCACGGTGAAGCCCGTGGCAAAGCACATAGTCTCGTCTTTGCCAACAAATTCAGCCAACTCCTTCTCGAGCTGAACATGAAGGTCGAGAGTTCCGTTTAAGAAACGAGAGCCGGCACAGCCACTGCCATACTGTCGCATAGCTTTAATGCCAGCTTCAATGACGCGCTCGTCGCCCGTCAAACCTGTATAAGCATTGCTGCCGAACATCAGCACGCGATGTCCTTCCATGATAACCTCAGTACCCTGTTTGCCCTCTATCTCGCGGAAATAGGGATAGATGCCCAGATCTTTATAGCGCTGCGGGCGGTCGTACTTGGCCAGTCTTTCTTGTAAAAGTCCCATATAAAGTAATAGGTATTCGTTCTTTATTTATTCAAAAACGGCGCAAAGTTAATAATATTTTTTTAGTTATTGCATTTTCTGCCTTAAAATGTGCAATTTCTTCTTCTTTTCTTTATAAAGCCCTATGAGTTTGGAACTTTTTATGTACATTTGCGCAAACTAATGCGTTTACCGTCATGAGCAAACAACGACTGCTTTTCATAGCCAACCCTATATCCGGAACCCGCGACAAAGGTCCTGTAATACGTTCGCTGCCTTCGTTCCTCGACAGTGAGCGATTTGAATGGCAAGTGGAATGGACAGACCACCGAAACCATGCAGCTGAGCTCGCTCAACAGGCTGCACGCAACGAGGTTGACGTTTGCGTAGCCATAGGCGGCGACGGAACAGTCAATGAAGTGGCACGCTCGCTTCGCCACACAAACACGGCGCTGGCCATCATTCCCATGGGCAGCGGCAACGGTCTGGCGCGCCATCTTGGCATCCCGATGGACCCTGATGGAGCACTGCGTGTGCTCTCGCGCTGCGACATCAAGGCTCTCGACTACGGAATGATCAACGACAAACCCTTCTTCTGCACTTGCGGAATGGGGTTCGATGCGTTCCTGAGCGAGAAGTTCGCAGGCAGCGGCAAGCGCGGGCTGAGGACTTACGTTGAGAAAGCTCTGCAAGGTGGGCTCTCTTACGAGCCTGAAACCTACGAGTTGGTCATCGATGGTCAGGCGGCAACGCACAATGCATTCCTCATAGCCTGCGGCAACGCCTCGCAGTACGGCAATAATTTTTACATCGCCCCACAGGCTTCTATGAGCGACGGCCTTCTCGACGTGACTATCATCGAACCTATGAATGTGCTCGGAGCGCCGCAGCTTGTGATGCAAATGCTCAATAAGACGCTCGACACGAACGCCCACGTTAAGACGTTTCAATGCACGTCTCTTCATGTGCATCGTACCCAACCTGGCGTTATCCACTACGACGGCGAACCGGCTGAAGTTGGTGAAGACATTGATATTCATCTCGTGCCCAAGGGATTGCGCGTAGTCGTAAACGAAGAAGCCGACAAGAACCAGACACCTTTTGCTCACGCTATCCAGGAACTGTACGAACAAGTGACGGCCGACATAAAGTCGCAGCAGCGGAAGCTATTGGCCATAAATAAGAACTTGTTAGGACGTATTCTGCAACGCGACCAGTCGTAAAGCCCAACAAGCGCGGACGTAATGGCTTTATCAAGCAGTCTCTTTCTCCCCACCAACCGTCGCGAGATGCAGCAGCGCGGATGGTCGCAGGCCGACGTAATTATCTTGTCGGCTGATGCCTATGTTGACCATCCCTCGTTCGGGGCGGCTGTTATCGGTCGCATTCTTGAGGATGAAGGTCTGCGCGTTGCTATCATTCCGCAGCCCGACTGGCACGGCGACCTGCGCGATTTCAGACGTCTGGGTCGTCCTCGCCTATGGTTTGCCGTGGCCCCGGGAGCTATGGACTCGATGGTGAATAAATACACCGCCGCGCGCCGCTTGCGATCAGAGGACGCTTATTCGCCCGACGGGCGCCATGACCTTCGCCCCGAATACCCGACTATCGTCTACACAAAGGCTGTAAAGCAGCTCTATCCCGACGTTCCCGTGGTGCTCGGAGGCATCGAGGCTTCGCTGCGACGACTCACACACTACGACTATTGGCAGAATTGCCTCCGCCCCTCCATCCTTCTCGACAGCGGAGCCGACGCAATAATCTACGGCATGGGCGAGCAGCCAACTATAGAGCTCGCCCATCGCGCCTTAGAGGCTATTGACAGCTTCCACCCCGACCTCGCATACGACGACGAAGGAAATGCTATGCTCACCGCAAAGGTGCTGCGACAGGCAATTGCCGGGACAGACGAAAGCGGCTCTGGGATTGCCCACGAGGCCTTGCGCCAGACGGTGATGGCCTACGATGAAGAGCGGCTTGTGCCAGAAGGAATCCGTGAAAGCGACATCGTCCTCCACAGTTTCGAAGCCTGCCTTGAAGAACCAAAGCGGCACGCGGAGAATTTCCATCACATAGAGACTCAGAGCAATAGCGAGAATGCTCAGCGCCTCATTCAGCAGGCTCGCGGCCGTTGGCTCATAGTCAATCCGCCGTTCCCGCCCATGACAACCGAACAGCTCGACCATTCGTTCGACCTCCCATACACTCGCCTCCCCCACCCCCGTTATGACGGCAAACGCATCCCGGCCTATGAGATGATACGTTTTTCCGTCTGCCTCCATCGCGGCTGTTTCGGCGGTTGTGCCTTCTGCACTATATCCGCTCATCAGGGCAAGCGCATAATGAGCCGCTCGAAGCAAAGCATATTAAAGGAAGTGGAGGCCATCTCACAGCTGCCAGGCTTCAGGGGCGTGCTCTCAGACCTCGGCGGTCCTTCGGCAAACATGTATTGCATGAGCGGCAAGCGGCCTGACGTCTGCGGCCGCTGTCACCGCCCATCATGCATTCATCCCAACATCTGCAAGAACCTCAACGGCGACCATCGCCCGCTGCTCGACATTTACCGTGCCGTAGACGCCCTGCCCTACATAAAGAAAAGCTTCATCGGAAGCGGCGTACGCTACGACCTGCTGATGCACGATTGGCAGGACGAAACGCTCAACAGAGCCGCTTCAGACTACACACACGACCTGATTGTGCACCACGTCAGTGGGCGCCTGAAAGTTGCTCCGGAACATACGTCCGACCGCGTGTTGCGGCTCATGCGCAAGCCATCGTTCAGCCTGTTCTACGATTTCAAGCGCCGCTTCGACAGCATCAACCGCGAACGTGGGCTCCGGCAACAGATAATTCCATATTTCATAAGCTCGCATCCTGGCTGCCGCACTGAAGACATGGCGACCTTGGCAATAGAGACCATGCAGCTTGACTTCCGCCTCGAACAGGTGCAGGACTTCACGCCAACGCCTATGACTACGGCCACGACGATGTGGGCGACCGGCTACGATCCAGACACACTCGAGCCTGTCTTCGTGGCCCGAACGCCCGAGGAGAAGCAGGCACAACGGATGTTCTTCTTCTGGTATAAGCCCGAAGAGAGGCAACGCATAGAAAGCGAATTGCGTAAGATTGGGCGTACAGACTTGATAAGTAAGCTCTTCGGGATTAAACCGCAAATCCCAACGAATGTCAAAACGAATAAGAAAGCGAAATATTCAAACCAAACAAACAACAAGAATAAAAGAAAACACAGATGAATAAGATCTTTATTGCTCTCTTGGCCTTAGCTCTCATGTTCGGCGTAACTGCTACAAGCCTGGCACTGACAAAGACCGAGAAGCGTTATGCCTATACACTTCAGCATCTTAAGCTGAACAAACAGACCGAGGCCAAGTTCGGCCCCATACTGAAAGCTTACCTCGAAGAACGTAAGGCTGCGGGCGACATATACGACGAGGTGAAGAAAAAGTACAAAGCAGCCGAGAAAGCAGGCACCATCACCGACGCCCAGGCGAAACAACTCTTTGAGGCGAAGCTTACTTCAGAAACGAAGGAACTGGCCGCAAAGAAGAAGTATTATCCGGAATTTCTTAAGGTGTTGAAGCCCAAGAAGGTGTGGTATGCTTTTGACCTTGCCAACGAGAAGATGAGCAAGATTGAAGGAAAGGGTGATGAAGAATAAAGGAAAAATCATTAATCTAAAATATAAACCACAATGCAAAAAACGAGAATCGTTTTTATCGACTACATCCGCGTCGTGGCCTGCTTCCTCGTGATGCTCGTTCACGCCAGCGAGAATTTCTACGGAGCAGACTCTTCTGGCCTTGCCGGCAATGTCTCGATGCTTGCCAACGAGGCCAACCGCTTCTGGGTGGCCTTCTATGACGGCGGCATCGCGCGCACGTGCGTACCTTTATTTATGGTAGTATCTGCGTTCTTGCTCGTTCCTCTAAAGCCAGGGCAAGAGATGGCAGACTTCTACCTCCGGCGTTTCCGCCGCATACTGCCGCCGATGATAGCCTTTATGCTTATCTACACCTTCCTCCCCCTCGCTTGGGGTGCCATGACTTGGGAGCGTTCGATGCATGACTTGCGCATGCTTCCTTTCAATTTCCCCTCTATGGCCGGCCACCTTTGGTTTATGTATCCTCTGATAAGCCTCTACCTTATCATCCCCGTCGTATCGCCATGGCTGGAGCGTGCCTCAGCCCGCGACGAGCGTATCTTCCTTTACATCTTCGCATTCTCCACGTTGATACCGTGGCTTCAGCGCTTGGTGACGCCCGATTTGTGGGGCGCCTGCTTCTGGAACCGGTATGATATGCTATGGTATTGCTCGGGCTATCTGGGCTATCTCGTTCTTGCCCACTACATCCAAGTCCATCTCAACTGGTCGCGCGAAAAGCGTCTGCGCGTCGGTGCTGCCTGCTTCATCATCGGTGCTGCCTTCACGGCCTGGTCGTTCTGGTGGCGCGGCACACCGGGCGAGCTCATAGAGACTCCGCTGCTCGAATGGAGCTGGGAGTTCTGCACGCCCAACGTTGTACTCGCCACGTTCGGGGCTTTCATTCTTTTCACCTGCATAGAACAGGAAAAAGCTCCGAAATGGATTACCACCACCTCGAAGCTTACGTTCGGAATGTACCTTATGCATCTGCTCTTCCTTGCGCCCATCAGCGCCGCCATTATCGGAGGGAATGCGGCTCAGCCCCTCATCCCTGTGTGGATAGCCATCCCAGTCATTGCCGTCCTCACCTTCATCTGCTGCTGGATCACAACAAAACTTCTCTCACTTATTCCCGGAAGCAAGTGGGTCATTGGTTAGGCTCCCTGATCTCTGGCCATGAAGCCAACAGATCGGCAACGACATAGCAAGAGCCTCCTACAAAGATAAAATCCTCTGGCGAGGCTTCAGACAAAGCGGCTGCCACGGCCGTACGTATTGACGAATACGTACTGACGTGCAGCCCTTTTTTTATGAACGTCTGTGCGAGGACGTCTGCCGGGAGAGCTCTTTTGTTAGAAGGCTGCGAGAAATAATAAACAGCTCTGTCGCTGAGGGTTTCGAGCTGGTTGAGAGCAATTTCATAGTCCTTGTCGCTGACCATACCGAAGACTATGCGGAGGCAATCGTTGGGTTGCTTCGCAAGTTGCTGCACAACATAGGTGACGCCTGCGGCATTGTGGCCTGCATCGCATACTACCGTAGGGCGCTCTTGCAGCAACTGCCAGCGTCCTTGCAGGCCCGAAAGCTCCATGATGTGCTGGAAACCATAGTCGATGGCCTCTCTGCTCAGGCGCTCACGGTAGAATTCCTGACGCTGCAGAGCGTCCAATGCACACTGAACGGTTTGCATATTAGCACGCTGATAGTCGCCCTTTAGCTCGCTTTCAATTGCAGGAAAAGCTTCTTCGTCGGCAAAACGAATTACAGAACCCTTAGCCCTGGCAGTTGTGGCAAATACATCGCGCACGTCGGCATGACCGTTTGTTTCGCCAACTACGGTAGGCACACCGGTCTTGATGATGCCGGCTTTCTCTGCTGCTATCTGTGGCAATGTGCTGCCGAGAAACTGCTGATGGTCGAAAGAGATATTGGTGATGACGCTGAGGTCTGGGCTGATGATGTTGGTGCAGTCGAGCCTTCCACCCAAGCCGACCTCAACAACGGCCACATCCACCTCTTCTTCAGCAAAATACTTAAAGGCGAGCGCCGTCGTAAGCTCGAAGAACGAAGGCGCGAGGGGCTCGAAGAACGAGCGTTCTTCCTCTACGAAACGCACGACCCTATTCTCGGGTATCATAGCTCCGTTCACGCGTATGCGTTCGCGGAAATCTATGAGATGAGGAGAGGTGTAAAGCCCGACACGCAGGCCTGCCGACTGGAGTATTGCAGCCAATGTTGAAGAAACACTGCCTTTGCCATTCGTTCCGGCCACATGAATAGTGCGGTATCGTTGGTGGGGATGCCCCAGGTGGATGTCAAGGGCCATCGTTGTAGCCAGCCCCTCCTTATATGCGCCAGCCCCTATGTTGGAAAACATGGGGGCTGCGTTGTATCGATACTCTAGGGTTTCTGCGTAATTCATCAATCAAACATCTGCTTGAAGCGGTTGAAGAGTTTAGATTTAGTGCTTTGGTTCGGGGTGAAATTGTCGCTTTTGCGCATCTTCTCGAACGCTTCGCGCTCGTCGCGCGAGAGGGTTTCCGGAACATAAACGGAGACGTTTACGATGAGATCGCCGGTTCCATATCCGTAGCCTTGCACAGCAGGCAGACCTTTGCCTCTGAGCCTGAGCACCTTTCCGGGCTGGGTGCCGGCGTCAATCTTCAGCTTCACCTTGCCGTTGAGGGTCGGAATCTCAACGTTTCCGCCGAGCACTGCAGTAGGCAGGTCGAGCAGGAGGTTGTAGATAAGGTCGTTACCCTGGCGGATGAAGTCTTTATTCTCCTCCACCTCTATGAACACCTGTATGTCGCCAGGCACACCGTTGCGAATTGCCGCGTCGCCCTTACCGGGAACGGTGAGCACCATGCCATCCTGTACACCAGCTGGAATCTTCACTTCGACGACTTCATCGCCAGTCGTGACGCCCGTGCCGCCGCAGAGATGACATTTATTCTTAATGATAGATCCTTCGCCCTGGCAGTCGGGGCAGACGCTCTGTGTCTGCATCATCCCAAATACCGAGCGTTGCGAGCGCAGTACGTAGCCAGTGCCATGGCATGTGTTGCACGTCTGTGTGTCGCCGCTTCCGTTCTCTGTTCCGCTGCCATGGCAGTGGTTGCAGGTGACTTTCTTGCGCACCTTGAATTTCTTCGTCACGCCTGTGGCGCACTCATTCAGCGTCAGACGCACCTTAAGGCGCAGGTCGCCTCCGCGATGCTGGGGCTTGCGCTGCCCCCGACTGCCGCCGAAGCCGCTTCCGAAGCCGAAGCCTCCGCCGAACGAAGCCCCTCCGCCAAAGAGGTCGGAGAAGATGTCGCCGAACTGCGAGAATATGTCGTCCATCGACATGTTCTGATAGCCTCCGCCAGCAGCACCGCCCACACCGGCGAAACCAAACTGGTCATAGCGCTGACGCTTCTGCGGATCGTGAAGCACGTCGTAAGCCTCGGCCGCCTCCTTAAACTTGGCTTCAGCCTCTTTCTTCTCGGCTTCGCTCTTGTCGCCCTGGCGGTCGGGATGGTATTTGATGGCCATTTTCTTGTAGGCTGCCTTTATTTCCTGCTCAGTGGCATTCTTGGCAACCCCAAGGACCTCGTAGTAATCTCGTTTCTGATCCATTGTGTTCACGGCTTACGCCGTAGTTTTATGATTACGACCTTTTGGCCGATGTTTAAAATATTGAATGTAAAAAATCGAATCACATTCCGACTGCCACTTTGGCGTGACGTATGACATGCTCGTTGAGCGTATAGCCTTTTTCTATACAATCAATGACGCGCCCTTTTTGCTCATCAGGCACGCCCGGCACTTGAGCCACAGCCTCGTGGAGGTCAACGTCGAAGTCCTTGCCCTCGGTCTCAATCTGTTTCACGCCAAGACCAGCCAGGGCCTTGAGGAACTTCTGATAGATGAGTTCAACACCTTCTACGACTGCAGCAATGTCGTCGGCCTTCTTCATCGAGGGCAGTGCACGCTCCAAGTCGTCGACGATAGGCAGTAATGCCGTCACGGCTGACTTTGAGCCGTTTAGGACGAGCTCTGCCTTCTCTTTGATAGTGCGTCGACGATAGTTTTCGAACTCGGCCTGCTTGTAGAGCGCCTGAGTCTTCAGTTCCTCTATCTCAGCCTGTGCCTGAGCAAGCTGCTCCTCGGGAGTGAGTTCCACTGCAGGTGCGTTGGCATTGCCCGTTTCAGCCTCGGCGGCGGGTCCGTCGTTCTGAGGTGATTCCACTGTGTTCTTTTCGTCGATGACTTCTTCTTTATCTTTCAATTCGTCTGCCATAATATATAATAATAGTTGTTTGTTATTAATCTTGCAAATATTGTGCCACGCCGTCAAACCCAGTCATTTAGTTTTGCACAGGCGGGCTTTGCACGTATATTTTCCGTCCGATTTTCTGCAACGGCCGAGCGTCATTCAGGTGCTGCTCAAGCTCATACTCGTCGACGAGATAGACTTTTGCCCTTACGGCACGCGGGTAGCGGTTGAAGAACGGGTCAGTGGTCGTAAACCAACGGCAGGACTCTACGGATGGTATTTGCTTTACGTCGTTCCAAAGTTGCAGAACCCGTGTGTGTGCCGCCAGCATAATGCCCGCCCTGCCGTCAGAAAGTTTGGCCACGCAAAGGAGATGCTGGCGACGGCGGTTGTCGAGTTCGTTCTCATCCTCTGTAAATCTGTGGCTGATGGTCACATTGCGGTTGTAGCGAGCATTGATATCGCGCATCATTCGCTTGAAAATCACCCCGTGAGTTGACGTATCTTGAAGCTGTTGTGAAAGTATGAAATAGTGAATCATCTCGTGCAGTATGATGTCTTCGATGAGCGTTTCCGGCAGATCGAGCAGCGAACTGACCACAAGCACAAAGTCAGAATATTTCCACGAGCCAAACAGCTGGCGCTTACGTTTGAACTCTATCTTCCCCAAGAATGAGCGGGCGCGGCTCAGACGCACGGGCAGAGGCTTCAGCCGGCCTTCGAAACAAAGGTCGTTGAAACGGGCAAAGGTTGCCTCCACGTATGGAATAGTAGCCACCATGATCTTTAGCGGCGGCAAAAGTAGTAATAATTTTGCTGACTATAATATATAAGGAAGATACCGTCACGTTAAATTAGTTTAAATAAACCCTTAAGGGTTCGGGGCAAAACCCTCAAGGGTTATCGCCAAAACCCTTAAGGGTTATTCGCGAAACCCTTGGCCTAATTTTCCGCAGCCCCTAAGGTATTGACCAATGTTGCGCAAGTTGTCGGCATCCAAGGCGGGTGGAGGTGGGAAAAATTAATTGATTTAGATTAAAAATACACTTGAAATCATCAATCTTTAATGAATGAAAGGTGAATTTAAACAATAATACTGTACTTTTGCGAAATGAAAGCTGAAATGACTTCGGCCACGGCTAAGGCTGTTGAGCTGTATCGCCTGGGCAACGAGTTCAGACGCGAGCAGAGATGGTCTGACGCGATGAATGCGTATGACGAGGCGGCACAGCTGGACCCGTCGTCGCCCGCTGTGGCGGCCCGCCAAATGCTGGCAGAGATAATGGAATTCTACTGCAAGGATTACTATAATCCTTAGTCTTAAGGATAAGTTGCTCTTCAGATTTGCTTCGCACTGCAATGCGCGGCAAGAACTGAGAGGGATGTTAAGGATTAGAGAAATAATATTGAATATTGTGGAATAAAGTAATATTATGGCAAAGATACGAGGTGAAATATCGGTGAATACCGAACGATGCAAGGGATGTCAGCTGTGTGTGGTGGCTTGTCCGTTTGACCTGATACAGCTGGCTCCCAGAGCGGTGAACCGCAGGGGTTACCCCTATGTTGAGCAGCGCGAGGCAGAGCGCTGCACTGGATGCACGTCGTGCGCCATCGTTTGCCCTGACGGGTGCATTACTGTGTACAGGGTAAAAATGGATTAGACATTAGGGTTCAAGGATTAGAGTTTTGATTTAACTATTGATATGAAGGATTCTGGAAATGAAATCGTACTGATGAAGGGCAATGAGGCTATAGCCCACGCGGCCATCCGCTGTGGGTGCGACGGCTACTTCGGCTACCCCATCACCCCTCAGAGCGAGATACTGGAGACGCTGGCCCTTGAGAAGCCTTGGGAGACGACTGGCATGGTTGTGCTGCAGGCTGAGAGCGAAGTGGCCAGCATAAATATGATATATGGCGGAGGCGCTGCCGGCAAGCGCGTAATGACCTCGTCATCAAGCCCCGGAGTGGCTTTGATGCAGGAGGGCATAGCCTATATGGCGGGCGCTGAGATACCGGGGCTTATCGTCAATGTGCAGCGCGGAGGCCCGGGTCTGGGCACTATACAGCCCTCTCAAGGCGACTACTTTCATGCCACACGCGGCGGCGGGAACGGCGACTACTACGTGATCGTGCTCGCGCCCTCGTCGGTTCAGGAGATGGCAGACTTTGTTGACCTCTCGTTTGAACTGGCTTTCAAATACCGCATCCCTGCCATGATTCTCTCTGACGGCGTGGTGGGCCAGGTAATGGAGAAGGTGGTTTTGCCGCCCTTCAAGCCTCGTCGCACTGAGGAGGAAGTGATTAAGGAGTGCCCATGGGCGACTACTGGGCACACTGCTGACCGCCCCATCAACGTCATCACCTCGCTCGAACTTCGCCCTGAAGCTATGGAGCGCCACAACCTTCACCTTCAGGAAAAATATGCTGTGATTCGTGCGAGTGAGGTGCGCTATGAGGAAATGTTGACGGAAGATGCGGACTACCTCATCGTGGCCTTCGGCTCTGCAGCACGCATAGCTCAGAAGGCGATAGGCGACTTGCGTAAGAGCGGCGTGAAGGTGGGCCTTCTGCGCCCCATAACCCTCTGGCCCTTCCCCACAGAGCGCATCGCCAAACTGGCAGAGAAGGTGAGGGGCATACTCACTTTTGAGATCAATGCCGGACAGATGGTGGAGGATGTGCGCCTGGCTGTGAATGGCCGCACGCCTGTGACTCACTATGGCAAGATGGGCGGCATAGTGCCTACACCCGACGAACTGATTGCTGCCCTCAAGGGTGACTTTGAGGTTGAAAAGCAGAGGGGTTGAAAAGTTGAAAGTGAAAAGTAAGAATCGAAGATTTATGAAGAATAGAGAGAACGTCCGCAACGTGCTGAACACTTTGTTCATGCTTCTGGCGCTTATAGGCGTAGTGGTCTATTTTGCCTTCCCGGCCCACCACATGATCGGTCTGGCCATCGTAGGCATAGGGATGGTGCTTAAGATAGCCGAATTCTTCATCCGTTTCATGTTCTAAACGAAAGAAAGATGGATAACATCAAAAAGCCTGAGAATATAGTCTATCAGAAGCCCCGCCTGCTGAACGACACGGACATGCATTATTGTCCGGGTTGCTCGCATGGCGTAGTTCACAAACTTATTGCCGAGGTAATTGAGGAGATGGGTATGGCAGATAAAGCCGTCGGAGTTTCGCCGGTGGGCTGTGCCGTATTCGCCTACAAGTATATCGACATCGACTGGCAAGAGGCTGCCCACGGGCGTGCTCCCGCCATCGCCACAGCCGTCAAGCGCCTGTGGCCCGACCGTCTGGTGTTCACCTATCAGGGCGACGGCGACCTCGCCTGCATAGGCACGGCCGAGACTATTCATGCGCTGAACCGCGGTGAGAACATTGCTATCATATTCATAAACAATGCCATATATGGCATGACTGGCGGACAGATGGCTCCGACTACGCTGATGGGTATGAAGACAGCCACTTGCCCCTACGGCCGCCAGGCTGACCTCCACGGCTATCCACTCAAGATTACGGAGATTGCTGCGCAGCTCGAAGGCACGTGCTACGTCACGCGCCAGAGCGTACACTCGGTAGCTGCCATACGTAAGGCCAAGCGTGCCATCAGACAGGCTTTCGAGAATTCGGTTAACCGCCGGGGCTCCTCGCTCGTCGAAATCGTGTCCACCTGCTCGTCGGGTTGGAAGAAGACGCCCATCGAGGCCAATGAATGGATGGAAGAACACATGTTTGATTTCTATCATGTGGGTGATCTGAAAACAAGTGAAAAGTAGACTGCCATAGGCGCGAGAACGAACATGCTTACATGTTTGTCCGTGTTGTGAAGCTGGTCTATTGAAGTAATAAAAGAAAAGAATAATGATGACAGAAGAAATAATCATATCAGGTTTTGGCGGACAGGGCGTACTGTCGATGGGTAAGATATTGGCTTACAGCGCACTGATGGAGGGCAAAGAGGTGTCATGGATGCCAGCCTATGGCCCTGAGCAGCGCGGAGGCACGGCCAACGTGACGGTGATCATCTCAGACGAGCGCATCTCGTCGCCCATCGTGAGCAACTACGACACAGCCATCATCCTCAACCAGCCTTCGTTGGAGAAGTTCGAGGATAGCGTGAAGCCTGGCGGTCGCCTCATCTATGATGCCTATGGGATAGCGGAGCCCCCCTCGCGCACAGACATTGATGTGTATGAGATCAATGCCATGGATGCAGCTGCAGAGATGGGCAATGCCAAGGGTTTTAACATGATTGTGCTTGGAGCCCTGCTGAAGGTGGTGCCTATTGTGAAGGTAGAAGATGTACTGAAAGCGCTGCGCAAGACTCTGCCCGAGCGCCATCATCACCTCATTCCAACCAACGAAGCGGCGCTGCGCAGAGGCATGGAGCTGATTGAGGAGAAGTGACCTCTTTCCAGCTCATTCGGATGTATCAAAACAATCATGCTTGCGTTGAGTTAAAATAATGTAAAAAGCGTGTTAATTCTTTCTCATGTGAGGCATTGTGTGTAATTTTGTAGTCGCGTTTAATGACAGACGCTACACCACGAGCCCTAAGATGAAGATACATATTATATTAGATCAAGCTGCACCTGCCTGTACTGGTGGGCGCAGTTTGTTGTATATATGCATGTTGGCGTTTGCGTTTTTGATTCCAGAGGTTGGTGTGTGCCAGAATCTCCGTGAGGATATGGGCGGCGTTGGTTTTGGCACTAACACGGGGCTGTCAGGCCTTGGCGGTTTGGGCAGCATGGGTTCGAATTCGGGCGGTGGCGGCACTTGGGGCCGTGACACGTCGAAGGTTGAGAAGAGTGTTCCGACGGAGTTTCATCAGTGGCGCATCGGTGAGCGGCTGGGTGAGCGTATGGCAGAGGAGTATAATGACACTCTGCCGCATGGCTTTCAGAACTATGATGGTACAGACGGCTTGGCTGGTGGTTACATGATCTTGGGAAACTTGGGTAGTCCTCGCTATGCTGTGAATTTTCTGGACCGCCCTCAGGCAGGTGACCTTATTTTCATTGAGCCCTATGATTTTTTCCATACTACGCCCGGTAATCTGCTGTGGACGAACACGAAGAGTCCGCTGACAAATCTTCAGTACCACAAAAGTGGTACGCGCACAAATGGACAGGACCGGTTCCGTGCTTACTTCGCGTCCAACGTGAACAAGGAGACAGGACTTGGCTTCAAGATTGATTATCTGTATGGCCGTGGTTACTATAATAACCAGGCTAACTCTCAGTTTGGCGGTACGGTGTTTGGTTATCATCTGGGTGAGCGCTATGAGGTTCATGCTATGGGTTCGTGGGAGCACATGAAGATGTCGGAAAATGGCGGTGTGACTGACGATGCATACATTACCGACCCTGAGAGTTTTGCCCGGAAGGTTGGTAGCCGGGATATTCCGACGGTGTTCTCGTCGCTTTACAACAGGAATGACCATCAGACTTATTTCTTGACGCAGAGGTTTAATCTTGGGCGTTATGATGAGATCGAGGTGCCTGACTCGTTGAAGCCAGTGGCTCCGGGTGATGATGTTTTGCTGAGGCGTTGGAAGGTGGAGCTGATTGACTCGCTGGCGGGTGTGATGATGGGTGATGGCGAGGAATTGTCGGATGGCGAGTCTGAGCCTGGGGAGCGGGGGCGTGATTATTGGACGCGGACGTTGAGGGATTCGCTTGTGACGGCGTTGCGGGCAGACAGTGTCCGATATGGGGCGGTTGTTGACTCCCTTCGTGGGGTGTGGGCTGGTGAGCAGGTGTCGCCTCGGGTGTTTGTCCCAATCTCGAGTATTGTACATACGTTGGATGTTCGAAGGTTGTCACATAGTTTGTATAATCGGGGAAGTATGCCTTCGGACTATTTCTCGCACGAGCCGTATTATGGCGGTTCGTGGGATTCGTTCAGGGATATTACGAGTGGTATGTCGGTGAAGAATACTATTGGTCTTGAACTTCGCGAGGGTTGGGGCAAATGGGCAAAGGCCGGAATCTCGCTATTTGCGGCTCATGAGTTTGACTCTTATACTCTGCCTGACAGCGTGGGTTGGACGGACTCGACGAGTGTGTGGAATTATTACAGGGAGAATCATATTTCTGTAGGCGGTGAGGTTGCGAAGAGACTGGGTCGTACGCTTCACTATCGTGCTGGCTTAGAGACTTGGCTTATCGGCCCTGATGCCGGCGATATGGATGTTCATGCTGAGGGTGACTTGAATGTGAGGCTTGGCGGTGATACGCTGCGTGTTATAGCGAAGGCGTCGTTCACGAACAAGGAGGTGCCTTTCTACTATGAGCATTACCATAGCCGAGGACGCTGGTGGGATAATGACCGGAGTAAGGAGAGGCGTACGAGGCTTGAGGGAGTGTTGTCGGTAGACAGAACTCATACGAGGCTCCGTGTAGGTGTGGAGAATCTTAAGAACTATGCTTACTTGGGGATGAAGCAGACTGGGGCGGCAGATGGTGCTGGCAGCGGCTACCCGCGTGATGTTGTGGTGGGCCAGCATGGTGGTAATATTCAGGTATTGAGCGCTGAGTTGCGTCAGGACTTGCATCTGGGCTTTTTCCATTTGGAAAACAGTGTGATGTGGCAGCATTCGTCTGATGCTGATGTGCTGCCTTTGCCTACGTTGTATGTTTATACTAATCCTTATGTTAAGGTGCTTCTGGCTAAGGTGCTTACTGTTGAAGTTGGTGCCGACATGCGTTTCTGGACGAAGTATTATGGTATGGACTATGATCCTTTCTTGAATCAGTTTGCGATTCAGGATGCTTCTGCAGAGCGTGTGAAGATAGGTGGTTACCCGATAATGCATGCTTATGCCAACTTTGCTATCAAGCGTGTGCGCGGTTATATCCAGTACACTCGCTTTGCCGGTGGCAACGGCAATGCTTTCTGGGCTCCTCACTACCCTATTGATCCGAGTGGCTTGCATTTCGGCGTTTCATGGAACTTCTATGATTAGGCCGGACGCATGGCTAATGGCTTAATAGTTTAATGGATCTTCGCAGCGTGAAGCTGTAAATTATTAATAATGAATGATATGAAGAGATTATTGTTTTTTCTGGCGGCAGGTTTTGCATGTGTATTGAGCAGTGAAGCTGCGGGGCTTGTTGACGGTCAGGAATATTTCATCTGGCTGAATGTGTACGATAAGGTGCTGGGGGCTGATGCCGCTGGCGTTGCTCCGGCTTTGTCTGTGTACAAGACGAACTCTGATGCTGAGGGTTATATCTTCGTGGCGGAGGCTTCGGGCGAGAGTGGCTACGTGCTACTTCGGCAGAAAAGCACCGGGCGCTATCTGGCGGCGAGCTCGGCTAACGCCTGGAGTGTGGTGTTCAGTTCTTCGCGTGGCACTTCGAACGAGTATAAATGGGCTGTGAGTGATGGCTTGAAGGTGTGCCTGGTGAATAAGAAGAATGCGGCGCGGCGCTTGGGTGTTGACGGTGGCAATGGTGGTTCGGACTATGTGAGTGTCTACTACGACAAGATCAAGGGTTCTCACTCTGAGTTCTCGGTTGTGCCGGTGACTGGCGACCTGACGGCTTCGCGCCGTGCCTATGTCAGCGAGCCTTACACGAATGGGATCGGGCGTCGGGAGATTGATTATTATCAGATTTACAACGCTTCGTTGGATTTTTCCGATGATGTTGACGTGCACATTACTGCGCCCAAGCAGGCTATTTCAGCAAACAGCAAGGTTACGTTGAACAGTCTGTCGACGTGGCTTATCTTTGACAATATAACTCCGAGCGAGGTGATTAGCTCTTATCTGAGCCGCATATACATAGGTACGGCAAAGGCGTCTGTGGGTTCTAACTGCCGGGTTGCGATTTATTTGAATGGTGCGGCGGTGATACCTACGCGAGTGAGGACTACTGCTTTGCATCCTCTGGAGCTTTACAGTGAGAAGAATTGTGAGGGTACTCGCACTTATGAGGCTGCAGGGTCTTTCTCGTCGCTCGGAAATAAGAACAATACGGTTCGCAGTTTTTTTCTTCACCGTGGCTACATGGCGACTTTAGCCTCTGGGACGAAAGGCAGCGGCTACAGCCGTGTGTACGTTGCAGACCATTCAGACATTGTTGTGAATGAGTTGCCTCAGGCTCTTGACCTTCGGATAAGCTCTGTATACGTGAAAGAGTGGCAGTATGTTTCGAAGAAAGGATGGTGCAGCACAACGGGCCAGAGCTCTAACGAGACGGAAGCGCGTAAGGTGGGGGCGACGTGGTTCTACACATGGAGCGCTGACAGGAAGTCGACCTCGGACCTTGAGTATATTCCTATCCGGCAGCACATATACTGGCCCTCAATGTCGACAATAAATGGTTTCTCAAGCACTGCTGCGCTGAGCATTAATGAGCCAGAACACAGCGAGCAGCATAACTCATGCGACTGTGGTGGTGCGGTATCTGCCTGGACGGCTTGCACGAAGACGCCAGACTTCGAGCCTTCGGGTGCGCGTATAGGTTCTCCTTCGCCTACGGATGCGAGCTGGCTAACGGAATATATCGGTCATGTGGATGACATGGCTTACCGCTGCGACTTCGTAGCTTTCCACGCTTATTGGGGTACTAACGAAGCGTCGAACGCTCAGGCTTGGTACAACCGACTGAAAGCTATCTACGACAGCACTCACCGCCCGATATGGATAACGGAATGGAACAACGGCGCTTCGTGGACGACGGAGTCATGGCCGGATGATTATAGCTCGAAGCTGGAGAAGAATCGCAAGGCTATTCAGGAGATTGTTGAGATGCTTGACACGTGCAGTTTCGTGGAGCGTTATGCCATCTACAACTGGGACACGTACTATCGTGCAATGATCAACTGGGATGATGGCAACGTGCTGCCCGCCGGGCAGGTATATCGGGACAACCACTCAACCTTCGCTTATAACGCGGCTGTACAGAAGGTGCCTAACTGGTGGGCTTCCTCGGCTAAGCAGCCTTCGCTAAGCGTGGAACAGGCGGAATCCGGCAAGCTCAATTTCTATGTCACAAACCCAAACACTGACATGACTGCAACTCTCACCATTGAGCGTTTGACAGACGATGGTAGGTGGGAGACGTTCTATGATGTGACAGACCGTTGGCGCTTTGATAATGAGAGCATCGACATGAAGAACATAGGTGCCGAGGGTGTTGACCTCGAGAAAGACCGCTTCCGCGTTTGCGTCTGCACGCTGCTCGGCAAGACGGTCTACAGTTCAACACAAGACTTCGGCTATATCACCAATCCCTCTGTGGAAGCGTCATCAAAGGATGTGGTTGAAGGCTGGACACTGAGCCGCGACGCTGCCAATGGCTACACCAAGAGTACGGGCGACACTTATTTTGAAGTGTGGGATGCTTCAGCCGCAGCCATTAATTTCAACTACTATCAAGATATCGAGAATCTCGACGATGGTATTTACAGCCTATCTGCCAACGTCTTCAACACGGCAGACAACGTCTCTGGAGCTGAAGTTAATGGCGCAGTAGGTCTTTATGCCATGACCTCTAATCAGTTGTTTTTTGCTCCAGTAACCACTGATGCCGCTATGGAGCCTGGTGCCACAGACATCAGCAATGCAGGCACCAGAACGATTGACAACATAGTCGTTCAAGGCGGCTCTTTGCGTGTTGGTGTGCGCAACCTCGGAACTATGTCAGCCCGCTGGGCAGGTGCTGACAACTTTATCCTTCGTAAGACATCTTCGCTCGAAGGCATAGATATT
>JAFUFW010000016.1 GCA_017469685.1 Bacteroidaceae bacterium | reverse complement strand
GCCTTGTCATCATCCCGTTTTCTTTGAATGATTTCATTCCATACAGAATAGATGGTGACATTGTCACTGACAGCTCCGTTATATCTATCCTTCATTCGGGCGAGCGAGAATGTACCTGCGTCAACCATCTCATAGACCACTGGTTTTATATTTGTCAGATGTTGCTTTAGGGTAGCCCTTTTTTCTGAGTCTGCCCTTACCCTTGTGCTTTGTTCGTGCTTGCACATCTCCAGCCATTCGTTCCATGTACACCTTTCCCCGACAGCAAGATAAAGGCGTTTGGATTCCTTGGTTACTCGAAGAACAATGGGTAGCTGCTGTGACTGGTCGTGTTCCGTAGGACGGCCAGCATCATCCCTTTTTGTAACAACCCATTTTCGTGTGTCTATGGTCAGCGATACATAGACTCCCTTGTAGCTGAAATTAGCCAAATCAGCAGAATCGGTGGACATGTAAATCTTCTTTGGCATGACAAAACCCTTTATTTATCGGTATTTACGAATTGTTTTTGGTGAACATGAGGTGAACATAGACCTCTAAATTCAGTGCAAATTTACGAATTTTTCTGCAAACAACAATCATCGCAAACCCTTTATTTATCGGTATTTAGCATTATTCGTGATTTCTTGAAATCACCGCCAAAAAGACTCATAATCTGGAGGTCCCAGGTTCAAGCCCTGGCTGGTCCACGATGAAAAATCAGCAACTTAGAAGAAATTCAAGTTGCTGATTTTTCGTTTTGCGAAAACAATGCGTAAACAAGATGTTTTAATCTAAATCAAAAAGGTGACTAATTCGTAAATAAAGACACCGTTCTTGAATACATAGTAGAAAAAAACACTACCTTTGTGACATAATATATCATGATATGATTCCCTGTGAATGTCATTGGCAACATGAAATATGACAAACCTGTCAATATTTGGGAATAACAATGACTGCATAATCTAAGAAATAAATGAAACTGATAGAGGTCGTTGCTGCGATAATCTGCAAAGATGATAAGATCTTCGCCACTCAGCGTGGGTATGGCGAATGGAAAGACCTTTGGGAGTTCCCAGGCGGTAAGATGGAGGCTGGCGAGACACAAGAGGAAGCCTTGAAGCGAGAAATATGGGAAGAGCTGGAGACACGAATTGTGGTGGGACAGAGGGTGACCACAGTGGAGTGGGACTATCCACAGTTTCATTTGACAATGCATTGCTATTGGTGCTCAGTGGAGAGTGGTCACTTGGAGCTTAAAGAGCACGAAGCAGCGCGGTGGCTGTCGAAGGACGAGATGGAAAGCGTGGAATGGTTGCCTGCAGATTGGGACATTATTGAGATCGTCAAGAGATTATTATAATAAGCAAGGCCCCCATAACAACGAAATGCAAATAATGCAGCCATTTACGGGAATAGCACAAAAACCGGCGATGTGGCGCGTCGCTTATTGCAGGGAGGCGGGTCCCGCATCATTTGAATCTTCCTCAATTGCCCTGAAAGCCACACATCGTGATGCAGAAATACAGGACGTATATCTTTGTCAATGACTGCTTCTGGCACGGACATCATGTAAGCATCCTCCCCCGCCAATATCCAAATGGTGATATGAATTAGTTATTGAAAGTTTGAAGCGCTCAGGGTTCCTAAAACTAACAAAGTTTTTGGGTGAACAATAGAAGGCGAATCAGGCATACAATTTAAAAGTGCAGCCTGAACTTGCGCAAATGGGCTGACACTCCATACCATCTGGTAATACAAACTGAGGCCAGCCCAAAAAGAAGAAACATAAAAGCCGCTGACATATACACTCAAAGTATTAACTCATGCATGTCGAGGTGCTTTGGCGGTTTGAAGCACAATGGGAAGAACTCATGATGGTAACAGAAGACAAGGAGGAATGCACCTTAAATATATAGGTTACAAAAGTATATGGCAAGGTGCAGATTGTAAAGAGCCAGCAGAGTTGCTTATTATTCAATTTGAAGGAAAGGAAAAAGCGAAGTGAACCCCGAAAGTTTATTTGTCTATATTTCGGGGTTCACTTCATAATTGACATATCCTTTTAATAATAGCAGGATATATAAAAAACTATTACGTGATATAAATACCGGTCATGCGGGCACATTGCCTTACGTCATGCGTCAATGTTGGCATAGTTAGCATTCTTCTCTATGAACTCGCGACGTGGAGCTACGTCCTCGCCCATGAGCATTGAGAAGACGTAGTCGGCTCCAGCGGCATCCTCAATGGTCACTTGCTTTAGCAGGCGCGTCTCAGGGTTCATTGTAGTCTCCCAGAGTTGCTCTGGGTTCATCTCACCGAGACCTTTGTAGCGCTGGGTGTAGACACCCTGTTCTTGACCGTCGTTATACTTAAGCAGGAACTGGAGGCGCTGCTGGTCGTTGTAGCAGTACTCTTCAATTTTTCCTTTCTTGCATCGATAGAGGGGCGGCGTAGCGATGAAGAGGTGACCACGCTGGATGAGTTCAGGCATGTAGCGATAGAAGAGGGTCATCAGAAGTGTGTCAATGTGGTAGCCATCGACGTCGGCATCGGTCATGATGACGACCTTGTGGTAGCGTAGCTTATCATAGTTGGCCTCTTTAGAGTCCTCGCCTAAGCCGTAACGCACGCCAAGTGCTTGGATGATATTGTTGACCTCTTCGTGCTCAAAGGCCTTGTGCCACATCACGCGTTCGACGTTGAAGATCTTACCGCGGATAGGCAGGATAGCCTGAGTGTGGCGGTCGCGTCCCTGCTTTGCGCTGCCGCCTGCAGAATCTCCCTCGACGATGAACATCTCACAGCGAGCGGGGTCACGATCGGAGCAGTCGGCTAACTTGCCAGGCAGACCGCCACCGCTCATAGGCGACTTGCGCTGCACGCTCTCTCGAGCCTTACGGGCAGCTACACGAGCTGTGGCTGCCAGAATGACCTTGTCAACTATGAGTTTAGCCTCCTTCGGGTGTTCCTCGAGATAGTTTGTCAACGCCTCGCCTACAGCTTGCTGCACAGCACCTGCCACTTCGCTGTTGCCAAGCTTTGTTTTGGTCTGTCCCTCAAACTGAGGTTCGGCCACCTTAATGCTGATTACGGCGGTAAGGCCCTCGCGGAAGTCCTCACCCGAAATCTCCACCTTGTTTTTCTCGAGCTTTTCAAGTTCCTTCGAACACTGTTCCTCGGCATACTTCTTCAGCGTGCGTGTGAGAGCCATACGGAAGCCCTGGAGGTGTGTTCCGCCCTCGATAGTATTGATATTGTTTACGTAAGAGTGTAGATTCTCAGAGTAAGCGGTATTATACATGATGGCGCACTCGATGGGGATGCCCTGCTTCTCTGTGTTGAGGTAAATGACATCATTGAACAGGTGAGTGCGGGTCGAGTCTATATAGCGCACAAATTCCTGAAGTCCATCCTTAGAGTAGAATACATCCTTATGCGTATTGCCCTCCTCGTCGGGACGCAGGTCGGTCAGAGTGATGGTGATGCCAGCATTGAGGAAAGCTAACTCGCGCATACGGCTTGCAAGGATGTCGTACTTATACTCATGAACGATGAATATGCTCTGGTCCGGCCAGAACTGCTGCCGCGTGCCGCGTAGTTCAGTCTCGCCTACTACCTTGACGTCGTAGAGCGGCTTACCCTTTTCGTACTCCTGTTGATATATTTTGCCATCACGGAAGACCTGGCTTATCATGTGCGAGCTGAGAGCATTGACGCAACTTACGCCAACACCGTGGAGACCGCCCGAGACTTTGTATGAGCCCTTGTCGAACTTACCTCCAGCATGAAGCACTGTCATGACTACCTCAAGGGCACTTTTGTGCTCTTTTTCGTGCATGTCCACAGGGATGCCGCGGCCGTTGTCCTGTACGATAATGGAGTTATCCTCATTGATGGTCACCTCGATATGTGTGCAAAAGCCTGCCAAGGCTTCGTCAATGGAGTTGTCTACGGTTTCATAGACCAGATGGTGCAGGCCCTTCTCTGAGATGTCGCCGATATACATGGCCGGACGCTTGCGCACTGCCTCTAAGCCTTCCAGCACCTGAATATTACTCGCGCTGTAGTCAGCGCCATTTTTGATTTCTCCTTCCATTGAATATTTCTTCTTGGTTTTGCGTGCAAAATTACTAAAAATAACCGAACTGACGAAGCAAAAAGCAAAAAGATTTTATCTTTTTGCAACTTTTTTCAGGCATAAAAAAAGGAGCTGCGAACCTCACGGTCTGCAGCTCCAAAAGATGATGCTATTTTTAATTGCTATGGACGAAATTCAGATAAGAGCCAAAAGCTTGAATCAACCAAGCTTCTGGATGTAGCGTGCAAGCTTCGACTTGAGGTTGGAAGCCTTGTTTTTGTGGATGATGTTGACCTTAGCAAGCTTGTCGAGCATCTTCTGTACAGAAGGATACATTGTCTCAGCTTCAGCCTTGTCGGTTGTAGCACGCAGTTTACGCACAGCAGCACGCATAGCCTTTGCATAGTAGCGGTTGTGGAGGCGGCGTTTTTGCTCCTGACGGATTCTTTTGAGTGATGACTTATGATTTGCCATTTCTTTCCATGACTCGCGCTATGCGCGAAGTTTTCTGTTTAAAGTTTAACGTTTTAATGAATAACGTTTATTGTGTGTAACGTTAGTAGTCCATAGCAGAGTCGAACTGCTCTTTAGAGAATGAAAATCTCTCGTCCTAACCGATAGACGAATGGACCAAACCTTTGCTTGAATCACAGCCCCAGAGGTCTGCGGAGGTGATTTGCGGGTGCAAAGGTAGTGCAAAAACCAATACGCACCAAATATTTCGATAAAAAATATTTAAATAATTCCCATTTTAACCTTTACGCTCTTCTTTTCAGATGATATTTCTTACTTTTGCGCCAATGAATAGGAGCCATGGCATAGTTCTGCGTTCGCTGCGCTACAACGACACGCAGGTGATTGTTAGCATCTTCACCGAGGCTGCTGGCACGATGGACTTCATTGTGCGTCGCGCAGCCACAGCTCGGCAAGCGGTGAAGGCCAGCACGTGGGCGCCACTGACGCTGGTAGAGGTAGCATGGGAACCTCGGCAGCGCACAAGTCTTCAGAGGCCTCGCGAGCTTGCCCTGTGGCGTCCATGGCATACCATCCCCTTCAATCCCAGCAAAGCTGCTATGGCGATTTTCCTCGGCGAATTGCTTGGCCATGCGCTACGCTCTGAGCAGGCTAACAGAGAACTATTTGCCTTTGCAGCCAACAGCCTCGAGTGGTTTGACGAGAGTGAGGAGCACTACGCCAACTTCCACATTGTTTTTCTGACGAGGCTCACCCGTTTTCTCGGCTTCATGCCTAATGCCGATGAGTGGCACCCCGGTTCGCTCTTCGATCTTCAAGCGGGCTCTTTTGTTGATGCTCCCCCACCCCATTCTTACTATCTTGAGCCTGCAGAGGCGGCGCTTGTACCCAAGTTTCTGCGCATGAACGTAAGGTCGATGCAGCCCGTAGGACTTAACGGAGCTTTACGTCGAAGGGCGTTGGACATTATAACGCAGTTCTATCGCCTCCATGTTCCAGAGTTTCCGGAGCTGAAGAGCCTCTCGGTACTCGCTGACGTGTTTGCATAAAGAGAGGGACGTGCAATGCACGCCCCTTTCTTGCTATTTAGAATGTCTGCTATTTTACCAAGATCTTTCGACCACCAGCGATGTAGACCTGTCCGCGGCGTGGAGTACTGACACGGCGACCATTGAGGTCGTAGACCGCATTGTCGCCAGTAGAGACGCTTATTCCGCGGATGCCAACAGGCACAACATCAGTCACACGCAGGATACCCTGAGCCAGTTCTGCGACATCCCAGTACAAGCCTCTTTCAGCACTGATGACGTATGACTCGTCATTGAGAACAGGCGTTCCAGTGGCGGAGCTTACGCCTGTCCACAGACGAACAATATCGCCAACCTGAACACTCTCAGCGAATGTAGATGAATAGTGCAGCTTCACAGTGGCATTGATTGTCAGCTTATTGATGTTCTGCAGGCTGGTGCCGCCCGTAGCCGTTTCCGTAGCAGCGCGGTTAATGCCCACCTCAAGCACAGAGCCCTTAGCCATGGTGAGGTTCTTGCCACCGAAATCCATAAGGCCAACGACTGCCACAGCGCTTGTTCCTACAGCGAGTGAGCCGCCATTGCTGACTGTCACAGAGCTATTGACCAATGGCACGGCCGCCGTCGTCACGCCTGAGAGTTTAGCACCCTTGGCTACGGTGAGCGACCCTGTGCCGAGCTGGGCTCCACTCTTAAGGCAGAGCTCGCCTGCATTTATCTTAGCCGTTCCCGTAAAATCGTTCTTTCCGCCAAGAGTCACCTTGCCAGCGCCCACCTTGATGAAGCTGGAATTAGAAGTGATGATGCCGCTCCACGACCAGTTGGCATCGTTTCCGAGCTGCCAGGTGTTGGCACCCGTCTTTCCGTCATTGGCGAACGATGCATAACCGCCAAGTTTGCCCTTATCGCCGGTCACCTTACCTATGGCAAAAGTCTTTCCCGTATTCTGCACTTCGAGGTTATCGGCAATATCGAGAGTACCGTTGGGCATACCATTGGCCGTGTTAAGAGTCCAGCGTGCACCGCTGTCGTCGGTGCGTCCTGTAGCCTTGATCGTACCTGTGAAGTTACGGAAATCCATGCCCAGCTGAGTGCGAGTAGCAAACCATGTGCTCCCCTTCTCTTCCTCACAATAAATGGTGAGAGTGCCTTCTCCAGTAATCTTATTGGAATATGACGCACGGTTGGCGGTGTTCCATGTGCCGCTCTTCCCCTTATCCACGTTGACAGTGAAGGAAGAGCCTGTATTCTCTGCGTATGTACCACCTTGGAAGTCGAGCGTGGCGGCAACCTTATTGGCATTGACACATTGAACCGTTCCGGCAGCCACAACAAAGCGCTGCAGCGTGCTGGACACGTTCATCTTCATCCAGCCAGCACCTTTTTTCGTAAGCACGGTCCCGCTTATGGGCTTGTTCACTACGAAATCGCCTGCATTGTTTATCACGCCGCCTTCCTCGCCAACCATCTGCATGGGCGAGCCCTGAGTGACGCCGCCGCTTGTAGAAAGCTCGGCACCATTCTCAATGACGAACTTATTAGCTGCTGTATTGACGGCTCCGAGGTTGCCGTTCTCAATATTCTCGTTAGAGAGTGATGTGATTGTCACCTTACCTCCCGAGATGCGTGTGCCACCAGTGTAAGTATTGTCGGTGCTGATTGTAAGGTTGCCGGTGCCGCGCTTCACAAGCGTTGTGTTACCGATGATAGCACCTGTACCGCTGAAGGTATAGTTCTTTGTGGCGTCAACGATGACGCTGTCGGCTTCAATCTCACCCTTAAGGCTGACAGAGAACTTGCCAGAAGCATCACCAAAGCGGACGATGTCGCCCGTAACGAAGCTCTCAGCTTCAGCCTCATCGGCAGTGAGGACGAAGTTCTCATCGCCACCGAACTGCCAGAGGTTGCTCTCAGCACCCGTCCATACGATATCTCCAGCCTCACGGACACTGCTGACTTTGAGGTAAATCTTGCCTGCATCCTGCACAAGCGATGCCTTCACATTAGTGCCAAGGCCTTCTATGATAATCTCTTCAAGCTTGCCCTTGACTGTTTCCACTCCTTCGAGGATGAGATAGTCGCCGGGAGCGAGGTCAGCGCCGTCCTGGGTGTGAGGGACCAGCTCAAGCACCGGAGCCAGATACTGAGGACCATACGTGAGCCAGTTACCAGTGAGTTTCGTCTCAATATTCACGAGACGGGCTTTTATGACGTCGGACGCTGTGCCATCGCTGTAAACGTCCATCTGCAGGCGCGAGCCAAAACCGAGCATAAGTGAGTCAGTAGTAATCTCACCCTTTGTGTCGGCACCGCCGGGACGAAGGATTGATGCATAGTCCATTTTTATGCGGCGGAACTGCCCACCGTTGGAGTTGAGCTCGGCAAAACGATTGAGCCAAAGGCTACTTTCGAGCATCTTGCCGTCGAAGTTGACGGTGCCGGCCCAGATATCGGTGTTGCCCGTATGAGTGAAATCAGCAGCGGGGAGCGTCAAGACGCCATCGCCCTGCTTCACGAGACGCGCTTTTCCAGCGAGACCACCGCCCGTAGCTGTGCAGGTGTAGACCTCGGTCTCGACTTTTGCTGTGCCGTTGAGGATGCTGCTGTTGGTACCCTGCACCCACGTGGGCACGTAGAACGTTGCCACGCTTGGTTCTGCACCTTCGGCTATACTGACGCTCGTGTTGTTCATCTCGCAGACGATAACATGCTGGCCATTAGCGGCAGTGCTGATAGTGCCGCCGTTGGCTATCTCTGTGCGGCCAGTGAGTGTGAGTGGTGGCGGGGGCGTGGTGATACCCTCCAGCTGGCCGAGGAAGTAGCTTTTGTGGGGCGGCTGGTTATAGCCAACGCACTGCCACACCATTGCGTTTCGGTATTGGAAGTCGTGCCAAAGGGTATAGATTCGATAAGTTGTCGGAATCGCGGTGGTGAAGATTCGGAGTGCTTTGCTGTCTGAGGTTCGCATGACGACTTCCTCACGCCAGTCGCCGAAGATGTCGGCGATAGCCCCGGCATTGTTCTTCTTGCCGTTGTTCGTAAGGCATCCATCGGTATTGAAGAGGCGGCCCGAGGGGAATTTATAAATCGCTGCGGCACGGCCTTCGTCGGCACTGCCCGGTGAATCGTAGACCTCATCGCAGAGGTCGCCATCCCAGTAGATGCGCTGGTTGAGGTGGCTCCAGTAGAAGGCGTCGTTGGTCCCGTCAAGCCCCGATGCCCCGCTGATTACCTTATCGGCCACTGCGGATACAAGGCCTGTTTGAGTTGAGCGGCCTACGCTGCCTGGATATTCATTCGAGAAGTTGCCACAGAGAGCTCGGCCGTCGTCGCTACCTGACTGCAGTCGATAATATATCTTGCCCGTAGTAGCGTTCCAGTAGGTGCAGGCGGGTTCGTCCTCGTTGCAGTTGAACTGCTCGTTACCGTGGCGGTATGGGTCGAAGTCAGCGCAGTGCTGAGCGTCGCCGTGTCCGAGGCCTGTTGTGCAGAGGCCCTTGCCATTGTCGTCGATAATCATTGATCCGAAGACAATCTCGTCGCGGCCGTCCCAGTCTACGTCGGCGATGGCGAAGTTGTGGAAGCCATTGCCATACCAGGGGTCTGACCATCCATTCTTGTTAGCCCAGCGCCATCGTATTGTGAGCTCGTGAGTCGAAGGATCCACGTCGAGAGCGCACATCTTGTGCTGAGTGTAGCAACCGCGGCCGAGGAAGATGCTGGCGTGGCGTCCATCAAGGAAGGGTGCACCAAAGTAATGCTTCGTAGAGCGGTGACCTGTATCTTGTGTATCAACCTTACTTCCGCCCCACACGGCATAATACTCCTTGGGTGTTGCCGCCAGCAGATTTGCAGCTTCGCCCTTCTCAAAGCGCGGCAGCGGGTAGGCCATAGGTGTGAATCTGTCCTCGGTGCCATTCCATCCATAAGGTTCGCCTGTCTCGCCATTGAGGTAGAGCAGGTACTCAGCTCCATTGCAGGTGTATTCGTCGCGTGGAGCATAATAGCTCATGTCACCTATCTGAATGTCGTGCCCAGTAGCGGTGTGGATGATCATGTTGTCAGCTCCGCGCATGATGCACTCGGCCTTGCCGTCCTCGTCCCAGTCATAGGCCACGAGGTCCCACTGTTCATCAGGGCCAGCCATCATGTTAGGTCCGAGGTCAATCCACCAAAGGCGCTCCCCGTCAAGGGTGTAGCACTCGTAGCGATGGAAGTTCGTTTTGTTTGACGAATTGTAGATATCGCCCGTGAAGTTGCGCTTGACAATGAATTCAGGGATTCCATTACCCGTCACATCACCCAGCGAGACATCGTTCAGGATGTATTGCGACGTGACATCCGTACCTGCACGGTTAACCGCCGAGGCAGCAGGGATGTCCTTGTAGCCGGCATTCCAGCGCGTCACTTCAGCACACTTCTCCTGCTCTACGCCATTCACCACCGCAGCCACCTGGTACTTTGTAGTGGCGCTGCCGGAGGTATGGCTGAAGCATCCCACCTTCAGGCCGGCCTTCAAGAGCGTGCCGTTGGCGTAGAGGTTGTAGGTTACATCATAGTACTCTTCGCCGAAGATTTTCCAGCTTACGAAATTACCGCTGCCGCTGCCGCCGTTGACATTGGCTGGCACAGCTACGAGCCCGCGGTCGAGTTTATCAGTCTTTCGTTGTGCCATAGAGCTTGCAGCCATGAGCACCAGTGCAAGAAGTAAAAGATTTTTCAGTTTCATTATCGTATCTATTTAGTTAGTCTAACAAAATTTACATAAAGAGTGCTTATTATATGCAAAAATAACACTTTTTGCAGTTACAGCCACACATTTCCTAACTTTTAACTTTTTTTGGCCTACTTTTAAGGTCTTATCCTTAGAATACTATCACTTTTGAGAAATAAACCAGACGTTTATGCTCTTACATTCGCCTACGAAGCACCGCACGAGCCAAATGGTGGTTTATAAAGAAGCTTCGGACTTTCACTGCGAGAGTCCGAAGCTTTTTTGTATTGTGCCGTCAAAGGTTGTTATCATCAGTTGAATCGTATCGGCGGGGCCGCTTTCTTTCGCAATGCTGTCAAGGCTAATGCTCAAGTACTTGTCGATGCTGTAAGCTAAATAATCAGCACCTTGGCGGTGGTGGAGCGACAAGTAGTGAGTGGTGCCGCCTAATGGATTCGTCCGTAGGCTGTCGCACACATAGCCCCACGCTTGCTGCCCGCCCTTCGTCATAGGGCGCAGATGCAGGTTCACGAAGCCGCCTCCCTTCCATGCGCTGATGAAACCGGCGGGGTCTTTTGCTATAGAGGTGAGGCGTGTGCTGTCGCGCAGCAGCTCAACGCCCTCGAGCGAATAGACCGTAGCGCGTCCGTCAGCCTCAGCCACGTACCCAACCATGAAGCGCCAGATGGCATTGGCCGCGACCTTTGTGAACGGCGACACGAGAGTGTAGCGCTGTCCTGCATCAGTCGTGAATGAGCCAATGTTGCCCGACGCATCAGAGTAGAAGAGCGCCATTTCCGTGACCATAGGCGGATATGTGCTCTCCTCATCCCCGCTGCACGCTGAGAGGCTAAGCGCGAGCGCCGTCAGAAGCAATAGCTTTTTCATAGTTGAAAACGGGATTAGCATACATGGTCAGGATGCGTTCGCGTAAGAATTCTGCATCTGGCGCCACGCCTCTGGACTGCAGATTGTCAGAAGCCAGGGAAATGCGTTCGCTGAGATAGCATTCAAACTTATTGCGTGATGCATCGTCGTAGTGTGAGACATGGCTGTCGCCACCGAGAAGGTGGTCGGCCGCCACATAGTTAACCTCGAACAGGCGGTAGGAACGATGGATTTCGCGGTCAATATGCTGAGCCACAAGCGGGAAGAAATCCGTCTTCGGCATCTGTGGGTCGAGGCTGTCGAGCCAATTGTCGATACATGGTGCTATTTCGAAGTGTATACGCCCTTTACAGCCGAAGATGCCTGTCTGCATGTTTGTGAGGTCGTCCTGCTTGCTCTTTACGAAGCCTTCCACGTCGCGCTTCAGCTGAAACTCAACAGCCTTCAGGTAGTCGCAGGGGTCGAACTCATAGGAGAGAGCCATAGGCGCGAGATGCAGCTGGCGCAGACTGTCTGCGGCGGAGCCTTGCCCTCCCATTGCCATCATCTTCAGCAGAGCATCTTGTGTGCGGTCGTCGCTGTCCTTGGCACGTCCCTCGCGCTGGGCTATCCATATATTCTCGCGCTTCTGGGCTATGGCAAAATGCATGTAGCGGCTCATGGTCTGCGAGGCACGAAACATCTCGCGCATAGAGAGCGAGCGCTGCACGATGAACGACTTGTTCATGCGCACCAGTTTTTTTATCCAGGGATATATGAGCAGGTTGTCACCGATTGCTATCTCCACGGTCGTGGGGAATTGGTTGTCGACGAGCAGGAAGCTGAGGAATGCCGAGTCGAGAACGATATCGCGATGATTGGTGATGAACGTATGGGGCTGCTCCCGGGCAAAGCTCTCGGGCACATTAAGATCAATGCCATCTGAGCACGTGGCGATAATCTGCCGCACCAAAGGGTAGAAGAAGGTCTTCTGAACATCCAGGGTTGTAAACTCTGGATGCGAGGCAAGAAAGCCCCGCACATTGGCCTCAACGTCGGGCATCACCTTTGACACAGCCGCCACGAACTGCTCGTCGGCGAGCAGCTCATGCATCACCTGCGGCAATTCGTCGGGCGTATAGGGGCGAATCTCGTTAAACTCTTCAGGTATTTGTCTACTCAGCATAATATTCCCTAATCTCTAATCCATGATCCAAGCTATAGTTTGTCCTCAATAATCTCAGTCAGCACATCCTTGATGTCGAGACCGGCAGCGCGCACCTGCTGGGGTATGAAGCTGGTGGCCGTCATTCCCGGCGTCGTATTGATCTCAAGCATGTTGATGCGTTCGCGCTCGTGGCCATCGGCATCCTCGGCCTTAGTCACGATGTAGTCGATGCGGATGATGCCAGAGCAGCCAAGGATGTCGTAGATAGCAGAGGTGAGAGCCTGCACGCGGTCGCGCAGGTCATCGCTGATACGGGCAGGCGTAATCTCGTCGACCGAACCATTGTACTTGGCATCGTAGTCAAAGAACTCATTGTGGGTCACCACTTCCGTGACGGGGAACACGTGCGAGCCGGCAGCAGTCTTATAGCAGCCGCAGGTGAGCTCCGTGCCGGGCATGAAAGCCTCCACCATCACCTCGTCACTCTCACCCATGGCCAGGGCTATGGCGGGGCGCAGCTGGTCGAGCGATTTCACCTTAGTAACGCCGAAGCTGGAGCCACCTGCATTGGGCTTAACGAAGCAGGGCAGGCCTATGTGGTTGATGATCTCATCGTCGGTGACAAGGTCCTCACTGCCTTTGCGCACTACGAGGCTCTCTGAGACGCTGACGCCAAAGCCTTTAAGGTACTGGTTAAGAGTAAACTTGTTGAAGGTCATGGCTTCGACGAGCACGCCGCTCGTGGAGTATGGCATGCGGATGAGGTCGAAGTAGCCCTGTAGGGTGCCGTCCTCGCCTGGGGTGCCGTGGATGGTGATGTAGGCGAAATCGGGGCGCACGGTGCGGCGGCCTGCCTTGAACGAGAAATCCTCACGGCTGACCGGGGCACGCTTTTCGCCCTCGAGATGAGCCTCCCACATCTGACCTTTCAGCTCTACGATATAGACTTCAAAGCGCTCCTTATCGATAAAGCTGTATATGCCTTGAGCACTGCGCAACGACACGTCGTGCTCTGAACTGTCGCCACCGCAGACGATGGCTATCACTTTCCTTGTACTCATACTACAAATTAATTATATAACCGCAGATTTCACAGATTAAACATATTCACGTCCGCTTCCAATCCGTGCAATTATCATCCATTTTTCACAGACTGAAGCAGGCAGCATGCAAGGGATCCGTGTAATCTGAGGCCTTTATCATTTTTGTCTGTTCTATTTATATTATTGTACGCGAGTAGGCGCGCCACTTATCTATTAATTGTTCGAGGTCGGCTGGCAGCGGGCTCTCGAAGAACATCTCATCCTTTGTGCGGGGATGCATGAAGCCGAGGGTGCGGGCGTGCAGTGCCTGTCGCGGGCATAGAGTGAAGGCGTTCTGCACGAACTGCTTGTACTTGGCCGTAGGCTGTCCGCGCAGGATCTCACATCCGCCGTAGCGCTCGTCGGCAAAGAGAGGGTGCCCGATGTGCTTCATGTGGGCGCGTATCTGGTGTGTACGTCCAGTCTCGAGCACACATTCCACCCACGTCACGGGGCCGAAAGCCTCCAGCACGCGCCAGTGGGTCACGGCGTGTTTGCCTATCTCGCTCTCGGGCGGGAAGACTGTCATGCGCTGGCGGTCGCGCGGGTCGCGGGCTATATTACCCTCTACCCTGCCCCCATCGGCGTCGAAGCCTCCCCAGACGAGGGCATTATACTGACGTTTTGTTGACTTAACAAAAAACTGATGACACAGATAAGTCTTAGCCTCAGGAGTCTTAGCCACCACCAGCAGGCCACTTGTGTCCTTGTCTATGCGGTGCACGAGCCCCACATTGGGATCGTTGGGGTTGTATTTCTGGTCGCCACGAAGGTGCCAGGCCAGCGCGTTGACAAGCGTTCCGCTGTAGTTGCCTACGCCCGGATGCACCACCATGCCCGCCGCCTTGTTCACTACGAGCAGGTCATCATCCTCGTAGACGATGTCGAGCGGAATGTCCTCGGCGGTTATCTCCGTCTCGAAGCGGGGATGGTCGAGCATCAGCGTCACCACATCGAGGGGCTTCACGCGATAGTTGCTCTTGACGGGGCGATCGTTCACGTGGATGCAGCCCGCTTCGGCAGCGCGCTGTATGCGGGCGCGGCTTGTGTCGCGCAGGTGTTCCATCAGGAACTTGTCCACGCGGAGCAGCGTCTGACCCTTGTCGGCCACTACGCGGCGGTGCTCATAGAGCATCCCGTCTGCTCCCACTTCCAGGCCCTCGTCGTCGAGTTCCAGCTCGTCGGCTACGGGCTTCGGCGGCTCTGCTATCGGCTGCTCGTCTGTCATAACATAGGGTTTACGGGTCGATAAGGTCGATGCCGTAGCGGTCGTCGTCGGCCAGGGCATCATCATCGCTGAGCTCTTCGTCGATATCATCGTCCCACTCGTCAATCTCCTCGTCGGTCGAGTTGTTACCCACCTGCAGGATAAGGGGCACGTCGAGTGGCACGCGCTCACCGGTGTAGACATTGTGCCCACGGCTCTTGACGCCGTAGACCCAGTCACGGTCGCCTGGGATGTATTCCACGGGCCCCAGCTTGAAGCCCATAGCCGTCAGCTTGGCCTGCGCCTCGCGTAGCGAGCTGTTGTCGGCCACGTCAGGCAGCGGCAGCGTAGGCGTATGGGCAGAGTTTATGGTGAGCTGTATCTCACGCCCCGCCTTCACCTTAGCTCCCGCCACGGGATGCTGCTCAAGTATGCTGTCAGTGGGCTTACGTTTGTTGTAGGCTGAATCGGCCACCACCCCTCTGAGCCCCAGCCGCTCGAGCGTGTACATGGCATCGCTCTCCTGCAAGCCTATGAGGGACGGCACACTGACGGTCTCGCCGTGCTTGGTGTAGAGCGCAAGCCCTTTCCACAACAGGAATACGGCCAAGGCAGCCACGGCCACCATAGCCAGCAGGTTGCCCCAGACATAAGCGCTGAATAATTTCTTGAAGAAACCCATCGTTGTTCCGTTTAGCATCGCTTGCCAGGCCGCTTAAGGTCTGACTTCATAAAACATTTAACACGCTAACAGGCCAACAAGTTAACAGGCCGCGAGGCACTCAACTTGTCAGTCTGTTAACGTGTTAATAAGTTAACGTGTTAACGAAAATTATTTGCCGTGGCGCTCGTCCGACACGGTGAGCTTCTTACGGCCCTTAGCACGACGTGCGGCGAGCACGCGGCGGCCATTAGCGGTGAGCATACGTTCACGGAAACCGTGCTTGTTCTTTCTTCTGCGATTGGAGGGTTGGAATGTTCTTTTCATTGCTATATCTTTTATATATTTGTTCGCTGTATGAGCTTATCGGGCTGCAAAAGTAGATACTTTTTTTCATTCACGCAAGATTTTCCCTAAACTTTTGCGTATTTTCCGTTAATTTTCACTACCTTTGCGCCCGAAAAAGAACGATAGCTTCTGAATTCAATACTTAATATATCACTTTTTTACTTCCCACAAGAGTATGATTAACTCACAAGACATTAAGAAGGGCACATGCATCCGCATGGATGGCAAGCTCTATTTCTGCATCGACTTCCTGCACGTGAAGCCTGGAAAGGGCAACACCATCATGCGCACAACACTCAAGGACGTCGTGAGCGGCAACGTGCTGGAGCGTCGCTTCAACATCGGCGAGAAGCTCGAAGACGTACGCGTCGAGCGCCGCAGCTACCAATTCCTCTACATGGAAGGCGAGGACTACATCTTCATGAACAACGAGACTTTCGAGCAAATTCCCATCGCCAAGGACCAGATCAACGGCGTGGATTTCATGAAGGAAGGCGAGAACGTTGAGGTCGTCACCGATGCCTCCACCGAGACCGTCCTCTATGCCGACGTTCCCGTGAAGGTGAAGCTCGCCGTGACGTGGACCGAGCCTGGCCTCAAGGGCGACACCGCCACCAACACCCTCAAGCCCGCCAAGGTAGAGACAGGTGCCGAGGTGCGAGTACCTCTCTTCATCAATGAAGGCGAAATCATCGAGATTGACACCCGCGACGGCAGCTATCAGGGCCGCGTAAAGTCCTGAGCCCTGTCCGGGAACTAACACTCATAAACGCGAAGAAGGCGCAAAGGAACCAAATCCTTTGCGCCTTCTTTGCGTTTATGAAAGATACACATTAAATATTAAGTACGCGCGCACGAGGCTATGCATCGGCAAAGACGCGGCCGTCGTCAAGGATCACCTGCAGCTTCGAGTATTCGCTGTGGAAATCATGCTCCAGGCGGTCGAGGTAGCGGGCGCTCTCCCACTTGCACATCGGCAGGTCGTGCAGAAGATAGTTGCCACACGCCTCGGGGCGCGTAGCAGGCACTTCCGTCTGCTCGAGTATCCACTGCAGGCATTCGATGGTCAGTCGACGCATTGCCTCGACGCCATAGGTGCCGGTCATAATGACGTACATGCCTGTCAGGCAACCCATAGGCCCTACGTAGACGACATCGTCCTTCACTCGTGAATTACGAAACCACGTGGCCATCAAGTGCTCCAAGCTATGCATGGCAGCTGGCGCCACGGCAGGCTCCTTGTTAGGCTCGGTGATGCGCAGGTCAAACGTAGTGAAGCCCTTATCCTCACGCGAGACGTATATCCCCGGCTTCAGGCGGGTATGGTCGATAGTGAAACTCTGAATAACTTCCATTACGGTTCTGTGTTAATGACAATTCTTGTTATGAAGGCACTCTGCACGGCCCTACAGCTCCGTTTCGCCCTCGATATAGTTCTCCATCCAAAGCTGTTCGCCGTCGAAGACGGCATAGGTGAACTTTGAGATCCAGTCGCCCAAGATCAATACGCGCGACGTGCGAGAGAGCATCAGGTCGAGCTCTATGTGGCGGTGGCCGAAGACGAAGAAGTTCACGCCGGGGTGAGTCGTCAGATAGTCCTTTGAGAAGAGCACCAGATGCTCTCTGTCCTCGCCCTCATAGTGGGGGGGGGCCTCCGTCAGATGCTTCTGCATGCTGTGCTTGGCCCACGAGAGGCCAAGCTCCAGGCCCCAACGCGGATGAATGGCAGAGAAGAGCATCTGGCACAAACGGTTGTGGAAGATGAAGCGAAGCAACTTGAACTTTGGGTCGGGGTCGCCGAGCCCATCGCCGTGAGCCAGGAAGAAAAGCTTGTCGCCAAGCTCTACGGTCAGCGGCTCACGATGAACCACGGCGCCGCACTCCTGCTCCAGATAGTCGTAAGCCCAGATGTCGTGGTTGCCCGTGAAGAAATGCACTTCCACGCCGAGGTCGGTCAGCTCGCTCAGTTTACCCAGCAGGCGCGTGTAGCCCTTAGGCACTACTGTCTTGTACTCGTACCAGAAATCAAAGATGTCGCCCAGGAGGTACACAGCCCCAGCCTTATCCTTGACAGAGTCGAGGAAACGAACCAGCCGCCGCTCCTGCGTGCGCCCGTGCTTGAGAGCACGGCAGCCCAAGTGGGCATCAGAGAGGAAATAAACAGGCTTCATAGCATTCCAAGTTCCAGTTTTGCTTCTTCACTCATCATATCCTTGTCCCACTCAGGCTCGAAGACGAGGTTGACGCTGACGCTGTCAATGCCTTCAATGCTCTCCAGCTTCTGACGGACATCCTCAAGAATAAAGTCGGCCATGGGGCACGACGGAGCCGTCATGGTCATATCCACCTCAAGCTGCTTGAGGTCGTCGCTCACCTCAATGCGGTATATCAGCCCAAGATCATAAACATTGACGGGAATCTCAGGGTCGTACACCGTCTTGAGCAGGTCCACGACTTTTTCTTCTATCTGAATCTTATCCATCCTTCTTTGAGGCCCCTCACTCGCTCGACCACAGGCCGCGTCGATTCTCCGAGAGCTCCCCGTGGGGGCTCTTTTGGGCAGGGCTTAATTATTAATTGTGAATTATGAATTGTGTATTGTGAATTATGAATGGTAAATTCCCTAAATCTTCCCCTCCTCATGGTAGCTGAAGTAGTCGCCGTCAGTGACGATGACGTGGTCTATCAACTTCAGGCTCATCAGGCGGCAAGCCTCAGCGATGCGCTCTGTCAGCTGGTCGTCGTCGCGCGACGGTCTCTTGTTGCCCGAAGGGTGGTTGTGCACGAAGGCTAATGCAGGAGTCTGACGTATCAGAGCCTCGCGGACGACCAAGCGAACATCGACCATCGTGCTCGTAAGTCCGCCCTTGCTGATGAGGCAGGGCTGCCCCTCGAGGCTGTTGTCAGCCCTCACGTACAGGGCATAGCTCTCTTCGTGAGCGAGGTCGCGCACGCGCGGGTACATTATATTATATATGTCCACCGCACTCTTCACGTAGCGCTTCTCTGCCGCTACTTCCATCGCACGCCGGCGTCCGAGCTCGCAGGCAGCAAGGATACTTACGGCTTTCGCAGGGCCGAGGCCCTTATAGCGTTTCGAAAGATCGCTGACCGACAGGCGGCTCAAGGCTTTCAGGCTGCCGCCGCAGTCTGAGAGCAGGCGCTGCATCAGCTGAACGGCAGTCTCCTCTGTGTTGCCGCTACCGATAAGAATAGCCAGCAGCTCAGCAGGCGATAGCGCTGAAGCACCCTGCTCTATCATCCGCTCACGGGGACGCTCATCGGTGGGTAGGTCTTTTATATTCAAATCTTCCGATATTACGTTATTCCGAAGTCACTACATTAGGCCCCATACAACTGGGCATTGCTGTCAAAGCCCTCCCCTTTCTCCTTCATCACCAGCCGCTTCCAGGCGGCGCTGAGGAAGCCTGTGCCGTAGCCTATGAGCTGGATAAAGGAGGCGGGAACTGAGAGCAGGCCTACCCACAGGCTGCGGTTTCTGACGGACGAGTCCACGAAGATGAGCAGGGCGTAGAGCAAAGGCAGCAGCAACGTGAGCTCGCACAGCGCAAAGCCACATGCCTGGTTCATGTGATCGGGGCCGAAGAAGAACAGGAACAGGCCGAAGCAGAACAGGATGAGCAGGCACAGGCAACCGACAGTGAACAGCGCTGGCAGCATGTGCACGAGCTTCATCGAACCTGGGTGCAGCAGGTGCAGGTTGATGCGTGCTGCGCCTGAGTTGCGCACCTGGCGGAAGAAGCGCCGGAAGTCGGTGCGGCGCTTGTGCCACACCCACGCATCGGGGAAGAGCCTGCAGCGCGCACCGGCCTTGAAGATGCGAATGCTGAAGTCAATATCCTCGCCGAAACGCATCTGCCGGAAGCCTCCTAACTTATGCCACAGCCCGCGGCTAACACCCATATTGAAGGAGCGGGGGTAGAACTTGTCGAGCTTCTGCTTGCCGCCACGTATGCCACCCGTCGTGAAGAACGATGTCATGGCATAGCTGATAGCCTTCTGCACGGGGGTGAAATCCTCATGAGCGCGGTCTGGGCCTCCGAAGGCATCGGCCGGCTCGCCTCTCAGCTCATCATCGATGGCCGCAATATAGCCCGGTGGAAGCACGACATCGGAGTCAAGGACTATGAAGTAGTCGCCCGTGGCATGCTCTGCTCCGAAGTTGCGGGCAGCGCCAGGTCCGCCATTGTCCTTGACATAGTAGTGGATGTCAAGGTGGTTGGCGAAATGGTTGCACGCCCCCTCGCACACGACCTCGCTGCCGTCCTCGACGACATGTACGTCGAAGTCGCGGAAGGTCTGCTTCGTCAGGCTCAGCAGCAGCTCAGCAACCTCTTCCGGACGGTTGTAGACCGGGACTATAATAGAATAGGCTGGCATATATTATTTCGTTAATTCGTACGTGTCCGTTGCAATCATCAGCTCCTCGTCGGTGGGGATGACGCACACTTTTACACGCGAGCTGTCCTTCGAGATGACAGCCTCAGTGGCACGGCAGGCACGGTTCTTCTCGTCGTCGAGCTCCACGCCGAGGAACTCCAGGCCGCGGGTAGCACCTTCACGGACCTCGTGCTGGTTCTCGCCGGCTCCTGCTGTGAACAGGATTACGTCGACGCCTCCCATGGCTGCAGCGTAGCTGCCGATATACTTCTTGATGCGATAGGTGTACATCTCCTTGGCCAGGCGGGCGAGACCGTTGCCCTCAGCAATGCCGGCAAGGATGTCGCGGAAGTCGCTGCGGCCCTCGCTGACGCCGAGCAGGCCGGACTGCTTATTGAGGAGGTTTGAGATGCCCTTAGTATCGAGGCCGAGCTTGTCCATAATGAAAGTGACAGCGCCGGCATCGATATCGCCGCTGCGAGTGCCCATCATCAGGCCTTCAAGCGGGGTGAGCCCCATGGAGGTGTCGACGACCTTGCCATCCTTGACGGCTGCGATGGAGGCGCCACCGCCAATATGACACGTGATGACCTTGCTGCCTTCAACGGGCATCCCGAGGAACTCGAGCACGCGAGCCGAGACGTAGCGATGGCTGGTGCCGTGGAAGCCGTAGCGACGAACGCCATATTTCCTATAGAGGTCGTAGGGCAAGGCGTACATATAGGCGTAATCGGGCATGGTCTGATGGAAGGCGGTGTCGAAGACTCCCACCTGAGGCAGGTCGGGCAGCAGGGCCTTGACGGCATTGACGCCCTTGATGTTGGCAGGATTGTGGAGTGGGGCGAGGTCGTTGCATGCCTCGAAGTCGCGCATCACCTCAGGGGTGAGGACTACGCTTTTCTGGAACTTCTCGCCGCCATGGACCATGCGGTGGCCTACGGCACTGAGCTCGTGGAGGTCGCTCAGCACAGCGTGCTCGCCTTCTGTAAGCACCTTAAAGATGAGTTGCACGCCGGCGGTGTGCTCGGGCACAGGGGCTTCAAACTGGAATTTCTGGCCATCGGCCTTATATTTGATGAATGAGTCGGGCAAGCCGATTTTCTCGATGCCGCCACTGGTGATGACTGAGCGGTCGGCCATGTCGTACAAAGCGTATTTTATACTGCTGCTTCCGCAGTTGAGAACAAGTATTTTCATTGCACTATTAATGACGAGTGAAGAATGAAGAGTGAAAAGTGAAAAGTGAAGAATGAAAAGTGAAAAATGAAAAGTGAAAAGTGAAAAATAAGAGTTACCTCTGCTCACAGCTTTCCTTTCTCACATCATTTTAATTGACTGTTTAACTTTGCTGTTTTTATTGAAGCGACGAGGATGGCAATCAATTCCTTGCATAGTGAATAGAGGTTGTTAAAAGTGGAATTGTCCACACAATCTGCCTCATACAGGACTTCTAACCATCCCTTTGTCTCATTGGCTTCCTTGAGTGAAATAGTGAGTTTGGTAATGAAATCAGGTGAAGTTTGTGCAAACTCTGATTCACGCACATTGGCATGAATGGACGTGCCAGAACGCAGTATCTGCTGGAATAGGCTATTCACGTGCCAATCATTGTTTTGTTTCGCCATTCTTACGATTGCGACAGCAAACGATTTACTCTTTAAATGTAGAGGTGAATCTATGCCTTGACGTGCGATATGTCCCATTGCAAAAGATACTTTTATTTTTCACTTTTCATTCTTTCACTTTTCACTCCGCTGAACGCGCGCGTTCAGCGAGCGTCCATGGCCTGGCAGGCCGTGATGGCTATCAGGTAGTAAATATCGTCGACAGAACAGCCGCGGCTGAGGTCGTTGACGGGACGGGCAATGCCCTGGAGGATAGGTCCGATGGCTATGGCACCGCCGAGGCGCTGGACGAGCTTGTAGCTGATGTTGCCCACTTCAAGGTTGGGATAGACGAGGACATTGGCGTGGCCGGCAATGGCGCTGCCGGGCGCTTTCTTCTCACCTACGGCGGGTACGAGGGCGGCGTCGGCCTGCAGCTCGCCGTCGACTTTCAGTTCGGGGCAGCGCTCCTTGGCCAGGCGGGTAGCCTCAACGACCTTGTCGACCACTTCGTGCTTGGCCGAGCCCTTGGTGGAGAAGCTGAGCATGGCAACACGCGGGTCTTCAAAGCCTGCCACGCTCTTTGCGGTCTGGGCTGTGCAAACGGCGATTTGTGCGAGCTGATCGGCATCGGGCGTGGGGGTCACGGCTACGTCGCCCACGACGAGGACGCCGTTCTCGCCATATTCGGGACGGTCGGTGATGAGAAGCATGGCTCCGCTGACGCAGGTGATGCCCGGGGAGCATTTGATGATCTGCAGGGCTGGGCGGAGGGTCTCGCCAGTGGTGGAGAGTGCTCCTGAGATCTGGCCGTCGGCACCTTCTGTCTTGATGATCATGCATCCGAGGTATAGCGGGTTCTTCACGAGCTCGCGAGCCTGCTCGATTGTCATGCCTTTGCTCTTGCGCAGTTCGCAGAGCAGTTGGGCCAGTTCCTCAGAGCGTTCGAAGTTCTCGGGGTCGATGAGCGTGGCCTCGCCTATGTGCGTCAGGCCGTGCTTCTCGGCGAGAGCATAGACTTTTTCTGGATTACCGATGAGGATGAGGTCGGCCAGGCGGTCGGCCAGGGCCTTGTCGGCTGCGATGAGTGTGCGTTCCTCTTCAGCCTCGGGCAGAATGATGCGCTGGGGGTTGGCCTGCGCCCGTGCGATGATTTTCTCGATTAATGACATAATTATAAGTTGGACTATTGAAATGTTTAAAATATTCTTTGGCTCAAGACTAACAGCCCTGGCACGATATCCGCATTACTTCACCAGCACCTTGCGCCCGCCGGTGATATATACGCCCTTAGGCAGACTTGTGCTCATGCCCTTGGATACTGAATTGCCTACGCGCTGGCCGGCAAGGGTGTAGACGCCTGGGGCGCGACCTTCGTGCGGGTTGGCTGCGCGCAGATTGCCTATGCCTACGATGGTGTCGGTGATGCGCTGCAGTTCGTCGCGACTGACGACGAGGACCTTTCCGCCGTTGGCATCGGACGGGAAGCCGCTGACGGCGTAGTCAGAGAAAAGCCATGTGAGGTCGGCGGCTGCGGCCGTGGCGGCGCAGTAGAACTCGAGGTTGCCGTCCTCTGCGCCGAAGAGCAGCCAGCCTTTGCCGTCGAACGACGGGAAGGTTGCCGGCGTGAAGAGCTTGCGGCTGTTAGGGAATACGCGCTTGAAATCGCGGAACTTGCCTCGCGAGGGATTGATTGTAGCAGACTGAGCCATACAGAGGCCCTGATTGTCGGGGTCGGTATAGAGGGCTATGTACTGCTGGTCGGTCTTGAAGACGTGGAGGTCGCGCACGGATGAGCCGGGGGTGAAGAAGCTCGTGGGCCGGGTGAAGTTCTGGAAGTTATTGGTGCGAATCCACTGAGGCACGTAGGTTGAGCCGGAGCGAGCTGTCCAATAGTAGAAATAGTAGCCGGTAGTGGCATCGAGTTCCACCTCAGGACCTTCGACAGGGCTGGTGTTGACCTGGCCGCCGCCGGGGCCTACGGTAGTCCACGTGACGAGGTCCTTGGAGATGAAATGGTATAGGCCGGGGGCATCGGCAGAGCCTCCGAAGACGAGATGGAAGGTGGGCGTGCCGCTTTCGTCCTCCAGCCTACGGATAAAAGGGCGCACTACTGCAGGCTGGCCATCGGCGTGGCCGAAGACGGGTTTGCCGTCGTTGACGCTTTGCCACGTCTGTCCGTCGAGACTGCTGGCATAGTAGAGCTTATCGTCAGTGGTCTTGGAATAGCACAGGAGGTAAGCGTGGGCCGGATCCTCGGCTGGTGCAGGACGGTTAAGCATGGCCATGGGCTGCGGCGTGAGTTCGCTGTTGGGGGTGTAGGAGCGTAGACTGAAGCCGGCGTCTATGTACTGCCCGCCGCTGGTCTGCAGAGTGTGTATGGCGATGACGTTCTCTCCGTCGAGATTAAGGGTCCTGCGTGCGGCTTCTGAGATGTCGAATAGCTGGTAGGTGGTGTTGTAGCCTGTGATGCTGAAGGCCAGTACGCCGTTGATGTAGACCTCAGAATCCTCGTCGTAGAACAGGCGCAGGCAGAGGCGAGGGAGGTCGGCGGCGCTGATGCCGTCGAGGGTGAAGGAGCGGCGTATCCATATCTCGGGCGTGCTCCATTTGGTATGTACGCGGGCTGCGGGCTGACTGATGTCGCCGAAGCCTGCCATGCCGCGCTTCCACGCGCTGTCGTCGAAGTCGGGTTGTTCCCAGCCGGTTGCAGGCTCATCCGTGGTGTAGCGCCAGTAAACGTTTGTGGCATTGTCGGCAGCTGCCACTACGCTCGTAGCTCCGCTCAGGCGCGAGTTGATGGTCTGCTCCACGTTCTTGCGGATTGACGCGAGCTGGTCGGCATCCACTTTCAGGACCTTGCGGTCGTAGGTGAGTATGCCGTTGACTTCCTGCTCTACGTCGGTGATCTGCGTGTAGACGGCGGCCCAGAGGCCCTTTTCGAGCTGCAGGCTTTGCAGCGCTGAGGTGTACTGGTTGAAGCGCTCGGTATAGTCCTGACTGTTGTCGACTGATGTGTAGACCTGCTGACTGCCAGCCCAGAGGTGACCGTCGATGAGGTAGGTTATTCCGCCGAACTCGCCGCAGACGTTGACGCGGTTGTTGCCGGGGTTGGAAGTGCCGTTGGGCGAGGGGTAGCTGTGGGCATCGGTGATGTCGCCTATCTGGAAGTCGGTCCAGCCGGACGCGGCATTCATCAGGCGTCCATGATCGGCATCGGCGTTGCGGACGACGAGGTAGCCACGCATGGTGTGACCGGCACCGGCGCCAGCATCCTGGCCCCAACCCTCGTTGTAGGGCACCCAGACGCAGATGCACGGGTGTTGCTTCAGGGCCGTCACGATGCGCTCGCTCTCAGAGTAGAAGATATGCTGGAGCTCGTCCTTGCTGCCGAGGTTGCCGCTCTCGCTCCCGTTGGGCATGTCCTGCCACACGATGAGGCCGTTGCGGTCGCACCATTCGTACCAGAGGTCGGGCTCCACCTTGATATGCTTACGCACCATGTTCATGCCTAACGACTTGATAGTCTGAAGATCATAAATCATAGCCTCGTAGGACGGGGGCGTCAGAAGGCCATCAGGCCACCAGCCCTGATCCAGCGGCCCGTACATGAAGAGGGGCTTGCCGTTGAGCAGGAAGGCGGGATGACCATCGATCATTGCCGTCGTGAGGGTGCGCAGGCCGAAGTAGCCGCGGGCGCGGTCGCACTCCTGGCAATCCGTATTGCATAGCACGATGTCGAGGTTGTAGAGGAAGGGGGAGTCGGGCGACCATAGTTTGGCGTCGGGGATGACGAGCGTCACCTCCTCGCCGGCGGGCACGCGCTCAGAGGTGGCCACGATGTCCTCTCCGTCGCGGGCTATGAGCTGGTACTTGCACGTTGGGTTGTTGGCGATGACGCGCACGCGCACCGTGCCGCTCGCGGCATCGGGGACGACTTCGTAGCGCTCAACGTAGTTCTCGTTGACAGGTTCCAGCCACACCGTCTGCCAGATGCCACTGCAGCTGACATACCAGATGCCGCCGGGGTTGGTGGTCTGCTTGCCGCGCGGCTGGCCGCCTCGGCTGCTGGGATCGTAGACGGCCACCTGCAACTCTTGCTCGCCTTCGGGGAGCAGTGCCTGTGTGATGTCGACGGTGAAGGGGTCGTTGCCACCGTCGTGCTCTGCAACCTTCGTGCGGTTGACGTAGACAGCGCAGCGCCAGTCGACGGCTCCGAAATGGAGCAGCACGCGGCGGTTCTTGAACGCATCGGTGAGCGTGAACGTGCGGCGGTACATCAGCGTGGAGTTGGCTGTGGTGCCGAGGTCGGAGTGCATGATGCCCGAAAGGGCCGACTCCACACCGAAGGGCACGAGTATGCTCTTATTGAAACGGCTCACCACGGGCTCTGCCGTAAGGCGAACAGCGTTATCGCGGCGGAAATAGCTCCATACGCCGTTGAGGTTCATCCAGTCAGGGCGCACGAGCTGCGGACGTGGGTATTCCTGCCACACATGCTCGGGGTCGAGCTGCTCGCCCCAGGGTGTCATCACGGGAGCTGACAGGCGCTGCCACTCCTGGGCCACTGAAGCAAGGCTCAGCGTGACGAGGGCTAAGGCAAAAAATATTCTTTTCATCGTTATAAGGTAATGAATGTTATACGTGTGTTTTCAGAATGCTCAAGGCTCCGCAGGAAAAGGGTCAAGGGTTTCGTGGAAAACCCTTAAGGGTTTTGGCAATAACCCTTAAGGGTTCGGCGCATAACCCTTAAGGGTTCTGGATGCCGCCATATTACTCCTTCGCCCGCACGCTTGCAACGACCATATATATAATCAGGAGCACATAGGCGACTATCGAGAGCACCTCCGAAAGGGGATTGGCCATCCAGGCCTCGTTGACGAGGTTCACTTCGAGGAACCTGAGCAGAGCAGCGACAACGCCCATCAGTGCGCCGCCGGCTATGAAGCCGCTGGCAATCAGGGTGCCGCGCTCGCTGCGCGCTTTGTTGATGGTTGCATCGGCAGAGCGGTGGGAGACAAGCCAGTGAACAGCACCGCCTACGACAAGGGGTACGTTAAGCTCCAAGGGGATGAACATGCCGAGGGCAAAGGCCAACACGGGCACGTCGAGGACATTAAGCAACAGGGCCAGAACGGCACCGACGCCATAAAGAGTCCAGGGGGCGCCCTGCCCCATCATCAAGGGTTCTATGACTGCGGCCATGGCGTTGGCCTGAGGAGCTACGAGAGCGTGCTCACCCGTGAAGCCGTAGGTCTTGTTGAGGATGATGATGACGCCGCCCACGGTGGCCGCCGAGACGAGCGTGCCGAGGAACTTCCACGTCTCCTGCTTGGCAGGAGTAGTGCCAAGCCAATAGCCGATCTTAAGGTCGGTGATGAAACCGCCGGCCATAGACAGCGCCGTGCACACGACACCGCCGATAACCATCGAGGCTACGATGCCGCTGGTGCCTTTCAGACCCACGGCTACGAGAACGATTGAAGCGATGATAAGCGTCATGAGCGTCATGCCCGAGACGGGATTAGTGCCCACAATGGCAATAGCGTTGGCAGCTACAGTGGTGAAAAGGAAGGCTATCAACGTAACCACAAGCCATGCAACGAGAGCCTGAGCCAGATTGTGGATTAGGCCGAAATAGAAGAAGACGAACACGACAGCAAGGGCTGCGATGACGGCAATCGCAAGGAAACGCATGTTCAGGTCGCGGTCAGTGCGGAGCGTCGCAGCGGCGACATCCTTGCCCTTGCCGCGAAGCTCGCGGCCGGCCAGACCTACAGCGCTCTTGATGACGCCCCAGCTCTTGACGATGCCGATGACACCGGCCATGGCAATAGCGCCGATGCCTATGTAGCGGGCATAGTTGGTGAAGATATACTGGGGATCCATCTGCGAGAGCATGACGCTGTCGACTGTAGTCATACCCAACAGGGGGATAAGGAACCACCATACGAACAGGCTGCCGGCACAGATGATGGCGGCGTACTTCAGACCTACGATATAGCCCAGGCCGAGAACGGCAGCGCCGGTGTTGATCGAGAAGGTGAGCTTGGCCTTCTGTGCCACGGCCTCGCCCCAGGTCGTCATGCGGGTGGAGAGAGTCTCGTGCCACCAGCCGAAGGTCGACACGATAAAGTCATACAGTCCGCCGACAGCGGCCGCCCAGATGAGAGGACGGGCCTGTGAGCCACCCTGCTGGCCGCTAACAAGCACCTGCGTTGTAGCCGTGGCCTCGGGGAAGGGGTACTTGCCATGCATCTCCTTGACGAAATAGCGGCGGAAAGGAATGAGGAAGAGGATGCCAAGGCAGCCGCCAAGCAGTGAGGCAAGGAACACCTGCATGAAATTGACTGTGATGTCGGGGTATTTGGCCTGCAGGATATAGAGCGCTGGCAGAGTGAAGATGGCACCAGCCACGATGACACCAGACGAGGCACCGATACTCTGGATGATGACATTCTCGCCCAACGCGCCCTTACGATGTGCGGCAGTGCTCAAGCCAACTGCGATGATGGCGATGGGAATCGCGGCCTCGAAGACCTGACCGACTTTCAAGCCGAGGTAGGCGGCTGCGGCCGAGAAGAGCACGGCCATGACGATGCCCCACGACACGCTCCAAGCGTTCACCTCAGGATATTCGCGCTCTGGGCTCATAAGAGGTTCATACTGCTCGCCCTCGCGCATCTCGCGGAAGGCGTTCTCAGGCAACTGCATTCGTTCGTTCTGTTCCATTGTATGAATAATGTGTTAGCAGACCGGAAAAATGGCCCGCTCGATATACTGCGCCGCAAAGTTAACAAAAAAAAAGACCCGCCGTTACATGGCGGGCCTCTTTTTTTAAATATTCGAGGATTAAAGACTAAATTAAAACCAAAAAGCTCTAATCTCTAATCCAAATTACTTTGCGATAGCGATGCTGACGCGGTTCTTGTCGTTCTCAGCGAAGGGCTGAACGGTGTCACCCTTGCTGTCGACGGTGATGCGGGCTGCGTCGATGCCAGCCTCGGTGAGAGCCTTGGCAACGTTCTCGGCGCGCTTCGAAGCGTACATCTGGTTGATCTTCGGGTTACCGGTGCCGGCGTCGGCATAGCTGGTAACGCTGACCTTCGTCTCGGGGTTAGCCTTCAGGAAGGCGATAAGGTTCTCGAGCTTGGCAGCCTCGGTGCCGACGGCAACGGTCTCGCGGATAGCGTAGAAGATCTCGGTGCGCATCTCGGGCTTCTTGACGGGCTCGGGCTTGACAACGGGCTTCGGCTCCTCAACGACGGGAGCGGGCTCCTCGATGACGGGAGCGGGGATGATGGTGCGCTTCACGGTGGGACCGAGGGCAACCTTCACACCAAGCAGGGCGTTGAAGTACCAGTCTGCCTTCATCTTCTTCTCGGCCTTCTTCGAGTTGTACTTGTCGGAGATGACGTTGGCGTTGCCTTCGAGGGTGATGGCTACGCGGTCGGAACAGCGGAAGTCGAAGTCAAGACCTACGCGGCCGACAGGGCGAACCTTCGTGCCGTCCCACAGATATTCGAGCTCGTGGGTGTAGCCGTCCTTATCGAACACAGGAGGCATATCAGCCAGGACAGCCTGAAGATCCTGAGCTTCGTCGTTGTTCCATGCGATATTGGCTGCACCGCCGAGGATAAGGCCCATGTTGAGAAAACGCTTGGGCTTCCAGCCACCGATGAGGTTTGTGAGGCTGACCTTCAGGTCGAGACCTGCGCTGGCGTAGTTCCACTTGTAGTCTACCTTGGGGTGGCTTACCCAACCGCCCTTGCTCTCCCAGCCGCTACCCTGCAGGCGCAGACCGAGCACGGGGTTGAACTGATAGCCTACGGCCACCTGGGCTGCAGGAGAGAGGAGATCCTTGAACTTGGCCTCACCGAGGGTGTAGGCACCGCCGCCCTGCAGCTGCAGGAACCAGTGGGGCTGGAACTCTTCGATTACCTGGTCCTCCTGAGCGGAAGCCGTGGTGAATGCAGCAAACAGCATTGCTGCCAAAAACATAAACTTTTTCATTTCCGTTTTGTTTTTAATAAAGGGTTAATAATTGATTTTCGTTGTCTTTAAAGTTAATACTCTTTTCTATTTATCTCGATATTTCTTTTTACAATTCTCAATTTTCAATCTTCAATCTTCAATCCTCCTCAATCTCTATCCCCAGCTCCTTGGCGTACGTTGCGCGCCATATCTTCTGGCGGTCCTTGACGAACTCACGCAGCTTGGTGTAGGTCTTCTGGTCGGTGAAGTGGATCTCGGAGCAGGCCTCGAGGTATTTGGCAGGGGCGTTGGGGGCCACGATGACGGCTGTGACCTTCGTCGGCTCTTTCGTCAGAGGCAAGGCTATGGTGCCTGTGGCTATCTTACCCTCGCTGCCCGTGAGTACGTAGTATGCCTTACTGGCCACACTGTCGGGCGTGAACTCCATCTGCAGGAAGACGCGCTCCTCGCCGCCTACGTTCTGCAGCTTCGGCAGCAGCACGGTGAGCACCGACGCTTCGGGCGCCACCTTGTAGGGCAGCCCCTCGTCGGCCGTGCAGCGGATGATGCCGCCCTGCATGCTGACGATCTCGCTCATCGCCTTCTCCTCAGCCACCTGATAGGCGGAGTCGGCCAGATTGGCCATGATGCCGCGTATGTTGTCGGCATTGTTGCCGGCCTCTGCCCGCGCCTGCTCGGTGATAGCCCGCATCTCAGCCTCGTAGATGCCCGGGATATGCCCGAACACCGACGTGAGCACACGCGGAGCCAGTGAGTCGCTGTCGGCCACTGACGTGCTGTCGGCGCCGGAGAAGGCACCCATCAGCCCGCCCTTGCACGATGGCAGAAGCAGGGCTGCAGCAGCAATTATGATTATTATCTTCTTCATTTCTTTATTATCTTGAACGACCTGTCGCCAGCGCGTACCACATAGATGCCTGCGGGCATGTCGGCGACGGAGAACGTTACGGCAGTGGAAGTGATGTTCATGCGGGGCTGCATGCGCACGCCTGTGGTGTTGAATACCGCCACCTTCGGCGCATTACCCAGTCCCTTTATCTGCACCGTACGGCCGTCGTAGGCGAAAGTAAGGACCTGCTCAGGTTTGTTCTCATCCTTCAGCTCATCTATGGCATCGGGGTCAACTGGTTTCGGGTCAACTTGCGTCGAGTCTATAATCTCATCCTGGACGACATCGAAGTAGAACTTCTCAACATCTTTATATTTATAGGGCATAGTGGTTTCCATCTGAGCACTCTTAATGTGAACGCTCTCACCGTCGAAGGTCACCACCGGTTTCTCCTTCAATAAGAAGGCATCTGATTTGCCGTCTATGAGAAGGATGAACAACTTATGCCCACCAACAGCATATGCTGTCAGACAAAGGAAGGAACAGACAAGAATAATTAATAAAGACTTTATGTATCTCATCAGTTGTAGCTTATTTCGTTAGTATAACAGGACGTATGGCCAGACCATTCTGGCGAGCCGCATTTACTTGATAGTGCTTGTCGGCATCATCCTCGGCTTGGGCTATGACAAACTCCATGGCCTGCTTCGCCTTATTCCAGTCGGCGGGGAAGAGATAGAGCGACGATGTCCAGTAGTAGCCTCGTATCTGAGCCGTGCGACTTGAGCCGCTATAGTATCCTGTTGTGGGCAGGAAAATGTAGTTGCTGTTCTTCTTGGACTTCACTTTGTAGCCTGGCACGGCGTTATTCCACTCCCATGTACATTCATCCACAAGTTCCTCAAATTGAGTTGGTGAGGGAATAACCCAGTCACCTTCCCATTGGATGTGTGCCACATCCTGTTCTGTTCCCTGAATACCCTTGACACCCCTGTACGGGCTGTCAAAAGTATCGTAGCCTTCATTATAATGAGAATAGTTGGTAAGCAGGTACGTGGATTTTGTCTCCGTTTCACCCCAAGCATAGAACGAACCATAGTCGGAAACGCTCTCGGCACCTATATTCTTGTTGGCCCAAAGCGTGCCAGAGGTAAGGCCGAGATCAACCATCTCCACATCGTCGCGTGGATTCTCTGGCTCCTCATTATTGTTGGGGTCGTCATTGTTCGGATCGTCATTATTAGGGTCGTCATTGTTCGGGTCGTCGGGATTGACAATAAAATTGTTCTTGTCGTTCTTCCCGTAGACTGGGCGCACCGTCAGGCCAAGACCTTTTTCGTAGGTGTGGAAGAGGTACCAGTCTGAATAAATGACATCTTCTATCTTAAGAAATTCAGCCACGGCAGAATAGCCACTGCTTATCCAATAGAAACCCTTTGTGTTGTGATTACCGATGCGAGAACCAGAACGGATGCCGCCAAATGGCATGAAGATAGAGTCGCCGTTCCTGGAGAAACGTACACCATTGATGCCTCCGACGTTATCTAATTCTACCTTGCAATATTTAATGAGTTCTTCATACTCTTCCTTAGTAGGCATACGCCATTCTCCGCCCCACTCGCTTGTTGCGATATCATAGAGGGGGTTACCGCTGATGTCAACAGCCTCGTTATAGTAGTTGTCGGTCTCGTTCAGAGCGCCCCAGCGGACATGGTATCCAACTTCATTCTCGGCTTCCGCGCCGACATTCCATCGAGCCCACTTCACGCTCAATCCAAGATCTACGATTCGGTTGTCTGGCTCGGTCACAAACTCGTGGGTCGCATTTTCTTCAACCATGTCAGGACCGACAACGGCTACTACACGATAAAAATATTTTGTGTCATACTCTAAATTCTTGATGGTAACGCGCTCCTTGAAAGTGCCGTCGAGAGCATTTATACTATACTCTTCACTCTTATAAGCCGTTGACTCGCTGAGGTCGTCGACCTTAGAATAAATGATATAGTATTTGACATTGTCTGCCTGTCCTTCGACAGTAACCGTAATCGTGGCCTGCAGATGTTCAACCTCAGCATCGTCCGAGCTAACCGTTACCGGCACTCTATATTTGCCATAAACTGGGCGTACGGCGAAGTGACGAGCTCGGAAGCCATTGAGCAGCTGCCAGAAAGTAGGTGCCACAACGTCTGGCTCATCAACATCCTCACCGCTGTTTTCTTCGTCACCATCAACAACAGGTTGTTCCTCATCATCATTTCCGCCATTGTCTCCGCTTTCGTCGATGGTTGTTCGGAGGTATGAGGCAGAATCATTCTTTGCAACGCTACCAGACCAATAGAAGCCAAAGTCTGTTGAGTCCGCCTCGGCTTCGCCGATGCGCTGTCCCGTGACGGGCAGATAAATGTAGTTCTCGCGCACAGACTCATCCTCAGCATCGGGGTTGCTGATCTTATACGCTCTTTTCTCTGCGTCCCACTCCCACTTGAGCGACATAAGTTCCTGAAAGTCCTCAAGCGTGGGCATGTGCCAGAGAGGATCATCAGAGCCCCAGTAGTATTTGGCAACGTCAAACTCGGTATTTGAGATATTCTTTGTGGCCGTAGGTGTGGGGAAATATTTCAGGTCTGTAGAGAGGTTTGTGGAATCGTGATTACCCCAGCCGAGAAGGAAGCCAACTTCAGTCTCTGAAGTGGCACCAATGTTCCATGGAGACCAAAGTATTCCACTCTTCAGCCCAAGATCCACAGCAGAGGGAGGTGCAGGAGCGTCGAGCTTCTCAGAGTCTTGGAAACTGATATTGTCAATTTTCCAAACAGGAATAATCAACTTAGTACCATCTGTCTGAGTGATGATAGCTTGCTGCTGCGCTGAAAGCAGGGAAGAAACAAAGAGAAGGATGAAGAGTAAGGGCTTTCTCATCGGGATATTACTTATAATGTACTATAAAAAGTCTGTTCTGAACTCAAGGTCTTGGTATGCTTTGGCAGAATTGCTATGGACATGGATGTAGAACTGGTGAGGGCCATGGATAAAACGTTCAGACCCGTCAAAAGTTACATGTATCTCTTCACTGCCACCAGGCGGAATAGTATCGGAAGGGAATTCCACTTTCGTGCAGCTGTTGCAGTCGGGTTGTACGCCCAATAGCACAAGACCGGAATCGCCAACATTGGTGAAACGAAAGCTGAAATGCTGAATTTCTGTAAGGGGTACGTCGCCAAGGTCGAGAATAGTGTCCTCGAACTGGATTAAAGCCCCATGAGCAAGCTTTTCATTGCCATGCCTGCATGAAGCAGTGGCTGAGAGTAAGGCCACAGCCATAAGCGGCAGGATATAATTCACCAGATGTTTCATTTATCTAACAACACCCTCTGCGTTAACGTCAAGAAGGGTGAGATACCATTTATCTTTGATTATTATAGGATTGAGATAGAGCTTACTGACTCCGATTTCATTCTCCAGATCTCCATTCTCGATAAGCTGGACAAGGATACCAACTTCATTGTTGACATTGCTACGGAGAGAGATACTATAGAGCTTTGCTGCATAGATTGGGATCTCCTTTAAGCCACGGATAAGACTATCTCGTTTAGCGCCTTCATAGGGATAAACGCGGCTATCCTGAAGATAATAAAGCATATCCGCCATACCATCATAGTCATGATTGTTGAGACAAGAGATGTACTGGTTGACAAGGTTCAGAATCTCAGTAGTGTCTGCGCCTGAATAATCCATTGAGGCTGGCGGAATGTAGGAAGCCTTTGACTCCTTGTTACGGCAGCCCACGAAGAGCAGGCCGAGAAGGAGTGTGCAAAGGAAAATGCGTGATTTCATTATAAAAGGGGGTTAATGAGAAATGTTCTTTAAAAGTAGAAAGGGAGGAGGAGACTAACACTCCTCCTCCCTTTTATTGTTTAGCGGTTGGCGGGATTAACGACGAACCTTAACGGTGGTGTTCTCAAGAGTCTTCACTACGTGGATGGTAACATCCTGGTAGAGGTGACCCCACTCGTAGCATACGGTGATGGGCACTGTTACGTCGAACTCATCAACAGTAGAACGGTTGTTGGTGTACTTGATGCTGCCGTAGTAAGCGGGATCGCCGATTTCAGCGTCAGCACCCGTTGTAGCGTCGGCGGGAACATAAGTGAACTCAACATTGTTAGATACGCGAGCCAGGATGGTCTTCGTGATATCGTTGCCGTTCATGTTGGTATGCATGATGTCGTTGAGGGCGGTCTCCTGAGCGGGATCGATAACCTCAGTTGCATTACCAATGATGATGTGCTTGATGTTGTAGTAGTACCAGTAGTCAACGATGTACTTACCGCCATCGGGCACTACGCGGTCGCGACGAGCCTTGTTCTGAGTAGAAGCTTCTGTCGGGTTCCACTGCTCGCGCCAATCGGTAAAGCGTACGAGGTCATAGAGCGGGAAGATCTGCGTGGTGTTAGCAGCATCCTGAACCTGCATGCCTTCGCTGAACATATTGATTGGGCGGAGGAAGCGTACCTGGAAGGCAGGAATCTCAGCCTCGAACGGGCAGTCGCCATTCCACTTCAGACCGATACCAAGGATAACCTTCAGGAGATCGTCGTTGAGATCGTTGTGAGCCTTGTAGTTGAGGAGGTCCTCAGCATAGCTGTTGATGTGATCGTCGCGGTGAGTAGCCTTGTTCAGGACAATCTTCACGTGGTTGATGTTCTGGACATCAGCGTCGTCGTACTCGAGATAAGCTACGAGCTCAGCGTCACGCTTGCTGTTTACGTATGCATAGAGGCCCCAGTTAGCTGTCTGGTTGTACTCATCAACATACAGTGTATAGGTCTTACCAGAATAACCCTTAGCCTTATTATTAGCCTTGAAGCCGTCCTTCTCAGCAGAGAGAACTACGAAGCCGAAAGTCTTCTCAGCCTTGCTGATTGCGTAGAGCTTGTTGGGCGTAGGATCGTCAACCTGGATGTACTGAGCAAGGTTGGTCTCGTTGAGGATGTAGTTGTTGTTAAAGTCAGAGCTGAGGAGGAACTCGAACGGACATGTACGGCTCTCGCCCCATGTGCTGATCCAGTCTTCAGGTGAAGGAACATTCAGGTGAGCCTCATGGAGTGTGTTCTTAGCCTTCTGAGTGTTCTCATCATACCAGTACTCCTTAATCTTGTTTGCATCGAACTTACCAGTAACGGTAGGCTTCTGATCAGCAACCTTCTTAGAGGTGAACTCACCAGCCTTGAGGATTACATAGATATCCTTGTATGTGCCGAGGTCTTCACCATCCTTAACAGTGTACTTGATAGCACGTGTGGGATCCTTAACACCACCCTTCTGGCCGATCTGAGTCATCTCGTCAGAAGTGATGTTCCATGTGATAACGTCGGTCTTGGTACCTGGACCAACATCGTCACCCTCGCGGACCTGGATCTTACCAATGTAGTCAGCAGCAGCAAGCTCCTTACGAGTGGGCTGATACTTGCCATTGACAAGCTTAACCTCATACTGCTTCAGCTCGGGAGCGTTAGCGTATTCAGCTACATACTTATTCTCGAAGTCTACCTGTGAGAGGCTGAACAAGTTGTAGATATCGTTCTCGAACGAACCCCACTTCTGATCCCAGTTCTGAGCTTCGCCAGAAGGCTTGTTGCAGTCAGAGTACTCGTAGTCAGCGCTGAAGCCTGTGGTGTACTCAACAGTGACGAACTCACGAGTAGGAACAACAACCTCAGGATTGTCATTCACGATGACGAGACGGATGTAACCATAGTCGAGGACGTGGTCGTTGTGCTTGGTGTCAACGAGGAGTACACGAACCAGAGGAGTACGACCGATAGTAGTGCGATCCTGCTTGGTAGCGCCGTAAACGGCAGCCTTACCGACATTCTGACCATCCTCCTGATAAGTCATCTCAGGGAGCTGAGGACGAAGGATGTACTCACCCTTGTCGTTCTTCTGGATAGCAGCGTGAGCGGACTCGGAGGTAGCATTCTTCTTCATGAAGAGACCAGTGAGCTCGAAGCGGATTTCGAAGCCGTTCTTCTCCATGTCAGCAGCCTTCACGAGAGACTCGGGAGTATTGTCATCGCCGAGGCGGTGAACCTCAGCAAGCTTGGAGAGGTTGATGGTGCTGTTCCAAACAACGACATCCTGAGCGGTGGTAGTGGAAGGATCTGCATTGATGGCAGCAACAAGTTCCTGTTCCTGAAGAGTCACAACTTGATCCTCAAGACCATAAACAGTCTCATCAGCATCGGTGAAGAGGTGACGGTTGGGAACCTGACTTACGCCACAAGGTCTGCAGACAATCTTCTCGTGACCAGGTGTGGGATCTACAACGTCAGTGTTGTTGACAACACCAGTGTAAGACTGGTTGAGGCCCTTGATCTTAACATCTGTATCACCCTTGTCGGTGTGAGCCAGACGATAACCATTGATATAAGTGGTAGCAAGAAGAGCTGCATAGTCAGAAGTAACGGTATTCTTCATCTCATCGTTCAGAGTTACCTCAGTAGCGAAGACAGTCACCTGCTCGTCATCAGCAACGAAGAGACCGTCCTCGATGTGACCGATAGCCTTAATCTTCTCTGGATCAGTGATGCTGAGGTTCAGGAAGAGGTCGCCATTCTTGACGTCAGCCTCGGGATCGAAGCTGGCAACAGTGATGTTGCTATTCTTCTTATCGGTGGCAGCAGCCTTGGTGCGATATTCACGGTCACCAGAGAGGACTGCGAAGTTGTCAACAGTCAGCTTGCTGAAGTCAGCGCTGGAGGGGTTAAGGTGGTAGCGAGCTACGAAGTTCTCAACAAGGAAGTCTTCCTTGCGCTCTGCCTTGTGGCCCTTGTGGTCGTAGCAATAAACCTTAGTACCATCATCCCAAGTAGGATCGGCCTTATCAGCGCTTACCTCGGGCATATCCTCAATTCTCCAATACTTGTAGTACACGCCAGAAAGCTCAGTGGCTTCGATACCGAAATAGTAGAAGTCGGGGATAAAGACGAGGCTACGAAGTGAGCGGAGGATCAGGACGTTCAGCTCATTGAGTTTGTCATTGATCTTGGTCAATTCTTCGTTAATCTTCTTGACATCCTCCTTCAGGGTTGCGATGTCGTCCTCATTGGCCTTAACGCGTGCAGTAAGCTTAGTGATATCCTCATCAATACGCTTCACGTCAGCCTCGTAGTCCTCACGGAGCTTCTTGATGAGCTCACGGAGTTCAGGCACAACCTTATTCTCGAGGTCGTCGAGACGCTCGCCGTGCTTCTTGATGATCTCCTTCTGCTCTTCGAGGTCGCGACCAAGAGCTTCGCGGGCAGCAATCTCGTCCTTCAGACCCTGCTGAAGAGACTCGATGTCCTTGAGGGCCTTGCCGAGATCGGTCTCGATAGCTTCCATGCGGCCATAGATCTTAACGAGCTCATCTTCGAAAGTCTTCTTGTCGAGCTTGTTGTCCTGAAGATCCTTAATCAGCTGACGGAGCTCGGGAATAACCTTCTCCTCGAGATCCTTGATGCGAACCTCAAGAGCAGCCTCGGCAGCTGTTGCGCGAACAATCTCGTTGGCAATAGCTTTCTCATTCTCCTGTGAAAGTTTCAGAGCATCGTTTGCAGTACTCTGAGCAGTAGCCACAAGACCGTCAAGACGGGTAACCTGGTCAGCAAGATCTTTTTTGAGATTCTTCAGCTCATTCTCTGCATCAGCGAGAGCTGTGTGAAGTGCCAGATTGTCCTTGTCATTGGCGTCAACGCGTGCGTTAAGGGCATCGATGTCGTCATCATAGTCCTTACATGACACGAACGTACTTGTCGAAGCAATGGTAAGTGCCCCGAACAAGATAGCGCTTAAAAATTTTCTGTACATAAGTGTAAAACTTTAAATAAAGGGTTATTGATTAATTAATACTTTGTTCTTCTGTGGTAAATTCACTTTTGCTTAGCAGCCTGCGGCAGCGGGCCGCCGGGCGTAGGTGGATTGGGTTAATCGCTCTTTTCTGTTTCGTATAGCTTTAATGGGCCTCCTTTTACCCAGCTTTAGCGCGGAGAACGCAGGGTCTCTCGCCAGAAATCCCTACTTCTTCACGTCGTTATACCCATCTCTCCGGCAGAGATGGATGTCTAATTCGGTGCAAATGTACACATAATTTCATTCTCACCAAAAAAAGTTTATAAAAAAATGCGAGAAATATTGAAAAAAAGCCGTATTTGGGGCGTTTCCACATAAAAAAGTGCTGAAATACGCATGTTTGGGGCTTATAACCTTGAAAGCGCCATTTCCTCTGTGTCGCGTGCGCGCACGTATATTATAATATGTACGCGCGCGAGGGATTTCCGGGTGTTCATAGCTCCGACACCAACTGAAAAGGGCAGCCCTCGCGGGTTGCCCTTTTCGGTTGGTATAGCAATTTAGAATTATTCGGCTGCAGCAGTTGCCTCTTCGGCTGGTGCTTCTGCGGCTTCCTCGGCGGGAGCTTCAGCTACGGGAGCTTCGGCAGCGCTGCTCTTGCGGCTGCGACGTGTGCGTGTAGCCTTCTTCTGGGCCTTAGCCATGTTCTCATCGAAGTCTACGAGCTCGATGAAACAGATGGGAGCCATATCGCCCTTACGGAAGCCTGTTTTGATGATGCGAGTGTAGCCACCTGGACGGTCGGCAATCTTCGGGCTGATGTTCTGGAACAGCTCGGTGATGGCGTGCTTGTCCTGAAGATGGCTGAATACCACGCGACGTGCGTTGGTGGTATCCTGCTTTGCCTTGGTCAGCAGGGGCTCAACGAATTTCTTGAGAGCCTTGGCCTTGGCGAGAGTCGTAGTGATTCTTTTGTGCATTATCAAGGAGACGGCCATATTGGAAAGCATGGCGTCGCGATGAGATGCAGTACGGCTCAGGTGGTTGAATTTCTTTCCGTGTCTCATTGTTATTCTTTTTCTAATTTATACTTTGAAATGTCAGTTCCAAACGACAGATTCAGACTCTCGAGCAAATCATCAAGCTCGGTGAGCGATTTCTTACCGAAGTTGCGGAACTTGAGGAGGTCGGTCTTGTTGTACTGCACGAGGTCTCCGAGTGTCTCTACGTCGGCTGCCTTGAGGCAGTTGAGCGCACGTACGGAGAGATCCATGTCGACGAGCTTTGTCTTGAGGAGCTGTCGCATATGCAGCACTTCCTCGTCGAACTCTTCGTTACCCTCGGCGTCGATATTCTCGAGCGTGATCTTATCGTCGGAGAAGAGCATGAAGTGGTAGATGAGGATCTTGGCGGCTTCCTTGAGGGCGTCCTTCGGGTGGATGGAACCATCGGTGGTGATCTCGAGGATGAGTTTCTCGTAGTCGGTCTTCTGCTCCACGCGGAAATTCTCTACCTGATACTTGACGTTGCGGATTGGCGTGTAGATAGAGTCGATGGGAATAACATTCACGTCGGTGCAGAACTCGCGGTTCTCCTCTGAGGGGACATAGCCGCGGCCCTTGTTGACGGAGATTTCCATCTTCAGGGTTGCCTTCGGGTCGAGGTGGCAGATGACGAGGTCGGGGTTGAGGACCTCAAAGCCTGTCAGGTACTTGTTGAAATCGCCGGCTGTGAACACTGTTGTGTTCTCTACGCTGACGCTGACCTTCTCGCTCTCAAACTCTTCAACGACTTGTTTGAAACGCACTTGCTTGAGGTTGAGGATCATGTTTGTCACGTCTTCCTTAACGCCGGGGACAGAAGCGAACTCATGTTCTACGCCGTCGATACGGATGGTATTGATGGCATAGCCTTCGAGTGAAGAAAGCAGAATACGGCGAAGAGCATTACCTACGGTAATACCGAAGCCGGGCTCCAACGGACGAAATTCGAACTTGCCGTATTTGTCGTCGGCCTCCACCATTAACACCTTATCGGGTTTTTGAAATGCTAATATCGCCATAACTATTTCTTATTTAGAGTACAACTCAACGATCAATTGTTCCTTAATGTTCTCGGGAATGTCAGCGCGCTCGGGCTTGTGGAGGAGCTTGCCTGCCTTCTGGGCCTCGTCCCACTCTATCCAAGGATATTTGCTGTGGTTGAAGCCAGCGAGAGCTGCGGTGATGACCTCGAGGTTCTTGGCCTTCTCACGTACACCGACGATCTGGCCGGGCTTAACGCTGAAGGAGGGGATGTTCACAACCTTACCGTCGACAACGATGTGGCGGTGGCTGACGAGCTGACGCGCTGCGGCGCGGGTGGGAGCGATGCCAAGGCGGAACACTACGTTGTCGAGACGACACTCGAGGTTCTGGAGGAGGATCTCACCGGTAATGCCATTGGTGCGGGCAGCCTTCTCAAACATATTGCGGAACTGCTTCTCGAGTACGCCATAGGTGTACTTAGCCTTTTGCTTCTCAGCAAGCATGACACCGTACTCGGAGGTCTTGCGACGACGATTGTTGCCGTGCTGGCCCGGGGGGAAGTTGCGCTTTGACAACACCTTGTCTGGACCGAATATAGCCTCGCCGAAGCGGCGGGCGATCTTTGACTTTGGACCTGTATATCTTGCCATAATCTATTAAAATAATTTCGTTTTTTTGCGATATTACGTTATTACGATATAACGCATAATATTACACGCGACGGCGCTTCGGGGGGCGGCATCCGTTGAAGGGAAGCGGAGTGACGTCGATGATTTCTACGACCTCAATGCCGGCACCATGGATAGTGCGGATAGCTGACTCGCGGCCATTGCCGGGACCCTTGACGTAAGCCTTTACCTTGCGGAGACCGAGGTCATAAGCAATCTTTGCGCAATCCTGAGCGGCCATCTGAGCGGCGTAGGGCGTGTTCTTCTTAGAACCACGGAAACCCATCTTGCCGGCGCTGGACCAAGAGATGACCTGACCCTCGCTGTTGGCAAGTGAAACGATGACATTGTTGAAGGAACTGTGCACATGGAGCTGGCCCAGGGCATCAACCTTCACGTTTCTTTTCTTTGCTGCAACTGTTTTCTTTGCCATATTAATATTCGATTATCAATTATCAATTACTTCGTGGCCTTCTTCTTGTTAGCAACGGTCTTCTTCTTACCCTTGCGTGTGCGGGCATTATTCTTAGTGCTCTGGCCGCGCACGGGGAGACCGTTACGATGACGGACGCCGCGGTAGCAGCCGATATCCATCAGGCGCTTGATGTTCATTGCAATCTCGGAGCGGAGATCACCCTCTACTTTATAATCGGCAGCGATTACCTCACGAATCTTACCGGCCTGTTCGTCGGTCCAGTCCTTTACCTTGATGTCCTTGTCGACACCTGCGGTCTCGAGAATCTTTGCTGCGCTACTGCGACCGATGCCGTAGACATAGGTCAAAGCGATTTCGCCTCGCTTGTTCTGAGGCAAATCGACACCAACAATTCTTATTGCCATATCTAATAGTTACGTTTATTTTCGATTAGCCTAACCCTGACGTGCTTTGAACTTAGGGTTTTTCTTGTTAATCACATACAGACGGCCCTTGCGACGTACAATCTTACAGTCGGGGGTGCGCTTCTTAAGGGATGCTCTTGTTTTCATATTATTGCTTTTTATTTGAATCGGAATACGATGCGACCTTTTGTGAGGTCATACGGGCTCATCTCTACCTTCACCTTGTCGCCAGGAAGTATTTTAATGTAGTGCATACGCATCTTCCCTGAGATGTGAGCTGTAATCTGGTGACCATTCTCCAGTTCTACGCGGAACATAGCATTGGAGAGGGCTTCGATAATCTGCCCGTCTTGTTCGATAGCGGATTGTTTTGCCATACTGTGCAATTGAGTTTCTGAGTTGGTAAGTTCTGACTTTATGAGTTGAAGAGTGACTAAAGGCTTTGTGCCCTTTCAGCTTCGATACGTTCTACCTCCTCGAAGGATGAGAGGATATCGGTCTTGCCATTGTGGATGGCAATAGTGTGTTCGAAGTGAGCTGCGGGGCGTCCGTCACGCGTCTTGATGGTCCACTTGTCGGGCATCATATATACTTCGTGGGTGCCCATTGCTATCATAGGCTCGATGGCAATGCAGAGACCATTCTTGATTTGCTTGCCATTACCACGCTGCCCGTAGTTAGGCACTTGCGGGTCTTCGTGCATGGCACGGCCTATGCCGTGCCCTACGAACTCACGTACGACTCCGTAGCCTTGGGCTTCACAGTGGGTCTGCACAGCAAATCCAATGTCGCCGATGCGATGGCCTGCCACTGCGGTTGCTATGCCTTTGTAGAGCGACTCTTTGGTCGTCCTCAGCAGCTGGCGGACATCCTCTGCTACTTCACCCACTTGGAATGTGTAGCAAGAATCGCCATTGTAGCCGTTCAGGAGCGTACCGCAGTCCACTGAGATTATGTCGCCGTCGCGAAGGACTGTGTCCTCGCCGGGGACTCCATGCACTACCACTTCGTTGACCGACGTGCAGATACTCCCAGGGAAAGGTCCTCCATAGGGGTTAGGGAAGCCTTTGAAGGTAGGCTCTGCACCATGATCGCGGATGAACTCTTCAGCCAGACGATCGAGCTGAGCGGTTGTCACTCCCGGGCGGATGGCCTTGGCCACCTCGGCCAGAGTGGCTGCTACCAACTGATTGGCAGCCCGCATCAGTTCAATTTCGTCTTCTGTCTTCAGAAATATCATCTTTCAGATACTCCTCTAATGTTTAGTAGGCACTCATTCCGCCACGTCCACGGATGCGACCCGACTCGAGCAGGCCGTCGTAGTGACGCATGAGCAGATGACTCTCGATCTGCTGGAGTGTGTCGAGGACGACACCCACCAGAATGAGCAACGATGTACCACCGAAGAACTGGGCGAACTCAGGCGTCACATTCAGCAGGCCGGCGAAAGCAGGCATACATGCGATGAAAGCCAAGAAGATGGAGCCCGGCAGCGTGATGTGCGACATCACGTCGTCGATGTAGTTGGCAGTATCCTTGCCCGGACGTACGCCCGGGATGAAGCCGTTGTTGCGCTTCATATCCTCTGCCATCTGCACGGGATTCATTGTGATTGCCGTGTAAAGATAGGTAAAGAGGATGATGAGAAGAGCGAACACTACGTTGTAAGCCCAGCTGCGATGGTCGGAGAGAGCCATCAGCAGAGCAGAGGGGTTCTGGCCATCGCTGAAACCCTGCATCAGAGTGATAGGCAGGAACATGATAGCCTGTGCGAAGATGATAGGCATCACATTGGCTGCGAACAGCTTCAGGGGGATGTACTGACGTGCACCGCCTATCTGCTGCCCATTCATCACACGCTTGGCATACTGCACAGGCACTTTGCGGGTGGCCTGCGTCAGCATAATAGCGGCGATGATAGCCAGGAAGAGGATGACAAGCTCGATGAGGAACATCACCAGACCGCCGCCGCTGAGATTGTTCAGACGGCTTACAGCCTCCTGGCCGAAAGCCTGAGGCAGACGGGCGATGATACCCAACATAATGATCATTGAGACACCGTTACCAATACCCTTGTCAGTGATGCGCTCGCCCAGCCAGAGGATGAACATAGAGCCGGCTGCCAGGATGATGGTAGATGAAATCATGAACGTCGTCCATCCGATGGCGGGCGACAGGGCGCCGCCAGACATGTGCCGCAGGTTCACCAGATATCCGGGAGCCTGGAACAGAAGGATGAAGATGGTCAGATAGCGGGTGTACTGATTGATCTTACGACGGCCGCTCTCGCCCTCGCGCTGCATCTTCTGGAAATAAGGCACAGCGACAGCCAGAAGCTGAATGACGATCGAAGCCGTGATATAAGGCATAATTCCCAGTGCGAAGATTGACGCATTGGAGAAAGCACCTCCAGAGAACATATTGAGCAGGCTCATAAGGCCCTCACTGGTCTGCTCGCGCAGGGCCACCAGCATGTTCGGGTTGATGCCGGGAAGCACAACAAACGAACCGAAGCGGTAGACGGCTGCGAAGAACAGCGTGATGAGGATCTTCGTACGAAGGTCTTCAATTTTCCAAATGTTCTTCAGTGTTGCAAAAAACTTCTTCATGAGCTTTTAGTCTTACAGAGTTGTTGCAGTTCCACCTGCGGCTGTGATAGCAGCCTCGGCAGTCTTGGAGAAGGCGTTAGCTACGACCTCTACCTTAGCAGTGAGCTCGCCATAGCCGAGGACCTTAACGAGTTCACCGGCCTTGACCAGACGAGCTGCTACGAGTTCCTCTACGCCGACCTTTTCCATTCCGCGCTCAGCGAGCTTCTGGATGGTGCTAAGGTTGATGGCTGCATACTCCTTACGGTTGATGTTCTTGAAGCCGAACTTCGGCAGACGGCGCTGAAGGGGCATCTGACCGCCTTCGAAACCGATCTTCTTCTTGTAGCCCGAACGAGCCTTAGCACCCTTATGACCACGAGTGGAGGTGCCACCGAGACCAGAGCCGGGACCGCGGCCAATGCGCTTGCGCGTCTTGGTGCTGCCTGCTGCAGGTGTCAAATTATTCAATTTCATATTCGTGTGTCGGTTTAATACGTTGATAATGGATTAACTTAATCGATAACCTTCACCAGATGGTGTACGGTACGAATCTGACCGCGCACAGAGGGAGTGTCCTCGAGCTCCACGACGTGGTTGAGCTTGCGAAGGCCCATGGCGTCGAGGGTGCGCTTCTGGTTCTTGGGAGCGCCGATGCGGCTCTTAATCTGCTTGATCTTGATTGTTGCCATAATCTTGGTCCTCCTTACTTGTTAACCTCTGAATACTTTCTCTACACTGATGCCACGGTTCTGGGCCACCTGACGTGCGTCGCGCATCTCTGCGAGGGCGGCGATGGTAGCCTTCACCAGGTTGTGAGGGTTGGAAGACCCCTTCGACTTGGCCAGACAGTCAGTGATACCAACACTCTCGAGTACGGCACGCATAGCACCACCAGCCACTACACCAGTACCGGTAGAAGCCGGCATGATGAGCACCTCGGCGCCGCCGAACTTGGCAGCCTGCTCGTGTGGAACCGTACCTTTAATGACGGGCACCTGCACCAAGTTCTTCTTGGCTGCTTCGACGCCCTTAGCGATAGCTGCGGTGACTTCACCGGCCTTGCCGAGGCCATAACCGATGATACCCTTGCCGTCGCCTACTACTACGATTGCTGCAAATGTGAAGGTGCGACCACCCTTTGTTACCTTGGTAACGCGGTTGATGGCTACGAGGCGGTCCTTCAATTCAACATCGCTATTAATCTTTACATTCTTGATTGCCATAATGATTTAGAATTTAAGTCCACCTTTACGTGCTGCGTCAGCAACTTCTTTCACACGTCCGTGATAGAGATAGCCATTGCGGTCGAAGACCACAGTGGTAATACCTGCTTCAAGGGCTTTCTTTGCAATGAGTTCACCAACCTTAGCGGCCTGCTCCTTCTTGGGGCATGCTTCCATGCCGAGCGATGAGGCGGCGCAGAGGGTGGTACCATTAAGGTCGTTGATGACCTGAACATAAATCTGCTTGTTGCTGCGGAATACGCTCATGCGGGGGCGCTCGGCAGTGCCAGAGATTTTGTTGCGAACTCTATACTTAATCTTGATTCGTCTTTCTATTTTCGTTGTCATGATTACGCGATTTTAGAGTTACTATTATTTAGCACCTGCTGACTTACCAGACTTTCTGCGAATCTGTTCGCCAACGAACAAGATACCTTTGCCCTTGTAAGGCTCGGGCTTACGGAAAGAACGAATCTTGGCGCAAACTTGTCCGAGGAGTTGTTTGTCGCAAGACTTCAAAATAATCTGGGGGTTCTGGTTACGCTCCATCTTAGTCTCTACCTTGATAGTGTCGGGCAGCTGGATGAGGATGGGGTGGGTATAGCCGAGTGCAAACTCCAGGAGGTTACCCTTGTTAGTCACGCGGTAACCTACGCCCACGAGCTCCATGTGCTTGGTGAAGCCCTCGCTGACGCCGACCACCATGTTGTGGATGAGCGAGCGGTAGAGGCCGTGGTAGGCCTGCTTCTGCTTCAGGGAGACGTTAATGGGATCATACTCTTCGTCGATATCGAAGGTAATCTCAGCATTGTCCTTGTCGTAATTAATCTTAATGGAAGGATTAACCTCTTGGGTTAAAACACCCTCCTTGCCTTTGACGGTAACCTTGTTATCGTCAATGGAAATCTCAACACCGGCGGGGATGTTAATGGGCAATTTACCAATTCTTGACATGTTAATTCCTCCTTAAATTAATAAACGTAGCAAAGAACTTCGCCACCAATCTTCTGCTCGGCGGCTTCCTTGTTGGTCATAACTCCCTTGGAGGTGGAGATGACGGCGATGCCGAGACCGTTGATGACGCGCGGCATATCCTTGTAGCCGGTGTACTTACGCATACCGGGCTTGGACACGCGGATGAGTTTCTTGATGGCGTTAACCTTGTTAACAGCATCGTACTTCAGGGCAATCTTGATGGTGCCCTGAGGGCCATCTTCAACGAACTTGTAGTTGAGGATGTAGCCCTTCTCGAAGAGGATCTTGGTGATCTCCTTCTTCAGATTCGACGCGGGCACTTCGACCACACGGTGCTTTGCCATAATGGCATTGCGTAGCCGCGTCAAATAATCTGCAATAGGATCTGTCATTGTTGTTTAAGATTTAATTAATCGGCACTCTGCCGACAATATTAAAAGATAATGTTAATTTGGGTGCTATCTGTGAGCTTACCAACTGGCCTTGCGCACGCCGGGGATGAGACCCTGAGAGGCCATCTCGCGGAACTGGATACGGGAGATACCGAACTGGCGGATGTAGCCTTTCGGACGGCCCGTGATCTTGCAGCGGTTGTGCAGGCGGATGGGGTTGGCATTGCGAGGAATGCTCTGCAGCTTCTGGGCTGCCTCGAAGGCCTCAACGGGGTCGCCGGTATTGACGACTTTCTTGAGGGCTGCACGCTTTGCAGCGTACTTGGCAACGAGCTTAGCGCGCTTAACCTCGCGGGCTTTCATTGATTCTTTTGCCATAGTTCCTTAGTCTTTAGCGGTTTTGAAGGGAAGGCCGAACTCCTTGAGAAGGGCAAAGCCTTCCTCATCGGTCTGTGCGGTGGTCACGAAGGTGATGTTCATACCGACGATGCGGTCGATGGCATCAATGTTGATCTCGGGGAAGATGATCTGCTCCTGAATGCCGAGGGTGTAGTTGCCACGGCCGTCGAGCTTGCTCTCAATACCCTTGAAGTCGCGAATACGTGGCAGAGCCACCTTTACGAGCTTCTCGAGGAACTCATACATGCGCTCACGGCGCAGGGTTACCATGACGCCGATAGGCATCTTCTTACGGAGCTTGAAGTTAGCCACGTCCTTCTTGGAGACAGTAGCAACGGCCTTCTGACCTGTGATGGCAGTGAGCTCGTTGATAGCTACTTCGATAATCTTCTTGTCGGCGGTAGCGATGCCGAGGCCCTGGTTGACGACGATCTTCTTGAGGACGGGAATCTGCATGGCTGATGTGTAGCCGAACTTTTCCTTGAGTGCGGGAGCTATGCGCTCAGCATACTCCTGCTTCAGTCTTGCTGTATTTGCCATTATTTGATCTCCTCTCCTGATTTTTTGGCATAGCGTACGAGCTTGCCATCTGCGTTCAACTTACGACCTATGCGGGTAGCCTTACCGGTTTTGGGATCCACAACGTTGAGATTGGAGATGTGGATGGGGGCTTCCTGCTTAACGATGCCACCCTGAGGGTTCTTGGCACTGGGCTTCTGGCTCTTGGAAACCATGTTCTGGCCTTCCACGATAGCCTTCTGCTCCTTGACGAGCACCTTCAGCACCTGTCCTGTCTGGCCCTTGCTGTTGCCAGCGAGGATCTGCACGGTGTCGCCTTTCTTAATATGTAACTTAGCCATTACTGTAATGAATCTTTATTGATGATTAAAGTACCTCGGGTGCGAGTGAAACCACCTTCATATTGGTAGCGCGCAACTCACGGGCCACAGGGCCGAAGATGCGGCTGCCGCGAAGCTCACCAGCATTGTTCAACAGTACGCAAGCGTTGTCGTCAAAACGTATATAGGAGCCATCGGCACGACGGACTTCCTTGCTTGTGCGGACGATCAAAGCTTTCGACACAGCACCCTTTTTGATATCACTTGAGGGGATGACGCTCTTCACAGAGACGACGATGATGTCCCCTACTGTTGCATAACGGCGACGGGTACCGCCCAGCACGCGGATGCAGAGGCACTCCTTAGCGCCGCTGTTATCTGCAACTACTAATCTAGATTCTGCTTGTATCATAATTACTTAGCTCTTTCTACGATTTCTACTACTCTCCATCTCTTGGTTTTGCTCAGGGGACGGGTTTCCATGATGGTCACTGTGTCGCCACGGCGGCAGTCGTTCTTCTCGTCGTGAGCATGGTACTTCTTCGTCTTCTGGACGAACTTACCATAGATCGGGTGTCTTTCCTTATACTTGGCAGCCACTACAATGGTCTTATCCATCTTGTCGCTGGTGACAACGCCGGTTCTCGTTTTTCTTAAGTTTCTTGCTTCCATGTCTAAGACCATTATTAATTAGCATTCTTCTTCTCCGTGAGGATCGTCATCATACGTGCGATGTCACGACGTGCCTTCTTGATTTCAGAAGGGTTCTCCAGGGGTGATACGGCATGGTTGAGCAGCATCTGGTTGTACTGTGCCTTTGCCGTTTCAATTTTCTCGGCGAGCTCCTCGAGTGTAAGGGCTCTTACTTCTGTAGTCTTCATAATCAAGCGTTTTTGTCGTAGTCTCGTCTAACAATGAACTTTGTTGTCACGGGAAGCTTCTGAGCTGCGAGGCGCAGAGCTTCTTTAGCAGTCTCGTAAGGTACACCCTCTACCTCGAAGATGATGCGGCCAGGGGTGATGGGGAAGACGTAACCCACGGGGTCACCCTTACCTTTACCCATACGCACGTCGGCAGGCTTCTTGGTGATTGGTTTGTCAGGGAAGATACGGATCCAGACCTGACCTTCACGCTGCATATAACGGGTCACGGCGACACGGGCGGCCTCAATCTGGCGGCTGGTGATCCAGTGCGTCTCAAGGCTCTTGATGCCGAAGGATCCGAAAGCGAGCTGATTACCGCGCTGTGCGTTGCCTTTGCAACGACCTTTTTGCGGCCTTCTATATTTAGTTCTTTTCGGCTGTAACATAATTACGTTCTTTCTGTGGTTTAACGATTATTGTTGCGGGGGCGGCGGGGGCCACGACGGCCGCTGCGGTCGTTACCGCCGAAACGGCCAGTCTCCTTCTGCTGAGAGAAGTTAGGAGCGAGGTCTTTCTTGCCATAAACTTCGCCGCGGCAAATCCACACCTTGATGCCGAGGAGGCCGACCTTAGTCAGAGCCTCAGTCTGGCAGTAGTCGATGTCGGCACGGAAGGTGTGCAGTGGCGTACGGCCTTCCTTGAACATCTCGCTGCGTGCTATTTCAGCGCCGTTGAGACGGCCAGAGATCAGCACTTTAATACCTTCGGCACCTGCGCGCATAGCGTTGGCGATAGCCATCTTGATGGCACGGCGGTAAGCGATCTTACCTTCTACCTGCTTGGCGATGTTGGCACCTACGATGTTTGCATCGAGGTCAGGCTTCTTAATCTCGAAGATGTTGATTTGGATTTCCTTGTCAGTAATCTTCTTGAGTTCCTTCTTGAGGGCATCAACCTTCTCACCGCCCTTACCGATGATCAGACCGGGGCGCGAGGTGCAGATGGTGATGGTCACGAGCTTCAGCGTACGTTCGATGACGATGCGGGAGATGCTGGCTTCACCCAGGCGAACCATGAGGTACTTGCGGATCTTGCTATCCTCGAGGATGGAATCACCGAAGTTTTTGCCACCATACCAATTGGAATCCCAACCGCGGACGATGCCGAGGCGGTTGCTTATAGGATTAACTTTCTGTCCCATACTTTTACTTAGTCATTAGTTTTAGTGTCAACGAACAAGGTGACGTGGTTGCTGCGCTTGCGGATGCGATATCCACGGCCCTGGGGTGCAGGGCGCATACGCTTAAGTGTAGCACCTTCGTCGACGAATACTCTCGATACGATCAGCTCGCCATCCTCGGCCTTGCGATCATTCTTCTGTTCCCAGTTGGCGATAGCCGAGCGCAGGAGTTTCTCCACGTCTGCGGCAGCAGCCTTCTTGTTGAAGTGCAGGGTAGCCAGAGCGCGATTGACCTCCATGCCGCGGATCAAATCCACCACGTAACGCATCTTCCGAGGAGAGGACGGTACGCTCTTAGCCTTTGCAAAGTACTGGGTTTTCAGTGCAGCCTTTCGTGCTTCGGCTGCCAGTCTTTTTCTTTTTCCCATTATATTATTACTATTTATTCAAATAATGAATCTTGAATGTGCAGCGTCCTGCTTACTTTTTCTTCTGACCTGCATGGCCGCCGAACTTGCGCGTGGGAGCGAACTCGCCGAGCTTGTGGCCTACCATGTTTTCAGTTACGTACACAGGAATGAACTTGTTGCCGTTGTGTACGGCAATAGTGTGGCCTACGAAGTCAGGGCTGATCATTGAAGCACGAGCCCAAGTCTTCACGACGTTCTTCTTGCCGCTCTCGTTCATGGCGAGAACCTTCTTTTCGAGGCTTACTGCGATGTATGGACCTTTCTTAAGTGAACGACTCATAATGTTTCTTTGAGTTTAACTGTGATTACTTTTTATTGGCTCTTTCAATGATGTACTTGTTCGACTGCTTCTTAGGAGCACGAGTCTTGAGGCCCTTAGCATAGAGGCCCTTACGTGAACGCGGGTGTCCACCGCTCTGGCGACCTTCACCACCGCCCATCGGGTGATCGTGCGGGTTCATGACGACACCACGGTTGTGGGGGCGACGGCCGAGCCAGCGGCTACGTCCGGCCTTACCGGAGCTCTCGAGTGCGTGGTCGCTGTTACCTACGCTGCCGACTGTGGCTTTGCAGGCGCTGAGGATCTTACGTGTCTCGCCCGAGGGGAGCTTGATGACGCAGTAGCGGCCTTCACGCGAGGTGAGTTGTGCAAAGTTACCAGCAGAGCGAACGAGCAGAGCGCCCTGGCCAGGACGGAGCTCAATGTTGTGAATCACCGTACCAACGGGGATGTTCTGCATAGGGAGGGCATTGCCTACTTCGGGGGCTGCCTCAGCGCCCGACATCAGCGTCATGCCAACCTGCAGGCCGTTGGGAGCAATAATATAACGTTTCTCACCGTCAGCATAGAAGAGGAGGGCGATGCGAGCCGAGCGGTTCGGATCGTACTCGATAGTCTTCACGACTGCGGGAACACCATCTTTATCTCTCTTGAAATCGATGAAGCGATACTTGCGCTTGTGGCCACCGCCGATGTAGCGGACGGTCATCTTACCGTAGTTATTACGGCCGCCAGAAGAGCGCTTACCATAGGTGAGAGACTTCTCAGGTACAGATGCAGTAATCTCTTCGAATGTACCTATAATTTTGTGTCTTTGGCCCGGTGTTGTGGGCTTTAATTTACGTACTGCCATCTTTCTTATTAAATATTAGCGTAGAAATCGATGGTCTCGCCTTCCTTGAGGGTGACGATGGCCTTCTTGAATGCGTTCGTGCGGCCCTTGATGAGGCCAGACTTTGTGTAGCGGCTCTTGTTCTTGCCAGCATATTTAGCTGTGCTGATGCCGGTAACGGTGACGTTGTAGAGCTCTTCAATTTCCTTCTTAATCTCGAGCTTGTTAGCCTCAGGGCGCACGATGAAGCCGAACTTGTTCTGCTTCTCTGTGATATTGGTCATCTTCTCAGTGACCAGAGGTTTTACTATGTATCCCATTGTTGTTGCTCTTTACTTGTTAAGGTTTTCTCCGACAACGCCGACAGCGCTTTCAGTGAGCACAAGAACATCTGCGTCGAGCACCCGGTAGGTGTTCAGCGCAGAAGCAGTCATCACTTTGACGCGCTCGATATTGCGAGCTGACAAATATACTGCTTTGTCTGTACCTGGCAAAACGAAAAGCGCCTTTTTGCCGTCAACTTTAAGATTATTTATGACTTCGATGAAGCTTTTTGTCTTGGGTGCATCAAAAGTAAAGTCTTCCACCACCACGATAGCGTTCTCCTGAGCCTTGTAGGTCAGAGCGCTCTTGCGGGCGAGTCGACGCACTTTCTTGTTGAGCTTGAAGCCATAGTCGCGGGGCTTAGGACCGAATACGCGGCCACCGCCAATGAGGACGGGTGAATTGATGTCACCACGGCGAGCACCGCCGCCGCCTTTCTGGCGACCGAGCTTGCGGGTTGAACCGCTCACCTCGGAGCGCTCCTTTGCCTTGGCTGTACCCTGGCGCTGGTTAGCTTGGAGAAGGCGGACATCGAGATAGACTGCATGGTCATTGGGTTCGATACCATAGATGGCATCGTCGAGGACTACCTTGCGACCGGTGTCCTGACCTTTGATATTCAATACACTGACTTCCATCTTACTTAATAACGCTTACGATTGAACCTTTGAAACCCGGTATGCTGCCCTTGATGAGGAGCAGGTTATGCTCGGGAATCACCTTTAACACTTGCAGGTTGTGCGTAGTAACGCGTACATTACCCATCTGACCGCCCATGCGCAGGCCCTTGAAGACCTTTGCGGGGTAGGAGCATGCTCCGATGGAACCTGGTTTACGCAGACGGTCGTCCTGACCGTGGGTGCTCTGGCCTACGCCACCGAAGCCATGGCGTTTCACGACGCCCTGGAAGCCCTTACCTTTGCTCGTGGCAATCACGTCGACAAAAGCAGTGTCAGCGAAGAGATCCACCGTGATGGTGTCTCCCAAATTCACTTCTTCAAAACCTGTGAACTCGGCCAAGTGGCGCTTGGGTGTTGTACCGCTCTTAGCGAAGTGTCCGAGCAAAGGCTTGGTGGTATTCTTCTCCTTAGCCTCCTCGAAACCGAGCTGTACGGCTGCATAGCCGTCCTTCTCAACGCTCTTGATTTGGGTAACTACGCAAGGACCTAATTCGATAACAGTGCACGGTACATTATTACCGTCGGCACTGAAAATGGAAGTCATTCCGATTTTCTTTCCTAATAATCCTGGCATTTCAGTAATTAAATTAAAAAATTTGTTTATATTTCTAGATGTTCTAGACTTTTTCACTATACCTTGATCTCAACCTCTACGCCGCTGGGTAGTTCGAGCTTCATCAGTGCATCGACGGTCTGAGCGGTGCTCGAGTAAATGTCGATGAGGCGCTTGTAGTTGCAGAGCTGGAACTGCTCGCGTGCCTTCTTGTTGACGAAGGTTGAACGATTGACGGTGAAGATGCGCTTGTGGGTGGGGAGGGGTATCGGGCCGCTCACGATTGCGCCGGTAGCCTTGACAGTCTTCACGATTTTCTCGGCTGACTTGTCTACGAGGTTGTGGTCGTAGGACTTCAGTTTGATTCTGATTTTCTGACTCATGTTGTTAATTTACGATTTAACAATTTACGATTTACTATTTGTTTATATTAGTGTGGCTGGCGACTGCCAAAGAGTCATTTGCTCGGCAGTCGCCGGCCTTACTATTATCGTTGTAACGGCATTTCGTTATCACGTTTCCGTTTAGACCAGGTCAACACGTCCACGGCACTCTTCGAGTACAGCCTTGGCGATGCTGGAGGATACGGGGGCATGATGATCATAGGTCATGCTGGAGGTTGCGCGACCTGAAGTGATAGTACGCAGTGCTGTCACGTAGCCGAACATCTCGCCCAGGGGCACCATGGCCTTCACGATGCGGGCACCGCTGCGGCTGGTATCCATGCCCTCTACCTGTCCGCGGCGCTTATTGAGGTCGCCAATGACGTCACCCATATTCTCCTCGGGCGTTACCACCTCGAGCTTCATGATGGGCTCCATCAGCACGGGCTTGGCCTGAGCGCAAGCGTTGCGGTATGCCTGAATGGCTGCAATCTCGAACGAGAGTTGGTCGGAGTCTACGGGGTGGAATGAGCCGTCGAGGAGTTCTACCTTCAAGCTGTCCATCGGGAAGCCGCCGAGCACGCCGTTCTTCATGGCGCTCTCGAAGCCCTTCTGCACCGAGGGGATGAACTCCTTGGGGATATTACCACCGGTGACGAGGTTAACGAACTGAAGTCCGGTACCCTCGAAGTCGGCATCGACAGGGCCTACGTTGACGATAATGTCAGCAAACTTACCGCGACCACCTGACTGCTTTTTGTAAACCTCGCGGAGGTTGACAGTCTTGGTGATGGCCTCCTTGTAGTTGACCTGAGGTTTACCCTGGTTGCACTCAACCTAGAACTCGCGCTTCAGACGGTCTATGATGATGTCGAGATGGAGCTCGCCCATACCGCTGATGATCGTCTGGCCGCTCTGCTCGTCGGTGCGGACGGTGAACGTAGGATCCTCCTCAGCCAGCTTGGCCAGGCCGTTCGAGAGCTTGTCGAGATCCTTCTGCGTCTTGGGCTCCACGGCGATACCGATAACGGGATCGGGGAACTCCATCGACTCGAGCACGATGGGTGCATCTTCGTCGCAGAGTGTGTCGCCCGTGCGGATATCCTTGAAGCCAACGCCTGCACCGATATCGCCAGCGCCGATGACCTCGACGGGATTCTGATGGTTGCTGTGCATCTGGAAGAGACGGCTTACGCGCTCTTTCTTACCGGAGCGGGTGTTGTAGATATAGCTGCCAGCCTCCACCTTACCAGAGTAGACGCGGATGAAGGTCAGACGACCGACATACGGGTCAGTGGCGATCTTGAAGGCCAGAGCGCTGGTCTTCTCGTCCTCGTCGGGACGTCTGTCCTCCTCTTCGCCGCTGTCGGGGTTTGTACCTACGACGTTGGGCGTGTCCAGCGGGCTGGGCAGGAAAGCGCAGACGTAATCGAGAAGGGTCTGCACGCCCTTATTCTTGAACGATGAGCCGCAGAGCATTGGGGTAATTTCCATGCTGACTGTAGCGGCGCGCAGGGCAGCGAGAATCTCTTCTTCTGTAATGCTGGCGGGGTCGTCGAAGAACTTCTCCATGAGAGCCTCATCATACTCAGCCACAGCCTCGAGCATTTTGTCGCGCCACTCCTGAGCCTCGCTGACGAGGTTGGCAGGAATCTCTTCAACGCTGTACTCGGCACCCATTGTTTCGTCGTGCCAGAGGATAGCTTTCATTTTGATGAGGTCGACAACGCCCTTGAAGTTCTCTTCCGCGCCGATGGGGATGACAACGGGCACAGCCTTGGCGCCCAGCACATCCTTCATCTGACGCACGACCTCAAAGAAGTCGGCTCCGCTGCGGTCCATCTTATTGACATAGCCTATGCGGGGCACGTTGTACTTGTCAGCCTGACGCCAGACAGTCTCCGACTGGGGTTCTACGCCGCCAACAGCGCAGTAAGCAGCCACAGCACCATCGAGCACTCGCAGCGAACGCTCCACCTCGGCAGTGAAGTCCACGTGTCCCGGAGTGTCAATCAGGTTTATTTTGTACTTATGGTCGTTCCAGTTCCAGAACGTTGTTGTGGCAGCGGAGGTGATAGTGATGCCGCGCTCCTGCTCCTGAGCCATCCAGTCCATAGTGGCGGCACCGTCGTGTACCTCACCGATCTTATGTGTCAGACCCGTGTAGAAGAGTATACGTTCAGACGTAGTTGTCTTACCGGCATCGATGTGAGCCATGATGCCGATATTGCGGGTCAGATGCAAATCTTTTTTTGCCATTCTTAGATTGTTACCTTGAAATTAAATCTTCTTCTTAGAAACGGAAGTGTGCGAATGCACGGTTAGCCTCAGCCATGCGGTGCATGTCTTCCTTACGCTTGAATGCGCCACCCTGCTCGTTGTAGGCGTCCATGATCTCAGCGGCGAGCTTGTCGGCCATGGTCTTACCACCGCGCTTACGGGCATACTGGATGAGGTTCTTCATGGAGACGCTCTCCTTACGGCTGGGACGGATCTCAGTAGGCACCTGGAAAGTGGCACCGCCAATACGACGGCTCTTCACCTCCACCTGCGGGGTGACCTTTGCGAGGGCTTCCTTCCAGATTTCGAGAGAACTCTTCTCCTCGTTCTGCATCTTGTTCTTTACGATTTCGAGAGCATCATAGAAGATACGATACGAGATGCTCTTCTTGCCGTCATACATCAGATGGTTGACGAACTTCGACACCTTCACGTCGCCATACACGGGATCGGGAAGGACTTGTCTTTTCTTTGGTTTTGCTTTACGCATTGTTTTGTGTGATTTTTGTTGTTTGGCTGTATTCGTTTGTTCTTCAACACGCTCTGCCTCGTCACGAGGACTCTGCGCATTTACTCAACCGCGTTTATACAACACAAAACTGGTTTTGATTGTATTCCAGAATCTCCGGAGCAACCGGACCTTCCGGCGTTTTACTTTTTACTTCTTCTGCTTCGGACGCTTAGCTCCATACTTCGAGCGGCGCTGCGTACGGTTGGCTACGCCTGCGGTATCGAGAGTGCCGCGAACGATGTGGTAGCGTACACCTGGGAGATCCTTGACGCGACCACCACGGACAAGCACGATTGAGTGCTCCTGCAGGTTATGACCCTCTCCGGGGATGTAGCTGTTGACTTCCTTTGTGTTGGTAAGGCGCACACGCGCAACCTTACGCATGGCGGAGTTAGGCTTCTTAGGTGTCGTAGTGTAGACGCGCACACACACGCCACGGCGCTGGGGGCAGTTGTCCAGCGCAGGGCTCTTGCTCTTGTCCACAAGCACCTTGCGGCCTTTCCGCACGAGTTGTTGAATTGTAGGCATTTTGTTTAATTTTTAATTATTTATATATTGTATATTAATTGTCAGAGCACAACTCAAACGGGCACATTATGCCCATTCGGGCTGCAAAGGTAGACAAAATCCCTCAAACAACAATACCCTCAGGGCCAAAAAAACGCCCCAAGGGTATCAAAAAGCCCGAAAAGGCTTCATATTTAAGAAAGTTTAACTTTTAGACCTACCTTTTCCGCCCGCTTTTGAACTGCAAGACACTGGTTTTAGCGCTCTGGAGTCAACAGGCCTTCGAGCGAAACTATAAGTTCATCTGCTTTCATCTGGACTCCTCAAGGAATAACCTGCAAGCATCAGCTCCGGCACATCGCACGCACACATATTATTAATAATGTACGCGCGCGCGAACCTTCAAACGGGCATTGCCCTGTCACCCATCAGTTGATCTTAAACGGCGAAATGGGCCCCTTCGGCTGGTTGTCCTCCGGAAGCGCGATGACGCCATTGTTCTTCTCGTAGTTCATTATATTCTGTTCCAGCAGACGCATCAGCCGCTTTGCCTGAACAGGCGACATTACGACGCGGCTCTGCACGTTTGCTCGCGGCATTCCGGGGTGATGGAACACGAAATCCATGATAAACTCTGTGGGTGTGAAGCCCATGATGGTAAGGTTCGAGTAGACGCCTTTCTCCACCTCAGGAGTCATGTTCACCTGAACCTGCCCCTGCTTCTGTTGTTCGTTGTTGTTAGCCATAATTAATATATTGAAAATTTAATTCGATGAATAGGATATCGAGAAAATGATTATGATCTCATGATTGAAGGAAGCTCCGAAAAAAGGATTCGTCTGCAAAGGTAGCACATTCCGCCAAGCAGTCAAAGGAAAACAGCGAAAAACTTTCGCTTTCTTTTGCCCGACTGCACCAAAGTCATTACCTTTGCGGGCGGACATCTCTACGCCTACAGCTACACCATAGTGCCTTCTCCAGAGCATTGTAAAGTTATGTCCGATAAAAGAACCATCATAGAGCAATGAAAAAGATCCTGCTATTATTCTTCACGCTACAATTATCATTCTGCGCTTCACAGGCCCAGTCCCTGAGTTCTCCTGATGGCAGCTATCTGTTCTCCTTCTCACAGGTGGATTCACGACTTCGATATTCCATTGATTTCAAGTCACAGACGATTATCAGCAACGGTGAATTAGGCGTTGATATCGACAATCATTTAGTAGAGTCGGCCATGGGCATTCCTGTTTACAGTTCTGAAGTTTGGACGGAAGGTCTTCGCCTGACAGGGATTGACCATCAACAATGTGATACCGAATGGCATCCGATCTATGGCGAGCGTTCTGCCGTTCGCGATCATTACAACGAGATGACACTTCATTTTGTGAAGGGAAGCGATGGCGGTCAGTTGCGTGATGGCTACAACAAGAGCAAAAACTATTTGATGGATATCATTGTCCGTGCCTATGATGAAGGCATTGCCCTGCGATATCATTTTCCCGAAGCCACTAACGGCCTGTTCCTTCATATCACCAATGAGCGTACGACCTTCCCTTTTGCTCCTCACACAATGGGATGGCATGAGACCTGGGCACAAGGCCCCTACCAGTTGCTGCCCCTGAAGGATTGGCATGATGAGTGTGAGCGCCCGTTGCTACTCTCGTTGCCCAACGGCCTGTCGGTGGCTTTGTTGGAAGCAGGACTTGTCGACTATCCTCGTGGGAAGTTCGCCCTCGCAGCAGAAAATACGGTTCAAGTGTCGCTGTTTGATTCTGCTGATGTCATTACCGCTTACGATACGCCCTGGCGTGTAGTGATGGCTGCCGAGCGGGCTGTTGACTTGATCAATCACAAAGACCTCATTCTGAACCTGAATGATCCGTGTTCACTGGACGACGTTCAATGGATCCGTCCTGGCAAAGCATTCCGCTGCTGCAGGCTTGATCGTGCCACCATCATGCAAAGCATTGATTTTGCCGCGGAATTTGGTTTTGAGTATGTCGAACTCGATGCCGGTTGGTATGGTCCTGAGATGAAAGCCTCTTCAGATGCCACTAAGGTTGCCGACAACCGCGACTTCACCATGCCGGATATTTGCCAGTATGCACGCTCAAAAGGCATTGGCATCTGGCTCTATGTCAACCAGCGGGCACTCTACTATCAACTCGACGAGATACTGCCTCTTTACAAGCAGTGGGGAATCAGCGGCATCAAGTTCGGCTTCGTGCAGATTGGCAGTCAGCGATGGACCACTTGGCTCCATCAGGCCGTGCGTCGTTGTGCCGACTATGGATTGATGGTAGACATACACGATGAGTATCGGCCCACGGGAGTCAGTCGAACATTGCCCAACCTGATGACTCAGGAAGGTATCCGAGGCAATGAGGAGATGCCCGACGCCACGCACAACACACTTCTCCCCTTTACACGTTTCCTTTGCGGACCTGGTGACTATACACTCTGTTATTTCAACAGCCGCGTGAAGAACACCAAGGCACATCAGCTGGCGATGGCAGCCGTCTATTACAGCCCCATTCAGTTCATGTTCTGGTACGACGATCCCTTCCCGAAGGGTTGGGAGTCGCCCGAGCTGAAGTTCTGGCGCGACTGCCCCACCGTGTTCGATGAGAGCATAGCCCTCGACGGCAGGCCTGGCGAGTACATCATCCAAGCACGCCGCGCTGCCGACGAATGGTTCGTGGGCGCCATGACAAACACCGAAGCCCGCACCGTCACGATCCCTACCGATTTCCTACCCAAGGGCAAGTATGAGGTAGAGATTTATAATGACGACCCCACACTCAGCACCCAGACAAAAGTCTCTGCCAAGACCGTCAAGGTCAAGGCAGGAAAGCCCATAACACTGCCACTCCAGCCCTCTGGCGGTGCCGCCTTACATTTCAGTCCAATAAAATGAGAAAGATTGCTAAAACCTTCACATTAGCCACATTAGCGATGCTAATGGTCACAGCCTGCACATCAGTTGCCGCCGACCGCGACACCGTAGACTCCGACTTGGCCTACTGCGACAGCCAGCTGCGTCGCACCCTCGCCGAGCTCGCCGACTCGACCGGTGTCATCGACTACACCCTCTCACCCCGCAACATCCTCGCCGGCGAGCAACATTGGAACCTGAGGCGCGTTGATAAAACGGAGTGGTGCGGAGGATTCTTCCCTGGCACGCTCTGGTACGACTACGAAGCCACAGCCGACACTGCCATCCTCTCTCAGGCACGGCGCTTCACCCAGCCGCTGGCCTTCCTTGCTCAGACGCCAGCCTACGACCACGACCTCGGCTTCCTCGTCATCATCAGTTTCCTCAACGGCTACCGCCTCACTGCCGACGAAGAATATAAGCATGTGTTGCTGGCCTGTGCCGACACTTTGGCCACCCTCTTCAACCCTCGCGCCGGCACTATCCTCTCCTGGCCCCGCCACGTAGCGGACTATGGCGGCCACAACACCATCATGGACAACATGATCAACCTCGAGCTCCTCTTCTGGGCAGCCGAGAACGGCGGCAGCGATTCTCTGCGACAGATAGCCATGAGCCATGCCGACACGACTATGACTTACCATTTCCATGACGACGGCGTAGGCTACCACGTGGCCGTCTACGACTCCCTCGACGGTCATTTCATCCGCGGCTGCACCCATCAGGGGCTGGGCGACACCACGATGTGGGCCCGCGGGCAGGCTTGGGCCATCTACGGCTACACCATGTGTTATCGCTACACCCACGAACAGCGCTATCTCGACTTCGCACAAAAAGTCACTGACGCCTATCTGAAGCAACTGCCAGCCGACGGCGTGCCATTCTGGGATTTCAACGACCCACGCATCGCCACGACGGCTCTCACCGAGCTTACGCCCTCCGACTCTGTGGCTCCGCGCGATGCCTCGGCGGCTTGCGTCGTGGCATCAGCCCTCTTTGAGCTGGCCGGCTATGTAGCCCCAGACAAAGCCAAAGAATACCTCCGAGTGGCCAATCTTACATTAGAGACCCTGCGCCAGCCTGAATGGCGCGGAGGCGACCTCTGCCCCGCCTTCCTGCTCCACAGCACCGGCCACCATCCCGCAGGCTCCGAGATAAACGCTTCTATGAGCTACGCCGACTACTATTATATCGAAGCCCTAATCAGAGCACGCAAAGCCTCGTAAAGTCATACCCGCGCGAAGACAAAAACGCCCATTTCAATCGATGAAATGGGCGTTTTTTTAGTTGGCAGGCACGTAGGCGGCGGAGTGGAGAGTAGCGCCTGGGGCGAGGCGTAGGCGGCCGGAAGCTACGAGGCGGCCGACGAGGGCAAGGGCGCGGCGCTTCGAGAGGCTGAAGTGGCGCTCTACGTGGTGGCGCTGCAGGCATGGATGCGCGGCAAAGTGGCTCGCGAGGAAGGCGTCAAGTTCGGCATCAGTGATCTCCGCCGTGCGCGTAGCAGCCACACGCTCGAACGACGTGAGCCTATTGACGCTCTCCAGCAACTCGGCTGAAGGTGCGAAATGCACGCTGCCGACGCGCAGACGCCCGACGCTCCGGCCACGCTCGTCATCTGCCACCTCGCCCTCTACGTGCGGGGTGAAGGTGCCTATGCCCGTGAGCGTCACGGCATGGCCGCCGGCAAGATATTCAGCCAACCAATCAGAGAGGTCTGTGAGAACGCCCGAAATTGTGCCCGCAGAATACAATTGCCCCTCGCGCCGACCTACATCGGCCACCAGCTGCGCGGTATTCACACCTTCTAACTCATGCGCACGCACGTGCAAACCTGCGGGCTGTCCGTCCTGACGCGGAGGGTCCTGATGAACTGTATATTTAACAGTATGTATTGCCATAACGTGTAATGTCTTAAAATGTAATGATATTACGATGTATTTATCTCTTATGAAGTAATATAACGCTGCAAAGATAACAAAAAATCATCATAAGCAAACAAATTCATAACGCCATTAACATATATCAATATGACGCGCGAAGAAATAAGCTGCCGCCCGCAACAATTCCGCAACACGGCCGGCTCTTTTAGGTGTCCCACCATGGTGATCCACCCAAAACCGCCAACCCTCCTCTCCCACTCGCCCGCACAGGTGAGGAAACGAGAACGCCCATTCCAATCGATGGAATGGGCGTTTTCTGATTGAAATGTGGTTTTGGGGGTGATTTTTATTTCCCGAGAATGATGTTGACGAGGGCTGTGACATCGGCAATGGTGATGCTTGCATCGCGGTTGACGTCGGCAGCTTCGTGGTCGTAGTTATCTTCGGCCGTCTCCTTACCGAGGATGATGTTGACGATGGCTGTAACGTCGGCGATGGTGATCGTTCCGTCGCGGTTGACATCACCGATGAGTTTCTTCTTCAGCGGCGTCTGGAAAGCAATCTCGCAGATGTAGCTGCGATAGGTGGCAGCCTCAACCTTATAGACCTTCGCGGCATCAAGGTCTGTTGCCGTCAGTACGAAAGTTCCGGATGTAGCAGAGTTCGCGGCGCTCTTCACGGCGGTTGTAGAAGCCGCAGGTACGCCTTCATCGCTTACGGTGCACTCATAAACCTTCAAGGTTGCAGGATAGCTGCTGCTCGAGCGGCTTTGCCCAGTACCAAGCAATTTCACGGCTGTGGTATTGGTGACGTAGAAGGTTACAGTCTCTTGAGTATAGCTCAGTCTGGCGTTGTAGCCCATGGCGCGTGGAGAACCATTACCGCTTGAAGCAGTAAAGTAGGGCGAACTACCAAGCAGTTCCGCACTGCTGCTCCAAGTCGTACCTGCATACTTATTGTTTGTAGAGGTTACATTGCTCGTAATCCACTTTTGTGGGTGTGAGTTGTAATAGGTACCTACCCATGCTCCATAGACAGGCATTGTAAGCCATGCCACCTCGTCGTCCTCGTACTCGGTGTACTTGTAGAGCGTATTGACATACGTCTTGTTCCATCCAGCCTCGTCAATCGTCTGGTATTTGGCGATGTTGAGGTAGTTGTCGCTGGCTGTGCCACCGTTCATGGCAGAGGCGGTGAGGGCAACGACGACGTCGGCAGCGCCTTCGCTCGAAAGCTTTATGGAACCGGTGAAGTCGCCCTCCTCGGCAGAGTTGAAGGTGACGGTGACTTCCGTGCCTTCAGAGGTTGCGGCAACGCTCTGTGCGCTGACGGCAAAGACGTGACGCGGGTCTGTCAGTATCACGGCTATATCTTCCGACAGCGCACGACCACTGACGATGAAGGTCTTGGTTATGTCGGTGTCGGTGCTTCCCGAGAAGGCGAGGGCGCTCTCGCTGGCCGTGATGGTCGGCACGGGATCCGTTGCAGTAGCCGTCAGGGTGATGATGACAGGCTCAGCATAGGTGCTGGTAAGTTCAATGCTGCCCGCATAGCTGCCTGCCGCAGAGGGCGCAAAGGTCAGCGTTACGGCCTTGCCCTGCGCTACTTCGTCGAGAGACAGCGTTGCATCGTCCTCGCTAAGGAGGAATACGCCATTGTCGTCTGTCAACGAGGCCTGCACGGCGCTGGAGAGGTTCGTACCCATCACTGTGAAGGTGGCTGTGGTTGTTAGGCCAGCTTCGATGGTATTGAAGGCTACCGACGTAGGCTCGGCGCTCAGCGTGGGCTGCAGGGGAGTAGCTGTCAGGCTGACGGTGATGGACTCTGCGCCCTCGGAGGAGAGCGTGAGGATGCCTGTCTGTTCGCCCTTCTCTTTAGGATTAAAGGATACGCTAATGGTGGCTCCGGCGTTGGCTTTGGCAGCCGTTATTCCCTCTGCATCGAGCTGGAAGGCTTCGTTGTCACATTCGATGGTGACGGGGTTCGTCAGGTACTTACCCTTCACGGCGAACTGCTTCACCTGCTCCACGCCCAGCGGAGTCTCAAACGTCAGTTCGGTAGGCTCTACGGCGAGCTGCGGCGTCTTGTCGACTTCGATAGGTGTCTGGAAGGCGATTTCGTACATATATCCACGGTAGATGCTGGCCTCAACCTTATAAACCTTCGCGGCATCGAGGCCGTCGACGGAGATAACGAACGGCGTTGTGCTGGTAGAAGTACTTGTGGCACTCTTCGCAGCCGTTGTTGCAGCAGTGAGCGAACCGTCGGCATTGACGGTGCACTCATACGCCTTCAAGGCAGCGGGATAGGAGCTGCTCACGCCAGAGCGTCCAAGTCCGGAAGCCTTCACGGCAGATGTGTTGGTCACGTAGAAAGAGACCGCTTTGACATCTGTGGTACTACTGTTGTTATAACCTATAGCTCGAGCGCGGCCATTACCCGACGTTCCAGTGAAGTACTTCGCACTGCCCGGGAACACATCATTCGCCGTCCAGTCAACTCCGGCATAGGTGTTCGACGTGCCCATGCTACTTGCTATCCACTTCTGAGCGTAAGGCGAATAGTAGACAGAGCTCCATGCTCCATAGAGCGGCAAGGTGAGCCAAGCCACCTCGTCGTCCTCGTAACGCGTATATTGATACAAGGAGTTCACATAGGTCTTATTCCAACCTGCCTCGTCGATAGTCTCGTACTTGGCTATATTGAGGAAGGCATCGCTTGCCGTGCCGCCCTCCTTGGCAGTGGCCGAAAGGGTGATGGATACGTTAGCGGCACCGGCGCTGGCGAGCAGGAGAGTGCCTGTGTAAGTGCCTTCCTCCGAAGCATTGAAGGTGACGGTCAGTTCCACGCCATCCTCTGTAGCCTCAAGGCTGGTCCTATCCAATGAGAAGACGCCGGCGGCATCAGTAAGCGTTGCCGTGATGTCACCCGTGAGGAAGCGGCTGCTGACGTTAACAGTCTGCGTGGCATCCTTTTCGAGCAGAGCGGCAAACTCAAGGCCCTCCTTGTCGGCTACGATGGTCGGCGTTGCGGCCTCTGCTGTACCGGTGAGACTGATGGTCACTGTCTCAGCATTGGTGCTCGTGAGGGTAATGGTACCCGTATGTGTGCCGGCCGAGGTGGGGGCATAGGTAATGGTCAGCGTGGCCGAAGCCATGCCGTTCGATTGCGTGATGCTGGTCTTATCGACGGAGAAGACGTTGCTTCCCGACTTGCTAACCGTGATGTCCCCCTCCAGGTTCGCACCAGACACCGTGACTGTCTTGGTGTACTGCTTCGTGGCGTAGCATTCCTCGAAGGCCACCTCGTTCTGGTCCACCGAAATGCTTGGGTCGCTGGTAGCGCCGAGGATGTACTTGATACCAGCCAGGGCATCGATCTTTCCGTTGCCGAAGTGGTCCTTGTTGGCGCCTGTGGTGGTGTAGGAGTCGGTGATGGCCGTCTCCTTCATGATGGTCTTCACGTCGTTGACGGTCAAGTTCTTGTGCTGTGCATTCGCGTCGAGCGAGGCCTGCATCCAAAGAGCCACGATGCCGGCCGCCGTAGGCGTAGCCATCGAGGTTCCCTCCATCATGGCATAGGGATTGGTCGTGCTGTTGACAACCAGGTCTTCCTTGTATGCATCGTAGTAGCTATAGTCATCGACCGATGCCGTGTGGTTGTGATTGACACCAGCAGCCAGACGGGCACCCGGTGCCGAGATCCAAGGAATCATCACGCCGACAGGGTTCTTCGCTGCCGTACCCCAACTGGAGAAACCGGCGATGTCGCCTATGGTGTACTCATCGGCCATGCTATGCGACGTACCGTTGTAGTCCTTCCAAGTATTAGCCGATACGTAGGCGCCGATGGAGATGGCGTTGGAGATTGTGGCCTCATCGCTGTAGCAACCATCATCGGTGCCCGCCGTCCACGTGTAGCCGCTGGTCGTCAGATGATTGGTGAAGTAGCCGTACGAGCCTCCCCATGCGTCGATGACCGCCGTGCCGCTGCTGGGCGCGAACTCAACGGCCAAGGTATATTTACTTTTGTAATAGGTTGAACCATTTTGGGTGGTGGTGGAAGTGCTCTTCGACGTCAGACCAGAGGCGTAGAGCAGAATCTGAGTCTTGTTGGAGCTGACATAGTCCTTATAGGCATAGAGCGTGCCGGTGTAGTAAGAGCTCAGGCCCGACACCGTGGTGCCGTTCGCAGAAGGATTTACCGTCACCGTAGTCTTCACGGCTCCGGTACTGCTATCAAGTACATAAATCTTGCAGGTCATGCTGCTGACGCTCGTCGAACGGCACCAGGCATTTGCTATTACGCCATAATAGTAGTAGCCTGCATCGGTATTAGAATATGAGGCTGCACGCAAGATAGAACGCAGCGGGCTGCTGCTGGAGGCCGTACCCGTAAGGTGGTAACCGCCGCCTTCATTGTCCTTCGACTTTCCACCATCGTTAGAGGCTGCAAACAAGGCCACACGGTTGGGGTGGCTGTCGCCGAAGAGTGAGTTATAGACATCAGCCTCATCGCCCGTTCCATCATGCGGACCGAACTGCGAGCCCCAGCTGTTGCTGACCACCAGCGGTTTGCCCTGGCCGTCGGCATAGGTACACATATTTTTTACAGCATTGTCCAGATATGTTGAAGACAAACCGTTGATGCCAGCCAGATAGAGGTCAGCGCCCGGGGCCATACCGCCATAGGTGGCGTTTGCGTGGTCGTCGGTCACAGTCACCGTGGAGCCACTGACCTTAACGCTCGAACCGCCGGCTGTCGTTGAAGTGTGGGTGCCGTGGTCGCCTGTATTGTCATCAGTCAGGCTACTGGTAATTTGGCTTCCTGTGTAGGTTGTAGCCTTACTGCCATTATAAACATAAGCCTGCTTGATACGGCTGTTGCCGCTGGCGTCCTTAAAGGCAATGTGGTTGAAGTCGATACCCGCATCGATGATGCCGAGCACAACGCCCGTGCCGTCGTACTTCTGTTTCAGGCCGGCCGAGATAGCATCAGTAGAGAGTGTAAGAGCGTCGTCCGTATTGGTCTTCTCACGAGCTGTCTTGGTGAATGCATTCTTCAAGGGCGAGACGTTGATGCGTCGCACATTGGAGATGCCGGAAACCTCGTTGATTTTATCCACAGGTATGAGTGAAGTCCAGAGTCCGTTGTTGAACTCTTCCTGAAGCACCACGCCCAAAGCCTCCACCTCGCTCACGGCTGAGGCATCAGCCAGCCGCAGGTAGGCAGCGATATAGGCCTTACCGTCAATTGTGTCGGGGGCTGCGTAAAGACGGCCATCGTTTTTGCTGTGGCGACGCTGCCACGACTCATCGATAGGCTTCAAGCCCAGTTGCTTCTCTTTCTTCGTTTCGCGTTCAACAGTAATATTCCCTGCCATCTCGTCGAGGAACATCTGTGTCGTAACCGAGAACTTGCTGCTGTTGTCATCCTGTGCCAGTCCGCTTGCAGCTACGCTTCCGATGAACAGCGCTAACAACAATCTCTTCATCATCGTTTTTACTTCTGTCATGAATCTTGTAAATTATATTATTAATCTTAAAAACTGAATAGTAAAGCCAAAAAGACTTAAAAAAACGACGCAAAGGTAAAAAGATATTTTAATATATAGGGCAATAAAAAGATAAAATAATCACGAAAAGGGTGAAAAAAATTGCGATTATTCATAGTTTAACCTTATAAGAACAGAAAAAAGCACCTATAAAACAATAGTAATTTCATACAAAACTTGAAGAGTTAACAGAAAAACTTGTACTGCCCACCCAAGGGATGAGCAATAAGATAATGAGGAATACAGAAAAAAAAACGAACGGATGGAGAGCAAGGGTTCTCCATCCGTTCGTTGATAAACTATTGTAGGACTTACAGGCCGAGCTTCTTTTTTGCAGCGGCTGCGGCATCGTCGATAGCCTTGTTGGCAGCATCGGTAGCCTGCTGCTTCACGTTCTCGGCAGCTTCCTCAGTCTTAGCCTTGGCAGCTTCCTGCACAGCCTCGGGGACAGCTTCTACAGTAGCCTTAGCATCGTCGGCTATTTGCTGACCGTCGGCAGCCACCTCGGTGGCAGCAGCCTTGACAGCGTCGACCACGCTCTCGCCCTTGGCAATAGCGCTGATGGCGGAGGTGAGGGCAGCGCTCTTGACGCCAGTGACAGCCTCAGTGGCAGTCTCAATGATGTCAGAGGGCAGACCTTCGACCTTAGCGAGGGCCTGTGTTACGGCTTCAGTGGCTCCAATCTCCTGGAGCTTGGCAGCATTCTCGGCAATGAAGTTTGAGATGACGGCGGTGTAGGTCTCGGCAGCTTCAGTGTCGCCCTTAGAAAGGAACTGAGCAACCTTCTCGCCGATAGTGGTGGCAATGCCCTTAATCTGCTCGGGGTCTGCGCTCTTGAGCTGCTCACCCAGCAGGGCTACAACCTCATTGGCTTGAGCCTTAGGACATTGTTTCTCGCAGCAAGCAGATGAATCACATGCCAGTGAGTCGAGTTCGGCAGTCGCTGCCGTACGGCCTCCGCAGGAGGCAAGGCTAATGGCTGCTACAGCCATTGCCAGATAGAAAAGTTTCTTCATTTTTGCTTCTTTAATTATTATTGATTGCGACATCTTTTTTGATTATCGCGTTGGCAAATGTAGTAAAGATTACAGATTGGGAATTAAAGATAACATTTTTTATTCCTTTTTAATCCTTTTTTCTGTTTTATGACTCCGTTTTTAGCTTTTCTCTCATTTTTCTTTTCTTCCCTTCTGCTTTTTATCATTTTTATGCTACCTTTGCTGCGCAATGAAGTATATCCTGCTCACCATAATCCTCGCTCTTGCCGGCCTAAGGGGATATGCCAAAGCGTCCGACAGCATACGCACGCACGACCTGATTTCCAGCACGGTGGCGAGCATAGAGACATCTGTCACTGCCGCATCTGGTTCCTTCGCCCCCCTATGGCTGACATCCAACCGCTACGGGTTGGCAAGTGTGGAACCCAGTTCCAACTACGAGCGTGCAGCCCTTGGGCGCGACATCCATCTCGATGATGCCCAGCGCTGGGGCGTTGGCTACGCAGTCGATGTGGCTGTCGCCCTCAGCCACACCCGCCGCTTCGTGCTCAATCAGGCATACGTCGAAGGGCGCTACCGCAAGCTCGGCATCACCCTCGGCGCCAAGCAGCAACCCATGGAGACAAAGAATCTTGAACTGACGAGCGGAGGTCTCAGCCTTGGGGCCAACGCCAGAGCTATTCCCCAGGCACGCTTAGACATAGACTGGTTCGGTATCCCCGGCACGCACGGTTGGTGGCAATGGAAGCTCTACGGCAGCTATGGCATTACTACCGACGGGCGCTGGCAGGCTTCTTGGGCAGGAGCAGGCGAACGCTACACCCGCCACGTTCTATATCACGAGAAAGCACTTTATTGGCGCTTCGGGCGCACTGATGTGCTGCCGCTGACCTATGAGTTCGGGCTGCAGATGGCATCGCAGTTCGGAGGCACGACTTACAACGGCCGTGGGCGAGGCTACAACACCCCCACCACCTTCCACCATCCCACGGGCCTGCGAGCATTCTGGAATGCGTTGACCTGTCAGGGCAGCGACCAGACCGACGGTCTGCAGCCCAACACCGCCGGCAACACGCTCGGCAGCTACATAATGGAACTGCGCTACCACGGCACGCGCTGGCAGGCTTCGGCCTACTTCGAACGTTTCTTTGAAGACCAGTCAATGCTCACGGTGCAGTACGGCATCCGCGACATGCTCATTGGCGCTGCCGCCACATTGCCCAATAACCGCATCGTCACAAAAGCGGCCTTGGAGTTCGTTACGACTACCAACCAAAGCGGAGCCGTCTACCACGACCGCTCCCCCAACATCCACGATAAGATGAACGGGCGCGACGACTACTACAACCATAACCTCTACGCCGGGTGGCAGCATTATGGCCTTACATTAGGCAACCCGTTGCTGACGTCGCCCCTCTACAACGAGGCTTTGGGGCGCTCTCACACACTCAGGTTCTATAACAATCGAGTTAAGGCTTGGCACATAGCCTTCGCAGGCGACCCGAGCGTGGAATGGCACTGGCGCGCATTGCTGACCCTCACTCGCAACTGGGGCACCTATTCGCAGCCGCTGCCCGACTGCCTACGCCAGACTTACGCTCTGGCCGAAGCCACCTACAAGCCACGCTGGACGCAAGGATGGCAGGCTACACTTGGGATTGGCCTCGACCACGGCAAACTGCTCGGCAACAGTGTGGGCGGCCAGCTGACAGTCACGAAACGAATTAATTTGAAAAATTGACAATTGAATAATACGAAACTTCATAAGGCTATTGCCCTTGTTGCCATATTGCTGACGACAGGCGGCTGCGACAAGACGCCCATGAACGGACCGTTGGATGGACAATGGCAGCTCATGAGTATAGCCACGCCCAACGGACTGCGCGACACGAAGGCTAATGCCACATACCTCTGCTTCCAACTGCATCTTACCCAGTGGGCGCGCCCAGAACGCAAAAGCTTCTACGCCCACTTCACCCACGTAGCCGACAGCATACGCTTCTTCGACTTCGTCAGCGTCTCTGCACAGACTGCCGAAGGCGACAACGACGAATGGGTGACGCCCCGCCAAATGAATGAGGGAGCCCTCGACGACTGGGGCATACACTCAGTGGACATCACCTACCACGTCCGTCAGCTCAACAGCAGCAGCCTCGTGCTCGAGCGAGAGGACACGGTGCTGTCGTTCCGAAAGTTCTGAGATCAGAAAGCATAAGAGATGGGAAGTTCTCCCAATGTGGAGCGACCCGAGGTAGAGCTAAAGAAGCAAAGGAAAGACACTCGAACAAAGCTACAGATAATGAATAAGGTTACAGATTTCTACGATAAAGCACTTGCCACAGCTCTCGGAGCAGGCTACTGGCCTTGGGGGCCAGGCACTATGGGAGCCGCCGTAGGCGTGCTGCTGTGGTGGTTGGCAAGTCTTGTACTCTCGTCCCAGAATCTTTTGATAGCTACCATCATCGCCATTGTCTTCGTCACCCTCATCTCCGTGCCCAGCATCAACCGCCTCGAGCGCCAATGGGGCGAGGATCCCAGTCGCGTGGTCATCGACGAGGTGGCTGGCGTGTGGGTTGTATTGCTGGGCGTACCTCATGCCGCGCTCGCAGGTGGCAGTCCAGTGCCTTTGTGGGGGTGGGTTCTCTCAGCTTTCATTCTGTTCCGTTTCTTCGACATTGTGAAGCCTTTGGGCGTGCGTAAGATGGAATCGTTGCCTGGTGGATGGGGTGTCATGGCCGACGACCTCCTTGCGGGCGTCTACGGCTACATCATCCTCCTTGCGCTGACGTTATTCTTGTAAGCCATAGTTTATTCCAAATTCCATGAGACCGTCACGCCCCACAATACATCAGTTCGCAAAGGCCCAATTCTCGTCGCTGGGAGCTTCGGCTGTGGATCTCTGCGTCACGGCTCTGCTATTCCGCCTGGCTGGTTTATCTCCATTCTGGAGTACAGCCATAGGAGCTGTGAGTGGGGGGCTGCTAAACTGCGTCGTCAACTACGAATGGACCTTCCGCGGCACTGACCGCACGATGCGCGGTGTAGCCATACGCTACATAGTTGTTTGGATAGGCAGCATCCTGTTTAATGCATGGGGAGTGAAGTTGGCCGTGGGCCTGCTTTGGGGGGGCACCACTCCCCCACTCGCCGGCTTCATGGCAGTGCGCATCATCGTATCTATAATCATTGGCATAGTCTGGAACTTCATGCTTCAGAAGAAGTGGGTGTATAGGATTTAGGATTAATAATTAAAATATGACATTCAAAGCGTTTCGCGATGGCATCCAGAACGGAGTGTATCGCATCATCGACCCCGCTGTGCGGGCTCTCATCAAAGTGGGCGTAACGCCTAACATGATTACCACCTTAGGCCTACTGGGCAACCTTCTGGCCGCCTATCTTATTGTGCGTGCAGCCTCTACGGCGTCGCTCGTCCTGCTTGGCTGGGCAGGCTTCGCCATCATAGCCTTCTCCATCATGGATATGGTTGACGGCTACATGGCCCGCACAGGGCACCTCGAGAGCGAGTTCGGGGCCTTCTACGACTCGGTGCTCGACCGCTACTGCGAGCTCGCCACCCTCTCAGCCCTCGCCTATTATTTCATGCAGACGGGCCATCTGATCTTCGCCCTATGGACATTCCTCGCCCTCATGGGCAGCATCATGGTGAGCTACATCCGCGCCCGCGCCGAAGGCTTAGGCAAGGAATGTAAGGTAGGACTTATGCAGCGCCCCGAGCGCGTCGTCGTCACCTCGCTCGGCCTGCTGCTCTGCGGCCTGCTGAGCGGCATCAAGGGTTTTGATGCCCTCTGGTGCGCCGCCGCCCCAATGATTCTTATCGCCATCCTGGCCAACGGCACGGCCATTGTCCGCATACTGCATGTTCGCGGACAGATGGACGGAAGAGCGAATAGTGACGAATGAAGGATGAAGATTGATGAATGATGAATTAAGAATAAACCACTGGTTACACTGATTACGCGGATTGCCAATCCCCGCGCTTGTATTTGATAAGTATCTCACAGATTAATCTGTGTAATACGTGTAATCTGTGGTCAAAATGGACATGCGAAACATAAATATTATTTTTTTACAGCTTATAAAACTGGTGCTGGCGATGATGCCGTTCATCCTGTTCGGCCTCATCTACGATTCCATGCGCTATTACCCCAACTATCTGTTTGGCGACATAGATATCCGCGGCATCTACGAGACAGAGAAGGCGCTCTTCGGCATAGGCGAGGGCGCGGCACGCCTGACGCCCAACGAATGGTTTGCGCTCCATGCCCGGCCAGCTATGGACCTTCTGGCCGGCATCTTCTATCTCTGCTGGGTGCCTCTGCCCGTGGCCTTCGGCTTCTACCTCTTCTTCAGCGGCCGTCGCCAGCAGGCGTTCCATTTCGCCGCCGCCTTCCTCTTCGTGAACCTGATAGGCTTCATCGGCTACTATATCCATCCCGCCGCCCCGCCATGGTACGTCGAGAAGTTCGGCTTCGAGCCTATCTTCAACACCGGCGGCGACACCGCCGGCCTCGGCCGCTTCGATGAGCTGGTAGGCTTCCCCGTCTTCGGCAGCATCTACGTGAACAATGCCAACGTCTTCGCCGCCGTGCCTTCGCTGCACGCAGCCTACTGCCCCATCGCCTGCTTCTACGCCCTGCGCACGCGGCAGCTGCCCCTGTGGTCAGCCGTGCTCGCCATTGTAGGCGTAGGCATCTGGTGGACGGCCATCTACACAAGCCACCACTACACCATCGACGTCCTTCTCGGCATCACTACTACCATCCTCGGCCTATCGCTCTTCGAGGGCATAGTGGCCCGACAGGCGTGGTGGCAGAGATTCGAGACTTGGTACTCAAGGCTACTATAATCAGCCATCAACCTTTAAATATACCTGTGGCGGAAAACATTCTATAACACATGAATAAGGTTCGTTTGCTAAGACATTTTCTTACGCCAGCCCTTCTTATCATCTTCTTATTCGGATGCACTGGAGGGAGACAATATCGTGCGCTGCTGGAACAGGCGGACTCTCTTATGGCCGGACATCCTGACTCTGCCTATGCCCTGCTCACTTCTGTAGACTCTGTCGGTCTCCATAGTCAGCGAAAGAACGTTCGCATGCGCTATGAACTGCTGCGTGCCGAAGCGCAGAACAAGCTCTGCATCCCCTTCCGAACAGACTCCGTCCTTCGTGATGTCGTCCGTTACTACGACTCACCATGGCGGAAGTTTATCAACTCCGTATACCAGATATTTATCCCCCCTCCCTATGGGGTAGGGGGCGGGGGAGAGGCTCTCAAGGCCCGCTACCTCCTCGGCTGCACCTACCGCGACCTTCACGAGGCACCCGTCGCCCTCCTTACATGGGAGGATGCCATAGCTGCCGCCGACACCACCTCTGCCGACTGCGACTTTGCAACGCTATTCAGGGTGTATGGGCAGATGGCAGAGATATATTTCCGACAATCTATGCCGGAGGAAGGTCTAAAAGCACGAAACAATTACAGCAAATATGCTTTACTCGCTGGTGACACATTAAATTATATCCGGGGGCTATTATCAAGGAATGATGCTTTACTATATCTCCGTGATACTTCCGCCGTTCTTGAGAACATTAAGCTCGTCCGGAATCTGTACCTTGACCGTGGCCTGACACAGGAAGCAGCTCGGGTCTATCCATCAGCCATACATATTGCGCTTGATAGGGGAGAACACGAGAGAGCTGATTCCATGATGCAAATCTTTGAGAATGAATCGGGATTGTTTGATCCTTTGGGAAATATCGCCCCGAGTCATGAAATATACTATTATCGCAAGGGCATATATTATTTAGGTGTTCACAAACTAGACTCAGCAGAACAGCAATTCCGCCGTCTCTTGAACCATGAGCCAAATCTTGTTGATGCCTACCGGGGACTTTTGATCCTTTATGAACAGAGAAATGATGCGGATTCAATCTTCAAATACGCCAGAAAATACGAAAAGGCGATAGGACGTTACATAGAAGATACCCACACATTTGCCATCACACAAGTTAAGGGTTTGTATGATTACAACCGCCAACAAAGAATTGCCCAAAAGCAGAGAGCCAAGGCGCGTCGAAAAGGCTTGCTTATGATGGGCTTAACTTTGATTACCTTCACCTCCTTTGCTTCCATCTTATTTTACAACCGAAAGAAAAGGCGCGCTGACAGGTTAGCTTTATTATCCGCGCAAAACTCCTACATAGAAGCCAAGAAAAATCTTGACAGGCTTCAGAAAGACATCTCTTATCTCAGAGAAAAACTTCCGTCACAAAAGGAAACGGTAGACCTTCTGAACGAAAAAGAGTCTCTTCGGCAGCACATGCTATCCCAGATTCAATCATTCTGGGAAGAGATAGGTCTTGAAGGTTCATATAACAATGATGAAACGGAGCTGATGAATACTGAAATTGTTCAACTCTTTAAGCAAATAGCCAATCCCCATACAGTTAGAGAGAACGCAAAAATATGGCAAGAATCATCAAGGCCTTTCACTGACGGTGAGTGGGAAGGACTGGTCAAAGAGATACAAAAATATCATCATAACCTTTATTACTTCATTACAGTAAAGCATAAGCTTCCCAAACGTCAATTCAAAGTCTGCATTTTATCACGGCTATTTTTTAGCAACCAAGAAATGGCGGTTTTGATGAACACATCTTTTTCGAATATTTCCAATCTTCGAAGCAAGATTGCGAACGCTTTATTTGCTATTAAAGACCTTTCTCTACTGGATGAAATGCTGCGATACATATAGATAACATAGGCTAATTAAAGTACAATTTATTAAAAAGTGAAATAAAAGTGAAATCTAAAATGAAAATTGGACCAAAAGTCAAACACCTGATTACCAGGCGCCCCCCCTTATTTAAAAAAAAGTGAAATTAAAGTGAAATCGTTTCCTTGATTATATTTGATGTTTTTCATAATCTGCCATACTTTTGCACCGCCAAAACAAAAGGCAGTAAATATGAAAAAAGAAACATTAATCTTACTTCTGGCGCTACTTGCAGCCATGCCCATCAAAGCCGATCCTTCTGGCTTAATCATTCCCTTAATCGACGTTCCTACCACGCCTGACAATGGAGGCCTTCAGCGTTCTCCCATCCTCGTACCCGTCTTATATCTTGACGGTTACACACTGATGGCGGACGATTACACCCTCGGCTCCACCATCCAGATCTTGGATGAGGATGGCACGGTCGTCTTCTCTACATTCGTATATATAGAGGGTGACATCGAGCTGCCTGAAACCCTCTCTGGCACCTATACCATCCAGGTCCTCCGCGGCAGCCAGACTTTCGAGGGTACAATCAGCCTCTAACTTTCAAAAAACGCCCATTTCATCGATTCAAGTGTTCGATGGAATGGGCCAAAATGAGGAAAGAATGGCAAAGAATCTGTTCTTGCAAATCTGCGAGGCGCTGCACGTGCCCCATACTCGTGCCTTCACCAACCGCACGTTCGATGAGCATCCTTATAAGTACAGTCTGTTCGGGCTGTCGCGGATGCTCACAGACTACGGCGTGGAGAACTGCGGCGTGCGATTCAGCGACAAGGCTGCTGCCCTCGCGGAACTTGGGACACCATTTGTGGCTCAAGTGTCAGGAGACTTGGCGTTGGTCACGAGGATAGCTGACGACGCTGTCACCTATCGCTGGTACGATCAAGATGTGCACGTCTCCCGCGAACAGTTCCTTGGGCTG
>JAFUFW010000036.1 GCA_017469685.1 Bacteroidaceae bacterium | reverse complement strand
GTACGCCTGACCAAGGGCGACTACGCCACAGAGAAGGTGTACTCCCACGACCCCGTGCTCGTGGCTATGGAGATGGAAGCCTTGGGGTTCAAGCGCCTTCACGTTGTCGATTTAGACGGAGCACGCTCACGTCATATCGTAAATATCGAAGTGCTCCGCCACATCACCTCAGAGACCTCACTCATTGTTGACTTCGGCGGAGGCATAAAGAGCGAGGACGATGTGCATAAGGCCTTCGACGCTGGAGCAAACATGGTGACCCTCGGCAGCGTAGCCGTGAAAGAGCCTGAGCTCGTACAGGAGTGGATGCAGACATTCGGAGCAGAGCGAATCGTGCTCGGAGCAGACGTCCGCAACGGATTCGTCAGCATCAACGGATGGAAAGAAGAGAGCACAATAGCTCTTATGCCTTTCCTCGAGAACTATATAAACAAGGGCGTGCGTCACGTGCTATGCACCGATATCAGCCGCGACGGTATGCTCCAAGGGCCTGCCTCTGAACTATATGGCGAGATTATGCAGACGTTTCCAGCCTGCCGGCTCATAGCCTCGGGCGGCGTAAGCTCTATTGACGATATTCGTGCCTTGGATGCTGCTGGCATACCTGCCGTAGTGTTCGGCAAAGCCATTTACGAAGGAAAGATTGACCTGCCATCACTAATCAGGGAATTTCCTCAAGAATCTACATTAAGCTTTAATCATTAAACTATTTTGCTCGCAAAACGCATCATACCCTGCCTCGACGTCAAAGACGGCCAGACCGTCAAAGGCACCAACTTCGTGAACCTTCGCGAAGCTGGCGACCCGGTGGATTTAGGCAAAGCCTATAGCGAGCAAGGAGCCGACGAGCTGGTGTTTCTCGACATCACTGCCTCCCACGAGGGGCGCAAGACCTTCACCGAGATGGTCTCGCGCGTTGCAGCCGAAGTCAATATACCCTTCACCGTGGGCGGAGGCATTGGTTCGCTGGCTGATGTGGACAGACTCCTCAATGCCGGCGCAGACAAGGTGAGCATCAACAGCGCTGCCCTACGCCGCCCTGAGCTTATCGACGAGATAACATCGCACTTCGGCTCGCAGGTGTGCGTCGTTGCAATCGACGCCCGTCAGGACGTGACTGGAGGGTGGACGTGCTACCTCAACGGAGGTCGCATCCCCACCGAGTTCTCACTCTTCGATTGGGCTCATGAAGCACAGGAGCGTGGAGCAGGCGAGATTCTTTTCACCTCGATGAACCACGACGGCGTGAAGACTGGTTTTGCCAACGAGGCTCTCAGACAGCTCTCAGACACGCTCTCGATACCCATCATAGCTTCAGGCGGAGCCGGCGCTAAGGAGCATTTCCGCGATGTCTTCCTCATCGGCCATGCCGACGCAGCACTCGCCGCTTCAGTGTTCCATTTCGGCGAGATACCTCTTCAAGAGCTTAAGATATACCTCCAATCTGAAGGAATTAACATAAGATTATGACTATAGACTTTGAAAAGTGCGGCGGGCTGGTGCCTGCTATAATACAGGATTCCAACACGCTGCAGGTGCTGATGCTCGGCTATATGAATCAGGAAGCCTACGAGAAGACCCTTGCAGAGGGGCGCGTCACCTTCTTCTCCCGTTCGCGCCAGTGCCTTTGGACGAAGGGCGAGACGAGCGGCAACTTCCTCAATGTAGTCAGCATAAAGGCAGACTGCGACAACGACACGCTGCTCATCCGCGTACACCCCGAAGGCCCCGTCTGCCACACAGGAACTGACACCTGCTGGGGCGAAGACAACGAGGCTTCTCCCCTACTCTTCCTCAGCAAGTTGCAGGACTTCATTGAGCAACGCCACCATGAGATGCCTGAGGGTTCATACACAACCTCGCTTTTCCGCGACGGACTCAACCGCATGGCTCAGAAGGTTGGAGAGGAAGCACTGGAGCTGGTAATAGAAGCCTGCAACGGCACCGACGAGCGCATGATCTACGAGGGCTCCGACATGCTCTACCATCTCATTGTCCTACTTACTCACAAAGGCTTGCGCATCGAGGACCTCGCTGCCGAGCTGCAGACAAGACACAACCCAGGATGGAAAAAACACTAATCATCAACTTCAAGGAAGTAGACATTAAGCGCGAGGACAACACCGTGCTCTACAACGTCAACTTCAACGTCAGCGAGGGCGACTTCATATACCTCACGGGCGTTGTGGGCAGCGGAAAATCTTCGCTGCTGAAGACCATCTACGGCGAACTCGATGTGCCCTGCGGCACAGCAGAGGTTTTGGGCTACGACATGCGCCACATCAAGCGCCGCCACATCCCCGCGCTGCGCCGCCAGCTGGGCATCGTCTTTCAGGACTTCCGCCTGCTCACCGACCGCAACGTGCGCCGCAACCTTGATTTCGTGCTTCGCTCCACAGGCTGGAAGAACCGAACAGAACGAGCTGAGCGCATACGTCAGGTGCTCGAGACCGTAGGCCTTGCCGACAAGCAAGAATCCATGCCCTATCAACTCTCGGGCGGCGAGCAGCAGCGAGTATGCATAGCACGCGCCATTCTAAACCGTCCACGTATTATCCTTGCCGACGAGGCTACGGGCAATCAGGACAGCGAGTCAGGGCTACAGACGGCACGCATACTATACGAGCTCGCGCAGCAAGGCACGGCCGTAGTGTTCGCCACCCACAACAACGCTCTCATAGAGCAGTTCCCTGGTCGCGTGTATGAATGCAGGAACAACCAGTTTATTTGCCACGACGACGAGACAGAAAAACAGGACAATCGGACTGAACCGGTTATTCAAGTAAGGCCAGAAAGAGCGGAAAAGCAGGAAAGCCCAGCCACCCGTGAAGAGCCAGTTGAAGCCGTCGCACCTGTAGCTGACGAGAGCCCCGCCATCGAAGAAGTTCCCGTCGCCGACGATATTCCAGTGGCAACCATTACAGATAATACACCAGAACTATAACCAAAAAGAATACGACACGACTATGAAAGTAATGAAATTCGGAGGCACCAGCGTTGGGTCGCCCAAACGAATGCAAGAGGTGACAAAACTCATCACCACCGACGGCGAGCCCAAGTTAGTGGTCCTGTCGGCAATGAGCGGCACGACAAACACCCTCGTGGAGATAGCCGACTACTTGTACAAGAAGAACCCCGAAGGCGCCAACACCGTCATCAACAGCCTCGAACAGAAATACCTTGGCCACGTACAGGAACTCTACTCCACCGACGAATGGCGCGAGCGTACCGAAGCCTTCATCAAGGAGGTGTTCGCTAACCTGCGAGCTATGACCAAGAGCCTCTTTACATCCTTCGAAGAGAAAGTCATCCTTGCACAGGGTGAGATATTATCGACCAACATGGTCACCAACTACATGCGCGAACAGGGCATCAATGCCATCCTGCTCTCTGCACTCGACATAATACGCACTGATAAGAATGCAGAACCGGATTTCAACTACATCCGCGAGCGGGCAGTACAGCAACTCGAGGTTAATGAAGGCTTCGATGTCTACATCACCCAAGGCTTCATCTGCCGCAATGCTTACGGCGAAATCGACAACCTGCTACGCGGCGGCTCCGACTACACCGCCTGCCTGCTCGGAGCAGCCATTGAGGCCGAGGAAATACAGATATGGACCGACATCGACGGCATGCACAACAACGACCCTCGCATCGTAGAGGGTACAGAGCCCGTGCGACAGCTCTACTTCGAAGAAGCAGCCGAACTCGCATACTTCGGAGCAAAGATACTGCACCCTACATGCATTCAGCCCGCCAAGTTCGCAGGAGTGCCTGTGCGCCTGCTCAACACCATGGACCCACAAGCTCCCGGCACCATCATTAACAACCGCATGCATCGCGGCACAATAAAGGCCGTGGCAGCCAAGTCTGGCATAACATGCATTGGCATCCAGAGCTCTCGCATGCTCCTCGCCTCGGGCTTCCTGCGCAAGGTGTTTGAAATCTTCGAGACCAACAAGACGAGCATCGACATGATTGCAACGTCTGAGGTTGGCGTAAGCGTGACCATCGACAACACCTCACATCTTTCACAGATTGTCGACGAGCTGAAGAAGTACGGCACGGTAAGCGTCGACAGCGACATGTGCATCGTCTGTGTCGTGGGCGACCTATCGAGCAAGAACGTAGGCTTCGAGACCATTGCCACCGACGCGCTGAAGCAGATTCCCGTGCGCATGATTAGCTACGGAGGCTCGGCCCACAACATCTCATTTGTAGTGGCCGAGGCCGACAAGCAGCGAACCCTGCGCGCCCTACAGCAGACTCTTTTCACCTACAACGACCACGTCCGTCGGCCATCATAACGCTCAATATCTCTCACCCACCATGCCTTTCAACACAACACAACTGCAAGCTCTGCCCACGCCCTCGTATGTCTACGACAGGGCTCTGCTTGACTCTACTCTCGCCGCCATAAAGGCAGAGACTCACGACAACACAAGCTGCCATGTACACTATGCCATCAAGGCCAATGACAATCCAGAAGTGCTTTCCGCAATAGCCCGCGAGGGCTTCGGAGCTGACTGCGTCAGCGGCGGCGAAATACGCGCAGCCATCGAGGCCAACTTCCCTGCCTCGGAGATAGCTTTCGCCGGCGTCGGCAAAGCCGACTGGGAGATACGCCTGGCGCTTAATCTCGGCATAGGGATGTTCAATGTGGAGAGCCGCGAAGAACTGGCTGTAATTAGCGAACTGGCAACAGATACTGGCACCATAGCCCACATTAGCCTCCGCATAAACCCCGACGTGGAAGCCAGCACCCACGCCCACATAACCACGGGCTGCGCCGAAAATAAGTTTGGCATCGCTCACAAAGATATGATTACCACAATTCGTCAGGCCCAGAGTTTACCCAATATCGACTTCGTTGGTTTGCACTTCCACATAGGCTCGCAACTGCTTGACATGAGCGACTTCGAATCCCTCTGCCTGCGCATCAATGAATTGCAGGAACTGCTGGAAGGCGAAGGCATAGAGGTTCGTAACATCAACGTTGGCGGCGGACTGGGTGTGAGCTACGATGACCCTGACGGCCATCCCATTGCCAACTTCGCAGCCTATTTCGAGACCTTCCGTCGCCATCTGAAACTTCGTCAGGGGCAGCAGCTCCACTTCGAGCTCGGACGAGCCATAGTGGCACAAATGGGCAGCCTACTCACTCGTGTGCTCTACGTGAAACACACCGCTGTTAAGGACTTCGTAATTCTTGACGCTGGCATGACTGAACTCATACGCCCAGCTCTCTATGGAGCCTTACATAAGATAGAGAATGTCACTGCCTCAGAACGCAAGGAGACGGAAGACAAAGTGATGTATGACGTCGTCGGTCCCATTTGCGAGTCGTCAGACGTCTTTGCCTACGACTATCCCCTACCCCGCACATGCCGCGGCGACCTGATGCTCATACGCTCTGCCGGAGCCTACGGGCAGACTATGGCATCCACCTACAACCATCGTCCGCTGCCGCAAGCCTTTATTCTTTAACCCTCAAACAGCCCCTTCTACAGCCTTGCTGATAATCAAGATCTACATACTCATGTTCCTTGCCTTGTGGCTTATTGCAATAATTGTGGCCTACGGCTATGGTCGTGTAGGTCGTCGCGTCAGCAAGTTCCAGAAGTTTTCACCAGTCAGCACTCCCCTTCCCCCTCTCACGGTAGTCATTCCAGCACACAACCAGGCGACAGCGCTCCGGCGCCACCTGCCGGCAATACTGGCCCAGGACTACGACCTATTTGAGGTTATTGTCGTCAACGCCGGCTCTACTGACGATACCAAGGACGTCATCGAACGCTTCGAGTTTCAGCACGCAAACCTGCACCACACCTTCACCCCCAGTTCGGCCCGTGACATCAGCCTCGACCGCCTTGCACTAACGCTCGGTTTTCGCGCCGCCACCTACGATTGGATTGTTGTCACGCGTCCCGACTGCGAACCAGCCTCCCCTAACTGGCTGACGCGCATAGGCGAAACCATAGTAGCCCCACAGTGCGGTCCCCAAGGCAAGAGACTTAAGGGCGAACCCGACATTGTCATTGGTCAGGCTGTTTACGCCGAGAGCCGCCATTCGTGGCTCAATATGAAGAGTGGCTTCGCCCGCCTTTGGGAGGACTTCTCAAACTTCGAGCATGTGCTAACAGGTCACGCCGCCGTACGTGCCGACGGCTGCAACTTGGCCTATCGCAAGAGCCTCTTCATAGAGCATCAAGGTTTCTCAGAGCACCTTAACCTGAAACTTGGCGCCGAGGAACTGCTCGTCAATGCCACATCTAAACCTTCGAATACAGCCCTGATGCTGACACCATCGGCAATAGTTATCCAAGACCCTCTGCCCGACGAGCGCACGTGGAAGAAGCAACGTCTCTTCGCCTGCGAAACGCGCCGACACCGTCGCCACACGTGGTTCCATAACTTCCGTAAGGGCATACGCCTACTGATGCCGTGGGTGCTATTTGCTGGTGTTGCAGCAGGCGTGGCGCTGCCTTTCATCGTCAATATTGACTTGGATGTCACTTCAATATATTCAGCAGTAGCCATCACAGCCTTGCTGGCGATAGTCTATATCTGCGTTAAGATTTCATCTTTCAACCGCACAGCCCGCACCCTAAGCTACCGCAGTTACTACCTCTCGTTCCTGCTCTTCGAACTTCGTCTTCCATTCTGGCGTTTCTCCGATGCCATAGCTCACAAGCGAGCCTCTCGCAATGAGTTTCGCAAGAAATTCGTTTGAAGGAGCTTCCCGCCCTTATTTATAATCCATTATTCTTAATCCCTAACTCTCTTAACCTAATCCCTAATCCAACTAATGTCCTTCATAACTTGGTGCATCGACCATCTAAACTACTGGACCATCACCTTCCTTATGACACTCGAAAGTACGGTGATACCTATACCGAGTGAGCTTGTGGTGCCGCCTGCGGCCTATCGTGCAGCTGCCAACGGCAGCGAGTTGAACTTCTTTCTCATTGTGCTTTGCGCAACTCTCGGAGCCAACCTCGGCGCCTTGATCAACTACACTGCTGCCCGCTACCTGGGCCGTCCTGTCGTCTACGCCTTCGCCCGGAGCGCTGTGGGGCGTATGTGCCTCCTCAACGAGCAGAAGGTAGAGCGTACAGAGAAGTACTTCACTGACCACGGGGCCTTGGCAACTCTTATCGGGCGCCTCGTTCCTGGCATCCGTCACCTTATCTCCATCCCCGCCGGCATCGCCAAAATGCGCCTCTCGCATTTCATCCTTTACACCACCATCGGCGCGGGTCTATGGAATATCATCCTTGCAGCCATGGGATATGCCCTTGCCAGCGTCGTACCTGAGGACCAACTGTCGGACACCGTCACTCGCTATAGTCACCAAATAGGCTACGCGATGATAGCGCTCGCTATCGTCGTCGTAGCCTATTTGGTTTATAAAGCAAGGAAGAAATAAGCGGTCAGACTTTCGTTACCACGCGGCAGAAAACGTCGAAGTCCGTATCGATACGCGATAGTTCGTAAGCTTCCGTAGCGAGCGAGAACGTGCCGCGTACGTCAGGCAGGTCGAAGAAACTGCGTAGCAGACTCGCCACATTGAAGCCGAGGCCGCGGGAGCGGGAGTCACTCTCCGCCGTCGCACGGCGAATTAAACTCCTGCAGACACTCGTAAGATAATCGCGGTCATGCTCTTCGTATCGGAGTGTGCGCAGAAGTACGAAAGCTGCTGTGAGACTATCGCTGTGCATGAGGAAGTCAACACGCCGGCGCGGATCAGCAATTCCAAGGCTGTCGAACAGCGCTTCCATAGCCTCGTAGTCGCTTACGACGGGCAGCCAAACGGCAAGTAGTTTTTCTCGATCCAGCGCATGGCTGACATCCTTCAACGAATAGGCTAAGGCAGAGAAGCCATCATCACAGAGACTAAGTGAGCCAGTTTTCAGGCGCACAGCTGCAGCCTTTGCCATAGTGACGACAAAAGCCTTCGGCTGCCACAGAATCAGACGACGAGCCACTTCCCAAAAGACCTGCGGGCTGACGTCCTCGAGCAGGCGTTCGCCTATTATGTAGCCAGCAGTGCGGAAATGTGCATTCGAGAGGCTGTCGAGATAAGCCTGCAAGCCTTCCCAGTCCTCTGAGCCAAACAAGGCCCTGAGGCGTGCATAAACGAGTGGATGATAATGTCTATCCATAATATTGAAGGAGGCTGCTCCCCTCCTATCACTGAATGTGCTATGGGCTGGGTCTTTTCATCAGTTCGATGGCCTCAGCCGTAGTAATCTGCCTATCGCCTAAGAAGGCCACAATGAACGCTTCGGGGAAAGTCTCGCGCACGCCTACCAGTTCATTCTTAATAACCTGATAGTCTGTAGCATGGCTATAGATAACCTTGAAGCGGTCGCCAGAGGGAACGTAAGTGACACCCTTGAAGCCCTTTAGGCGATAGTCGCCCTCTTTCAGCTTCGTTGCAGTATTCATTAGCTGAATAGCAAAATACGGTTTCTCATTAGCTGCCTCTGTGGTGGCTTTTTTTGTTGTCTCAGCGCCAGCCTTAGCCTTGTCTTCGGCCTCAGCTTTCACCTTTGCTTCTGTCTCTGCTTTTGTTTTGGTCTCAGCTTTAGCTTTAGCCTCTGTGACCGCTGTTGCCGCTCCATTTGCCTTGGCTTCTGCTTCGGCCTTGGCTTTTGCTTCATCTTCAGCCTTCGCCAGTGCCTCAGCTTTGGCACGTGCCTCAGCTTCCTCTCGCTCCTTAGCCTCAGCCAACGCCTTCTCGCGTGCCTTCTCCTCTGCTTCAGCCTTTGCCCTTGCGTCAGCTTCAGCCTTGGCTATCTTTGCGGCCTCGGCTTTCGCCTTATTATCCTTCGCCACTTCCACAGCCTCCTCAGCCGCCTCCTTAGCCTGCTCGGCCGCGGTAGGAATCACCTCAATGGCAGCCTTATTCTTAGGCGCAACCACGGTTAAAGGAGCATAGTGGCTATATCTGAGGTTGCGCAACTTAGCCTTATCCACAGCCCCGTTCTTCGTCAGCTCGCGGTATTCGGCCAGCGCTTTATAAATAGCATCAGCAAGCTCCTGCTGCCCAGCCTTTGACGTCATGTAAGCCTCCTCCGTCTCGTTGGTGATGAAGCCTATCTCGGTGAGCACGCTAGGCATGTTGGTGTTCTCGCACACGTAAAGTTCCCTCTGCTTCACACCACGGCTAATCTCACGGCCATGCGAGAGATACTGGCGCTGCAGCAACAGGGCCAACAGCTCGCTCTTGCCAGCCTGAGCGCCCGAGAGAGGCACATTCATGGCATAAAACGACTCTGTACCACGCACATAGGGGTTTGGTGCCGAGTTGACATGAATAGATATGAAAAGCTCGGCGCCGCGGGCATTGGCCATGTGGCAGCGCTCAGAGAGAGTCGGGTAAGTGTCTTTCTCGCGGGTGTAGACTACGCGCACGCCGTCGATATGTTTTTTCACCAAGCGGCCAACCTCCTTTGCTACGGCCAGCGAGATTGTCTTCTCGTTGGAGCGCCGGCCTTCGCAACCGGTGTCGTGCCCCCCATGACCAGGGTCAATGACCCATGTCACTTTCCTTGCACCCATAGCCAACACTGGCATCAGGCACAGCAATATCAGTGCAATGCGTTTCATTGTATTCTACTCCTTATCTGTGGGCAAAGATAATAAAAACTAAGAACCGCAGTCATTTATCCTCAAATAAATTGCACAAAGGCCTCAACTTTTTGTAATTTTGCGCTCGAAAACAAGCTTTTAAGCATACATATAAAGCTCCAACAAACATGAGCGACGGAAATTTCAACCGGGCATTACTCCCTCACACGCCATACGCCAGCGGCCTCAAGGTGGGGCGCGCACAGGCTTTTGCCAAAGCCGAACAGGCATTCAAGGTATGGCTCCAAAGCGAACAGCCACTCTTGGACGACGACACGTTAGCACAAAAGCTCGCCTCCTTCCGCAGGCTACTACGCTGACGGCTGCTTCTTCGGAAGAAAAGCAACTTGTCTTATCTAAGAAAGCAGCGCCAGCCTCGCTTACGTCAGTGCACAAAAAGCCGCATCAGCGATGTGATGAGAACTCCGAGAATAAATGATTTGAGTGCCCTCTGCCTTTGTAATCTGCCGGCCTCCTAAAAGGAGGTTACCCCGCTAACGGGGCGCAGCCCGCCATTGGTCAGCGAAGCTTCCTCGGTTTTCTTGATGTAATTGATGAGTCTCCCAGTCGAACTGATGCGGCTATATCTTGCGAAGCGAGCAGGCCATGCCTGCGTCGACGCCTGTTTCAAAGATCACAATGCAAAGGTAGCCCTTTCGCGAAAGCCCTGCAAATTAAATAGGGGGAAAATGCAAACTTTAACGATTCGTGAAATTTTCTGGCATTTTTTCTTGCATACACTCGAATAATTTGCTTACTTTGTCCTCGATATATGTTTTTGCCTCGCGCGCATATATTAATAATGTGTACCGCCCATAGATGCTAAACGCCAGCTACATCATCCTTGCAGCCGCACTCCTCCCTGCCGTAGTACTGATGATTCTCATCCTCATCCGCGACAAGGAGCAGCCCGAGCCCCCGTTTCAGCTGGCGCGCGGAGTGTTTTTCGGTGTGCTCTCCGCATTCGGCTCGCTGCTTATCTCCATGCCCCTGCTAAGCTCGGGACTCATTCCTACGGGCTACACCAACTCCATCGAAGCGCTCCTCCACTCATTCGGCATCGCGGCCCTGCCCGAGGAGCTTTCCAAGCTCTTCTTCCTCTGGCTGCTCTTACGCAACAACAAGTACTTCGACGAGCACCTCGACGGAATCGTCTACGCCGTGTGCATAGGCCTGGGATTCGCTGCCTTCGAGAACATTCAGTACGTGTTCAACGCAGGCGACGACTGGGCCATGACGGCCATCCTGCGCGGCCTTCTCTCAGTGCCGGCCCACTTCTTCTTCGCCGTGCTCATGGGCTACTACTACAGCCTCGTCCATTTCGGCCACAACCCCCGCCGCAACGCCCCCTGGGTCATTGCAGCCCCAGTGCTGGCCCACGGCATCTTCGACACGATAGCCATGGCGCAGGAAGTGTCGCCAGGACTCGAGGCAATGTTCGGCATCGTGCTGCTGCTTTTCTGCAACGAACTGCGCAAGCTCTGCCAGCGCCACATCCGCGAGATGTCAGAAGCCGACAGGGACTCCTACCAACGCTCGGAACATTAATCCAAGACTTTTTCCATTTTCCGAGGGTTACCTCGCGCCTTCCCCGACATTAATCAACAGAAATGCAAACCTGGACAGACATAGACATGGTGAATGCTATCCTCCGGCACGACGAACGCCAGATGGAGCGATGCTACACTGACTGCCGACGCTACTTCACACAACACGCGGCAGCCATCTTCGTCGATGATGCCAATGCCCACGACATCTTCCAGGACGCCATCATCCACCTCTGGCGCGAGATAGAGACCAAGCGAATCGAGATCTTCGAGGGGCGCGTGTGCCGCTGGGCCGACGGGCAACTCATACCTATGCGCAGCTCAATAATGACATTCCTCATGGCCGTAGCCAAGCGCAAGAACTGGGAACAAGTACGCCAGCAGCAACGGTGGCAGCTCACTGACAACGACCGCGTGCTTGAGACGCTCGACAACCAACGCTTCGACAGCCTGCCTGACGACGTCAGCGAGACGGAAGCACGCGAACGGGTGGTGGCCGACGAAGTGCTCGCCATGACGGAGCGCTGCAGGCAGATTCTCACCCTCTTCTACTACGAGCACCGCTCGCTCGACGAAATCCTTGCCCTGCGTGCCGAGAACAGCACCAAGATGGGCCTCAAGACAAGTAAATACAAATGTATGCAACGCCTACGCGAACGCGTACACGAACGATTCAAAAAGCTAAACATATCGCTATGACCGACAATCGCAACCTGCCTCCCGACGAGGAGCGCATTGATGCCGTGGACCACATCATCTTCCGCGAGCTGGGCGAGCAAGAACGCCTGCGCCAACAGATGCAGCACTGGGAAGAGCTTCAGCGCAAGCAACGCCGACTGCGCCTGCTGCCCGTAGTGTCGAACATAGCTTCCGTAGCAGCCCTATTCGTCATGGGTGTGTTCCTGCAAGCCATGTTGCCCAAGACTCGTATCGCTAATGACATAACAACCACAACCGACTCCACGGCCGTGGCCGTCCCCGCAGCCGAAACCGACTCGCTGCACATCCAAGAGTGAAAAACCTACAGGTTCTTCACTCTTTTTTTTTCCTATTTCTTTGTGGGTTAGCGCTTTTCCGTTAACTTTGCGGCATTAAATGCACTTATTAGCAACTTACATACATCATGAGACATAGACTATTGCTGCTGGCTACCGCACTTGTAGCCGCGAATGCCATAACAACCGCCCAAGTGCCCTCAGGAGCCACCAACGCCGTGGCCACAGCCGTGCCACACACAACAGTGCCCTTCCGCATCGACGACCCTGGCACAAAACTGCCTGACATCACGTGGGGCCTCGACCTCGCTTGGATTGACGAGGGCAACATCCACCGCGGCGTCAACTTCGCAGGCGCCGACCTCTTCGACATTGTCCGCCTGAGTTTCCAGACCACCGATCCCGTGACCGACGGACAACTGACATCAAGGCAGAAGACGACCCTCAACAAGCGCATCAACCTGGCCAAGAAATACCTGCCCGGAGTGGGCATAAACCTCAACTCCGACCAAGAGGCCGGCATCGACGAGTGGTACCACGTCTACGGCTCAGACAAGCAGGTGAACACATTCTCTCCGCGCTGGGCTGCGCTCATTGCGGCCACAAAGGCCTACGCTGAAGAGCACGGCATGAAGGTGCTAAGCGTATCGCCTTTCAACGAGCCCGACTACGGCGAAGGTCAGACTTGGGGCTGGCAGCAAGGCTCTAAGGCCGAGATGCACGAAATATGCCGTCTGCTACGCGAGGATGAGCTGTACGCTGAAGCCTTCAAGGATGTGCTCCTCTGCGGAGGCAACACGCTCAACGACGACTACGCCCTGCCCTGGTACAACTATTCGAAGAAATACCTCGACGAAGGCAACACCCATCAGCTGGCCGGCACGTTCGACAATTTTGCCAAATTCTACCAACAGGTGAAGGCCGACGGCAAGGTCGGAGTTGACGACGAGCTCCACAACACCATGGAGTGCATGGTAGGCTCGGAGTACGGAATGACGAAGGGAATATGGTGGGGCACCTGCGAGCACACTCGCAGCCAGTTCATGAAAGCCAGCCAAGGCCACCGATTAGGCTACGGCGAGCACCGGGCCAATTGGACTGCAGCCAGCGTCTACCGCCACCCCGACGGGAAGGTGCAAGCCTTCGGCGGAGCGTCTGAGCGTCAGGCCGTAGAGACAACCTTCCGCCTGCTGGCTCTTGACCACGACGTGTTCTACAACGGAGCAGGCCCTACACGCGAATATCTACTGACAATCCCCGGAGGCAAAGGGTACCAATCGGAGCAACCCAATGCCGAGACACTGGTGAACGTACAGGGCACTGACGACATCATGCCGGCCCTGCCTACCACTGCCACCAACTATAAATTCATTAACCGCCATAGCGGCTTCGCTCTCTCAGCAGCCAGCAACAACGTCACCTCAGGCGCCAGCCTCTCACAACAGCGCCCCGTCAAGACCAATCGCTCGCAACACTGGACTGTAGCACCCCTTAACCCACGCAATGGCGGCGATTTCTGCTACTACAAAATCACTAATGCAAACAACGCACGCATCTACATCGACGTGCTCAACTGGAGTCTCGATGACAGCGGCGACCTCATAGCCTATGCCGGCGGCTTCGGCACCAACGAGCAATGGTGCTTCGAGTATGCAGGCGACGGATGGTTCTACATTCGCAGCCGGCACAGCGGACTTTACGTGCAAGTGCAGCCCGGCACCGACAGCCAGATGAAGGCCGCCGGCCGCAACATCAACCAAGGCCGCTTCACTGGCGAGGCCAACCAGCAATGGAGGCTCGTGCCGGAGAACATAGCTTACAATTCCACGGCACCGGCAGCACCCACTGCCCTCACCGCTACGCCCCAGCCTGCGAGCATAGCCCTCGCATGGACTGCGCCCGACGACGCCGACCTCAGCAGCTACACCATCCAGCGCTCCGACGACGGCGGCACCACGTGGCGCGTCATAAACAAAGACATCAAGACTACGGAGTACGTCGACAACACTGCCTGCGACGCCGTAGACTACCAATACCGCATCCTCGCGCAGGACGAGAGCCTCAACCACTCTGAACCCAGCGAAGCAGGCATGGCAAGGCCCACCTCTGAGCCCGCACTCATCATGCACCTCACCGCCGATGCCGACCTCAGCGACGCCAGCCCCAACGGCAACCACGCCGCCATCTTCGGCGACCTCACCCTACAGGACGGGCACTTCGACCAATCCGTACAGCTCAATGGCTCCACCGACTTCATCCAACTGCCCGCAACCATTGCAAACTCACGCGACATGACCTTCGCCACGTGGATCAACATACAGGCAACGTCCTCCTGGCAGCGCATCTTCGACTTCGGCATCGACACAGACCATTATTGCTTCCTGACACCCCGTCCGTCTGTTGTCAACCGTCTCCGGCTGGCCATTAAAAACGGCGGCAGCGAGCAGATAATCAACGCCACAGCGACCCACAGCACAAAGCAGTGGATACACGTCGCCGTCACCTTCGGCGAAGACGCCATCACCATCTACCTCAATGGTCAGGCTGCAGGCAACTCAACGACCATCACTGATCGCCCTGCTGACTTCCGCCCCGTACTCAACTACATAGGCCGCAGCCAATTCACAGCAGACCCGATGCTCAATGCTGCCGTCGACGACGTGCGCATCTACAACTACGCCCTTACGGCCGACGAGGTAGCCGCCCTCTACGATGCCACCGACGCCATTGTTTCACCCCGCCGCGACAATGCAGACAGCCGCGACAACGGCGTCAATAACAAAGCACGAGTCTTCGACATGATCGGGCGCAGGGTAAGCGCAGCCCCACAGGCAGGCACACTCTCGCGCGGAATCTACATCATCAACGGCCGCAAGGTCGTGGTAAATTAACCGGCAACATTCCAATAGCAGGCGTAGAACTCTGCCCTGAACCCTCAAGTGGTTTTGCATAACCATTGAACCTGTTGCCACAAGACCTTAGGTAAAACAAAAACATCCCCGCAGCCGAGGCTACGGGGATGTTCGCGAGAAAGAGGTGCCTAGCAGATTCGAACTGCTGTAGACGGTTTTGCAGACCGTTGACTAAGCCACTCATCCAAGGCACCGTCATTCGTTTCAATTGCGAGTGCAAAGGTACATTAAATTATTTAAAATGCAATACTTTTGCACAACTTTTTTAGCAAATTCGCGTTATTTAATAGATATGACACTACTCGAACACATAAAAACCACCCTTGCCGACTGCTCTTTATTCCCCGAGCAGACGGCCACAGCGCCGCTGGCAGTTGCCCTCAGCGGCGGTGCCGACAGCGTATGCCTGCTGCTGGCCCTTAAGGAACTGGGCTACACCCTCCATGCACTACACTGCAACTTCGAGCTGCGCGGCAGCGAGAGCGATGCCGATGAGGCTTTCTGCCGCCGCCTCTGCAGAGCACAAGACATTGCCCTCTCCGTCAAGCACTTCCGCACTCGCTCTTACGCTGAGCGCCATGCCATGAGCATCGAGATGGCAGCCCGCGAACTGCGCTATCGCTGGTTTAGCGAACAGGTGAAGCAGTCTGGCGCCACAGCCCTATGCGTAGCCCATCATCGCGATGATCAGGCAGAGACGATTCTGCTCAACCTCACCCGAGGGACAGGCATACGTGGCCTCTGCGGCATGCAGCAAGTGAACGCAAGGAACGTCGTCAGACCGCTGCTGCACGTCAGCCGCTGCGAGATTGAGCAGTGGCTGCGAGAGCGCAAGCAGGAGTGGGTGACCGACTCCACCAACCGAGACCCCGAGGCAGCCCGCCGAAACACGATGCGCCTCGAAGTGCTGCCGGCCCTGCAGAGGATTAATCCGGCCGCAACGGCCAACATAGCGCTCAGCGGCGAGCGCCTCAACGACGCGCTGCAACTCTACGACCTGGCTGTGAGCACCCAACGCGCAGCAATCGAGCACGCCGGAGCTATCGATATAGCAGCCCTGAGGGCCTGCGTAGCCCCCCAGACAATGCTCTACGAGATTCTGCGCGAGCATGGTTTCACGCCCGAGCAGACCCGCGACATCTACGAGAATCTCGACGGCGACTCAGGGCGCGAATGGCAGAGCACCGCCTGCCGCCTGCTGCGCGATCGCGGACGCCTCCTGATCAAGAGCAAGAGCGGCAACGCGCTCTTCACCGACACAGCCGACCGGCAGGCCGACGAAGGCACCTACCTGCCCCTCGACGGACTCTATGAAGCTACTGGCGGCATGCGCCTGCTCATCCGCCGGCAGGTCGTCAACAAAGAGACATTCATAATCCCGCGCGACAAGCAGACTGCTTGCTTCGACCTCGAGAAACTAACGCTGCCGCTCATCATTCGCCGCACCCACGACGGCGATCGCCTGCAACCTTTCGGCATGACGGGCACACGCCTCGTCAGCGACTTGCTCACCGACCTCAAGCTCTCGGTCTACGAGAAAGAGCAGCAACTTGTCATCTGCTCAGCCGACACCATAGTGTGGGTCGCAGGCCACCGCGTAGCCGCCGGCTTCGAAGTGGACGACAACACGCGCCATGCCATGACGCTGACCATACTGTGAACAAATCCACTCACGGAGCAACGACACGGATATATAAAGAAAAGCAGCCGGTTGAATCGTTTAATTCAGCCGGCTGCTTTTTTGTTTTCAACCGGTTGGATTATCACATGCAACCGGTTGTGTTGATTCTTACTTCATATCGTCCTCGCTCTTCATGTCGATTTCCTCGCCCGTTGGCGAGATGAATTCATACTGAAGGAAGGCGAGACGTTGGTTGGGTATGATGCGGACGCCAAATCCGTATTTCATCTGCCACCGGCGCTTCAGCGAGAGGAAGCCTTGGTTGATGTAGGCGTAGACGTAAGGGTGCACGTGCAAGGTGAAAGCCTTAATGCTGAGGTGGTTTACGAGCTGGTCGATCTTTTCCTCGAGCACGTCGGTGAAGAGGATGCTCGACTTGATAGTTCCCTTGCCCATACACGTGGGGCAGGTCTCGTCGACGCTCACTTCAGTCACGGGCCGCACGCGCTGGCGGGTTATCTGCATCAGTCCGAACTTCGAGAGTGGCAGGATGTTGTGCTTGGCCCGGTCGCGCTTCATGTTCTCGCACATGCGCTCATAAAGCTTTTGCCGGTCCTCAGCCACAGCCATATCAATGAAGTCCACGACGATGATTCCGCCCATATCTCGCAGGCGCAATTGGCGTGCGAGCTCGTCGGCCGCTCCGAGGTTCACCTCGAGTGCGTTGGCTTCCTGTCCGTCGGGGTTCTTAGCACGGTTGCCGCTATTGACGTCGACGACGTGCAGAGCCTCAGTATGCTCTATGATGAGGTAGGCACCATGCTTGTAAGAAACTGTTTTGCCAAAAGAGGTCTTAATTTGCCTCGTCACGTCGAAATTGTCAAAGATAGGGAGCTTGCCCTTGTACAATTTCACAATTTCAGTCATCTCGGGCGCAATCAGCTGCACGTAGTTGCGGACTTCGTTGTAGATGGCAGCGTCGTTGATGTAGATGTTCTCGTAGGTCGGGTTGAAGAGGTCTCGCAGGAGAGCTACCGTGCGGCTGGTCTCTTCGAAGCAAAGTGTAGGCAGGTCCTTGGCTTTCTGTGCTTTAGCGATGGCATCTTCCCATCGGCGCAGCAACACCATGAGCTCGGCATCGAGCTCGGCCACGCGCTTTCCTTCGGCCACCGTACGGACGATGACGCCGAAGTTCTTGGGTTTGATGCTCTGCACCAGCTGCTTGAGGCGTGCGCGCTCGGCGCTCGACTTTATCTTCGAGCTTACGTGCACCTTGTCGGTGAATGGTACGAGCACGAGGAAACGCCCAGGGAAGGTAATCTCGCAGGTCAGGCGAGGGCCCTTCGTGGAAATGGGTTCCTTAACAATCTGCACCAGCAGCTCCTGCCCCACCTGCAGGGTGTTCTGCACACTGCCGTCCTTCGGCAGCTCTGGCTGGATAGAAGCTTTCGAGATTGGGAAGAGGTTGCGCTTGTCGCTACCTACTTGCTTGAGGTATTTGGCAAAAGAGTTGAAGTTGGGCCCGAGGTCCAGGTAATGTAGGAAGGCGTCACGCTCATGGCCCACGTTGACGAAACATGCGTTCAAGCCCGGCATGAGCTTGCGCACGCGAGCATAGTAGATGTTGCCCACATTGAAGCTTGCCTGCTGCTCTTCCTCCTGATACTCTACGAGTCTTTTATCCTCAGTCAGGGCAATGGCAATCTTCTTGGGTTGTACATCAACGATTACTTCACAGGTCATGAGAGTTTGTTAAGTTTGTTGGTTCCGTTGGGTTATACTCTTTAAAAACAAGGAACAAATCGGCCTTTTAGTTGTGGGCTCGGTTTGTTCCTCGTTGGTGACTCACGAAGTCTCTAAGAGAGGGCCGTGAAGAGTCAAACGGAGCAGTAAATGGTTTACTTGCTCTTATGTCTGTTCTTTCTCAGTCTCTTCTTACGCTTGTGAGTAGACATCTTGTGTCTTTTTTTCTATTTTCCGCTTGGCATAGCTATAAAATGATTAAGTGGTTATGGATTAAAAACTAAAAAATTGCTCTATTGTTTGTTTATTTTACAGCATCGAAGAAGACCTTTGCGGGCTTGAATGCAGGAATATTGTGCTCGGGAATGATCATCGTAGTGTTCTGCGTGATGTTGCGAGCGGTCTTCTGAGCACGCTTTTTGAGTATGAAGCTACCGAAGCCACGGAGGTAGACGTTCTCGTTGGAGCTCAGCGAATCTTTCACCTGCTCCATGAATGCTTCAACAACGGCGAGTGCAGTATTCTTCTCTACGCCTGTTTTCTTTGCAATCTGGTTTACAATGTCTTGTTTAGTCATTTTTGATAAATGAATAAGGGGTTAAATATTAATTATTAAAATAGTCCGTATGGGCGTTGTTTTTCGTTTCGGGTTGCAAATGTAGCAACTTTCAATCAGTTACGGAAATCTTTGGCGTTTTTTTTGCTAAAAAATTTATTTTCAGTAATTATTTCGCGTGTTTTCAGGAATTATTTCACGCGTTCTCAGGAATTGTTGTCTGCGTTTTCTGTATTTTTCTGGGGCTTGACGATTACTTTTATCTTCACTATTCGGCGCTCGTCCATCTCCATAATCTCGAATGTAAAGCGGTCGTAGCTTATACGCTCGTGCTCTGTGGGGAATTCGCCCTTAAGCTCGAGGAGCAGTCCGGCCAGGGTGTCAGCGTCGGCAGCAACGTCGTCGAAGGCGTCGTCGGGCAGCTGCATGATTCGTCTGAAGTCGGTGAGTAGCGTCTTGGCCTCGAAGACGAAGGTGTTCTGGTTGAGGCGTGTGAAGCTCCGTTCATCGTCGTCGTACTCATCGTTGATCTCGCCTACGATTTCCTCTATGATATCTTCCATGGTCACGAGTCCGCTCGTGCCTCCGAACTCGTCGACTACGATGGCTATGTGTACCTTGGCGGCCTGGAAGTCGCGCAGGAGGTCGTCAATCATCTTAGTTTCTGGCACGAAGGTTGCGGGCCGCACAAGCGTCTGCCATCGGAAGTTAGCTGGCTTGTTGAGGTGAGGCAAGAGGTCCTTGATATACAGGATGCCTGTTATGTGGTCCTCAGAGCCAGCGTAGACAGGGATGCGGGAGTAGTTGTTCTCGACGATGCACTGTATCACCTCGGGGTAAGGTGTTTTGACATCAAGGTCCACCATATCCACTCGCGGCGTCATCACCTCGCGTGCCATCTCTCCGCCGAAGCGTATGATGCCCTTGAGCATCTGCTGCTCGTCGGCCAAGTCCTGCTTGTCGGTAAGCTCGAGGGCTTGCTCAAGGTCGTCGACCGAGAGTTGCTGGTTGCTCTTGATGCGCTCGGTGACGCGCCCTGATTTCAGCAGTAGCCAACTTACGGGCCACCACAACTTGACGAGCACCCCATAGGCCGGAGCGCAGAAGCGTGCCATCGCGAGGGGTTTCTGGGCTGAGGCTATCTTAGGCAGCACCTCGCCGAAGAGCAGCAGCAGGAAAGTGAGAAGCACGGTCATGAACACAAATTCCATGACGCTGTTGCCTCCGAAGGCCATGACTGCCGGCTCCCCTCCGAGGAAGAAATAGTTGAGCAGGAGTATGATGGCGACGTTGACGAAGTTGTTCGAGCATAGGATTGTAGCGAGCAGCCTCTCAGAGTCGGCCAGCAGCGCCAGCACTCGCTTGTCGGTGGCCGTGCGCTCCTCCTCGAGCTCGTTCATGTCGGCGGGCGAGAGTGAGAAGAAGGCTATCTCGCTTCCGCTGACGAAAGCCGAGCATACCAATAGGAAGATTGCTAAGACGAGAGCTATGGCAGCCCCGGTGGAAGGGGCATTGAGTGTTATTCCGTCGAAAAGGGCTGCGAAACCCGATAAATAATAGTCCATTTAGAGTGATGTCTGCATTTTTGTGTTCTTGGCCGCGGCCCACGGCTGCGCCTTGTGCCTGACGAAGGTGGAGCTCAGCTGTCAGCCGGCTGTTCGCCAGAGCGTGATGAGCCGAATAGCCGGAGCTCGTCAGCCCATATTTCAGTGATGTATCGTGTTATTCCCTGTTTATCCTCGTAGCTCCGGCTTTGAATCTTGCCTTCGACATAGATTTGGTCGCCTTTGTGGACGTACTTCTCTACCGTCTCGGCCTGCTTGCGCCAGAAGATGAGGTTGTGCCACTCGGTGCGTTCGGGCACCTCGGTACCGTTCTGCAGCTTGTAGGCCCGCTCGCTGGTGGCCAGCCGCACTTGTGCTACGCACACGCCCTGATCCACGTAGCGCACGTCGGGCTCCTTGCCTACGTATCCGAGCAGTATTACTTTATTAATGCTTGCCATGTGTCGAAAGTTCTAATCTGCGCAAAGGTACACATTATTTATTATTTACGTAAGCGTGAGGGCGATATATTTTCACTTTCGGGATAATTATCTTTTTCGGAAGAGTTTTTTTTAATAATTCTTTGACTTTGGAGCATTTTTTCATACTTTTGCGGGCAAATTAATATATTCACTTAAAAATCTCCAAGGTATGTCCTTAATGATTGTTTTCAAGCTCTTGGGTTCGCTGGCTCTGCTCATGTTCGGTATGAAGTCGATGAGCGAGGCCTTGCAGAAGATGGCCGGCCCACAGTTGCGCCATGTGCTCGGCTCCATGACCACCAACCGCTTCACGGGAGCGCTGACAGGTATGTTTGTAACTGCCGCCGTGCAGAGTTCCACAGCCACAACCCTTATGACGGTATCCTTCGTCAATGCCGGCCTGCTCACGCTGGTGCAGGCCATCTCGGTCATAATGGGTGCGCACATCGGCACTACGGTGACGGCGTGGATCATGTCGCTCACCGACGTTTTCGACGTGACCAACTTCGTATATCCCGCCTTCTTCATCGGTATCATCCTTATATATATGAAGAAGAGACGCATCATTGGCGACTTCCTCTTCGGCGTGGCATTTCTCTTCTTGGGCTTAGGCACATTGAAGAGCACCGGCTTTGCCCTTGTTGACGACCCAGAGACCAACGCCGCCATCAGTGCATTCTTCGGCAACTTCAACGACAACAGCTTCTGGAACTCCCTGTTCTTCCTCCTCATGGGCACCATACTCACCCTGTGCGTGCAGAGCTCGGCAGCCATCATGGCTATTACGATGACCCTCTGCGGCACTGGTGTGCTCCATCTTGACCAAGGCATAATGCTCGTGCTCGGAGAGAACATCGGCACGACGATAACCTCAAACATCGTTGCCATGGGCGCCAACACCCAGGCCCGTCGCGCCGCCTTCGCCCACATGAGTATCAATGTGCTTGGCGTGGCATGGGTGCTGGCTGTGCTGCCATGGTTCCTGCAAGGCGTTTACCACATTGCCGGCTTCGACCCAGCAGCCAACAACCTGAGTCGCGTGAGTGTAGTGCTGGCCACTTTCCATTCTGCCTTCAACGTGTCGAACACACTCTTGCTAATCTGGTTCATACCTTACATAGAGCGTTTCGTATGTTGGGCTATCAAGCCTAAGAAGATTGACGAGGAGGAGGACTTCCGCCTGCACTTCATCACTTCGGGCATCATGAAGACCCCCGAGCTCTCGGTGCTCGAGGCTCACAAGGAAATACAGTCGTTCTCCGAGCGTATGGAACGCATGTTCGGCATGGTGCGCGAGCTGCTCAACCTCTCGTCGACATCAACAGGCAAGAAGAAGGACAACCAGGAGACGGAGTTCAACAAGCTCTTCTCGCGCATAGAGAAGTATGAAAGCATCTCCGACAACATGGAGCTTGAGATTGCCAACTACCTCGATCAGGTCAGCGACGCCCACCTCTCTGACGAGACCAAGGCCAAGATACGCGCAATGCTGCGCGAGATCTCGGAACTGGAATCGATAGGCGATTCGTGCTACAACATGGCGCGGACCATCAGCCGCAAGTACCAAGGCAAGGAGGATCACTTCATAGAGCCTCAGTATGCCCACCTCCACCAGATGATGGAGCTCACGGCCAACTCGCTCACGCTGATGAACCAGCTCATGCTGGGCCGCAAGGAGGCTTTCGACGTCAACCGCACGTTCAACACCGAGAACGAGATCAACAACTATCGCGCCCAGCTCAAGCAGCAGAACATCATCGACGTGAACAACCACGAGTACACCTACGCAGTTGGAACCATATACATGGACCTCGTAAACGAATGCGAGAAGCTGGCCGACTACGTAGTCAACGTCGTCGAAGCCCGCTTGGGCCTACGCCAGCGCGAAGCTTAAAGAGCCTTCACGGCACCAGAGGCCAAGGGTTCCTATGTGGACCATTGACCCCTCCCCGCAAAACCCTTAAGGGTTCAGGGCATAACCCTTAAGGGTTCGAGCCATAACCCTTAAGGGTTTTTCCGTAAACCCTTGGGCTTATTTTCTGACACGCCCAGACATTCACACAAAAAAGCAAACACAAACAGTGCTTTCCACCCTTCTTCAACAAGTAGGCCGCTACAAATGGGCCTCCATCCTGACACCCGTCTGGACTGCTACAGAGGTGGTCCTCGACGTGCTCATCCCTTACATTACCGCCTCGCTCATCGACAAAGGGCTCATGGCTGGCAACATCCAGGAAGTCTACCGCTACGGGGCTCTCATGCTGCTCATGGCCTTCCTCTCGCTGGCCTTCGGCATCCTGGCCGGACGCAGCTCGGCGCAGGCCTCCACAGGCTTCGCCGCCAACCTGCGGCGCGCCATGTACCGCAACATCCAGACCTTCTCGTTCGCCGACATCGACCGTTTCTCCACCTCGGGACTCGTCACCCGCATGACCTCCGACGTGACGAGCCTGCAGAACGCCTTCGGCCAGATTCTTCGCGTGAGCGTGCGGGCTCCCTTCCGCCTCATCCTTTCGATATTCATGTGCCTGATGATAGATGCCCGGCTGAGCCTGATATTCATAGTGGCCATGATTATCCTCTCAACCTCGCTCTACAACATCATAAGCCGCGTAGCGCGCCTCTTCAAGCAGGTCTTCCGCCAGTACGACGCGCTCAACGAGAGCGTGCAGGAGAACGTGGCAGCCATACGCGTCGTGAAAGCCTTCGTGCGCGAGGGCCACGAGACGACCAAGTTCAACAAGGCTGCCGAGAGCCTATATAATTTATATGTACGCGCGGAGAGCCTCATGGCCCTCAACCACCCCGTCATGAACATGGTAGTCTACGGCTGCATCATCGCACTCTCGTGGTACGGAGCCCACTTCATCGTCGGAGGCTCGCTCACTACGGGTGAGCTGACTTCGCTGTTCACCTACGTAATGTCAATCCTGCAGTCACTGATGATGCTCTCGATGATTTTCGTCATGCTGACCCAGAGCGCAGCCTCAGCCGAACGTGTCGCCGAGGTGATAGAGGCTAAGGCAAGCATCACCAACCCCGAATATCCGGTCATGGAAGTGACTGACGGCAGCATAGAATTCCGGGGCGTACGCTTCGACTACACCGCTACGCCGGCGCCATACACGCAACCGGCGCCCAAGCCCGCTGCAGCTCCGGCAGCAGCCCTCCTCTCCCCCGCCCCGCCCAAGCACAAACGGTCGGCGCTGTTCAACATCTCGTTCGCAATCCGCCCGGGCGAGACAATAGGCGTCATCGGCGGCACAGGCAGCGGCAAGAGCTCGCTCGTCAGCCTCATCAACCGCCTCTACGACGTCAGCGAAGGCAGCATCATCGTGGGCGGTCACGACGTTCGCGACTACGACCTCGTAGCGCTGCGCGACGCCGTAGCCGTCGTCCTCCAGCAGAACACCCTCTTCTCAGGCACCATCCTCGACAACCTACGCTGGGGGCGTGCCGACGCTACGCTCGAAGAATGTCGCGAAGCCTGCCGCACAGCCGCGGCCGACGAGTTCATTGAGCAGATGCCCGATGCCTACGAATCGCGCATCGAACAAGGTGGTACCAACCTCTCTGGCGGACAGCGCCAACGCCTCTGCATAGCGCGTGCATTGCTCAAGCGCCCGCGCATACTAATCCTCGACGACAGCACCTCAGCCTGCGACACCGCTACCGACGCAGCCATACGTCGCGGCCTGCACACAGCCCTGCCCGGCACGACCAAGCTCATCATAGCCCAGCGCATACTCAGCGTGCGCGACTGCGACCGCATACTCGTCCTTGAGAACGGCCAGCTCAGCGGATTCGACACCCACGAGCGCCTGCTCACCACAAACGCCGTCTACCGCGAGATCCACGACATCCAAAGCGCCAACGCTGGCGATTTCGACACGAAAGGAGGTGAAGCATGAGACAACCATCATTCGGCGGCCCACGCGGCCCACGCCAGCAAGCTGGTTTCCAGCGCCCCACGAAGGAACAATGGTCAACACTCGTGCGCCTGCTGCGCTACGTGCTGAAGAACTACCGAGGCTTCATACTCATAGCCCTCGCGTGCATCGTAGTCACCAGCTTCACGTCGCTCGCATCCACCCTATTCACCCGTACGCTCATCGACGACTACATCATCCCGCTGACGCAGGCCGACAATCCAGAGTTCGCATCGTTAGCACAGACACTCTTCCGCCTCGGCCTCATCCTGGGCCTCGGAGTAGTATGTTCCTACACCTACAATCGCCTGATGATCAGCGTTAGTCAGGGCACGCAGCTGCGCCTGCGCCGCGAGCTGTTCACCCACATGCAGACGCTGCCGCTCAACTACTTCGACACCCATTCCCACGGCGACACGATGTCAGTCTACACCAACGACGTCGACTCTCTGCGCCAGGCCATCAGCTCATCGCTGACCCAAGTATTCAACTCGCTCATCACCATCGCCGTCACCTTTACTTCGATGATAGTGCTCAGCGTACCATTGACTGTCGTCAGCATCTGCCTCGCCATACTGATGATGTACACCACCACGAAGCTCGGCACCCTCTCGCGCGGCTACTTCCGCGAGCAACAGGAGAGCCTCGCCCGCGTCAACGGTTTCATCGAGGAGATGATGACGGGACAGAAGGTGGTGAAGGTGTTCTGCCACGAGGACGAGGCCATCACTGAATTCGAGCAGATCAACGAGCAGCTGCGCTTCAGCGCCAGCTCGGCCAACCGCATAGCCAACACCGTGATGCCTATCAACGGCAACCTCGGCAACATCGGCTACGTCCTCATTGCCGTCATCGGTGCCACCATTGCACTGAGCCCAGATTTTTCACTCTTCTCTTTCCACTTTTCACTTTCCCTTGGCACCCTCGTCAGTTTCCTCACCCTTAACAAGCATTTCACACAACCTATCAGCCACGTATCGCAGGAGATCAACAGCGTTCTCAACGCCTCAGTGGGTGCCGACCGCATCTTTGCTCTCATGGATGCCGAAGCTGAGGTGGACAAAGGCTATGTGACCATATCCGACGACGGCCGCAGCTGGCTACTGAACCACCCGGAAAGTACGGAAAAGATGGAGAATCAGGGGAAGCATGAAATGGCTGCCTCTACAGAAAAGCAGCAAGCCACGTCGTGCCAAGTCCTCGGCGACGTCGACTTCCGCCATGTTGAATTCGGCTATACAGTGGAGAAGCAAATCCTGTTCGACATCAACATCAACACCTCGCCTGGCCAGAAGATAGCTTTCGTGGGCGGCACCGGTGCAGGCAAGACAACCATCATAAACCTCATCAACCGTTTCTACGAGATTCAGCAAGGTGAGATTCTTTTCGACGGCATCCCCGTGGTAGACATCCAAAAGTCCAGCCTCCGCCGCTCGCTCGGCATGGTGCTGCAGGAGACGCACCTCTTCACTGGGTCCGTTCTCGACAATATCCGCTACGGACGCCTCGAAGCCACTGACGAAGAATGCCGCGCAGCTGCACGCCTCGTGGGTGCAGACGACCTCATCCGCCGTCTGGCCGAAGGCTACGAAACGGTTCTCACAGGCGACGGCGGCAACCTCAGCGCAGGCGAACGCCAGCTGATAGCCATCGCCCGAGCTGCCGTGGCCGACCCACCCGTGCTCATCCTCGACGAAGCCACAGCAAACATCGACACGCGCACAGAGGTTTACGTACAAAAGGGCATGGACAGTCTCATGCAAGGGCGCACCACCTTCGTCATTGCCCACCGCCTTAGCACCGTGCGCGGTGCCGACCAGATTATCGTCCTCGACCACGGCCGCATCATCGAGCACGGAACCCACGACGAGCTCATCGCTGCCCAAGGCAAATACTACCAACTCTACACTGGCAATGACCTTTGAGACATTAAAAACACAGGATAATTGAAGTGCTGATAGTATTTTAGGGCCATTATAAATGACTAAGCCCCGCAGCTTTTTGCTGCGGGGCTTAGTCATTATTCAATCTTCAGTTCTTAATTATCAATCTCCATTATTCGATCTTCCATCACTTCACTACCACTTTCTTGCCATTGATGATGTACACGCCGCGCGAGAGTGCACTGGTGCGGCGACCTGCGAGGTCGTAAACTTGGGTCATCTCAGACGACGCTTCCGGCAGGTAGCGAACGGCATCCGGCTCCTGCTTGTCATTTGCGATGTCTTCTTCTGAGGCCTTGCTGACGACGATATAACCTACGCGTTCGGTAGCCGAACGGGTAGAAGAAAGTGTCATGGCGGTGTTGCTCTTGTCAACCTGCATACGAACACGGCCGTCAGTCTCGGGAGAGTTGCTGCTCGGAGTGCGCAGAATGGCGGCTGCGTCGTAATCAAAGCTTTGGAGTTGAGCCATAAGCGTTGGTTCGTCGAGGGCACGTGGGTAGACTATTGTCTGCTGGGCTGTCTTGAAGGTGAGAGTCGTGTCGCCCACGGTGTACAGCGTGGCTTCGCCGTCGGTGCCCTGCCCTTTCTCGATGGCTATATAGCCAAGGCGACAAGCCGTCTTACCCGTGGTGATATTCGACTCAAGCATAAGCTCGGCTTTGAAACCTTCGGTGGTGACATCCCACACGCGCCACATTATAGGCTTTGCCGTTGCCATGGATTTCAAGGGCTGCACCATCACTACGGGTACGGTTTCAAATGGTTCTTTGAAACATACCTCCGTCGGAGTGAAACCGAGGTAATCGTCATCGGTTGCTTCTGTGCTGTTGTCGAAATAGGCGGCTTCGTAGGCCAGACGCCCAATCTTTCCATGCCCGGGCTTAGCTGCTATGAACGTTGACTCGTCCTTCTTGGTCGTTGATGTGGCCTCGTCGCTTGCCCATTTGTTCATGCGATAGCGGAAGAAGGCGTAGTTGCCACTGACCGAGTTGATAGCCATCAAGTTGTCTACTATACCAACACTGCTGTTGCGATTGGTAGGCGAGCCGAACACCACGATGGGTTCGTTGGCCTCGTCGAAGGGGTGCAGGAAATAGATATAGCTCTCGTCGCCTACGTTTGCCGAGACGACTCCGTGTTGCAGAACTTCTGTTCCTTCAGCTGTAGCGAGGTTGTTATATGCGAGGTTTGACGTCTTGGTAGAGTTGTCGTACATCTTTTCTACGATGCGGTAGGTGTAGGAGCCTGGTGTTTCGACCACGTCCTTGTAGCTCATTGATGTCTTGTCCTCGAGCTCAGCGCCAGTCCACTCCTGAAGCGTTTCCCATGCTCCCGACTCCAGACGACGTTGCAGGCTCAGCGTTGAAGTGAGGTCACCATTGCGAGATGTCCAAGTAAGTGTACAAGTGGAGTTTCTCGGTGTGAACGAAGCATCAAGGTCGGATATTGCATATAGGCGTGGAGCCTTAGGCACGTAGTTGCCATAGCCTGAATATGCGAGAGGAGTCGTCATGCTCGCATAGTACTCTCCTGCTTGTGTCAGAGCACCGTCACGTGTGAGCTTACATGGATAACTGCCGTTTTCACCATTCCAATAGTAATAACGTTCAACAGCAGTGTTGCTGTTCAGCGTTGTTGTGATGTTCTTTATAGCATTCGCGAAAGAGGACTCCGTAGCGCTGCCAGAAAAAGAACCATTGCCGCTCCATGAAGCGCCCCAGCACCATTCTGAAATCCAGATGGGTCGTTTGTACTTGTTAGCCCAGTTGGTCACGTTGCCGAAATTGCCTTCCGGCCAGTAGCAGTGGAGGTCGATGATGTCACATCGCCAGCCGCGGGCATCAATACTGTCAAGGAACTCGGCCAGGAAGCCAGTTGCATTCCAGTAGTCGCTGCCGTCCCATGAAGCAGGCGAACAGAGGCGCAAACCCGTGCGCATCATGTTTTCCCAGTTGTTAAGTATGGTGGCGAGATCTTGCGGATGGTCGTCACCTTCATTGCGCGGTTCGTTATTGTTCTTGGTGTGGGGCGACTGGGTCGTACCTCCAATTGTTGAGGACGAAGGCCAATCCTCATAGATATGATTCGGAACCCACTCAATGTCTGGCTGAAGGCTTGTATTGCCTTGTCCCCAATCGTAAGTACTCTGCACGTTGAGGAGAGCTAATGAGGTCTTGTCGCCAGCGGCATTTGCAAGCTGCGCCTTACCTGCATCATACCACTTGAAGATGCGATAGGACGAGATACGCCCGGCCATCAACGCCGGCAGCGTCATCTCGAGGTCGCTGTTGGCTGCGATGAAGCAACGGCTGTAGCCTGAGCCCCCTTTCTTCAAGGCAAAGGTCACCATGTAGCCGCGCTTTAGCTTGAACCTGCGAACACGGTTGTTCCATGCTGTAGGCATATTCTTCATGTAGCCGCCAGAGCTACCCTCTGTGAGGGTATTATAGCTCTCACCCTCAAAGTTATCGCCGTCGAAGACGGTCAGCGGGCGGAACGTCGAGCCACCGTAGGGCAACACGATCGCCCCCTTATTGTAGAGCTTCAGCTGGCAGTTGGTACCGTCCTTGGCTGCCGCGCCATTAATCTTGATATAGCTGAGGAAGGCCTTGGCTTTCGATGGCTTCAGGGCATCGAGGATTACCACAGCGTGCTCTGTATTGACAATATCAATGGAGCCCGAAGAAGTAAAAGGCTCTGTACCTGTGATATGGTAGTCAACGTCTGCTGTCAGACTTACGGGTTCCGTGACTTGCGCCACGCTCTGTTGAGTGTTTGCGGCCAGCACTACGGCGTAGCTTGCCATGATTAGTAGCGCTGCAGTGAGAAGTCGTTTCATATATTCTAAACTCATTAGTTAATGCTAATAATTCTAATCCCTGATCATCTATAGTCCTCTGGTCCGAATGAAGCCTCAATGAGAGTCTGGCCTGTTGATGCTGAGAAGTAGTGGTAGGTGAAGGTGAAGCCCTCCTCCTTATCGCGCCGCAGGTCTAAACTGTTGTTGATGTTCGTGAGCAGTTGCGAGCGGAACTCCTCAACTAAAGTTGGCGTGAACAGTTCTTCTTTGTCGTAGTCGCCAAGGACGGTGTAGTAGTAGACAAGGCCTGTAGGCTCCATCGAGAAAACCATACTGTCCATTCGAATGTACGTATCGACCATACGCGGACACTCACGCTCTGTGAACTCTTTGGCTTCACGCTGGCGCCGTTCGACGAACGATTCCGTGCAACTCATCATTGCTGCAACTGCGACAATGGTGAATGTTAAATGTGAAATGTGAGATTTGTAGCTACGCATTGGATATAGTGTTTGTTCTCCCGTAGGAACTGGGATGAGCTTCATTCAATTATCAATCCTCAATTGTTCCAGGGCTCGTGTCAGTTGATCCGGACAGCTGGTCGGTCGCGCACCGCACGTAGTACCTTTGAGCTTTGCTATTACATCTTCCACCTTCATCCCGCGCACGAGTTGCGAGATGCCTTTCGTGTTGCCATTGCAACCGCCGTAGAATATGACGTTCTCGACCACGCCGTCCCTGGCCGTCACCTCAATAGCCTTGGAGCAGGTGCCTTGACAGGTGTAGAGGGTTTGCTGTACACCCTCTACACTTTTATTGGAATTGTTGACAACGTCCATTATTCCGGTAACTTTTTAATGTCCAAGTACAGCTCATCCAGCTGCTTCTGCTCCAGGCGTGCGGGAGCGTCGAGCATGACGTCGCGGCCGCTGTTGTTCTTCGGGAAGGCTATGCAGTCGCGAATGCTGTCGAGACCTGCGAAGAGGCTGACCCAGCGGTCGAGGCCATAGGCCAGACCTCCGTGAGGCGGTGCACCATACTTGAAGGCGTTCATGAGGAAGCCGAACTGCTCCTGTGCGCGCTCCTCTGTGAAGCCGAGGATGCGGAACATCTTGTCCTGCAGCTCCGGGTCGTGGATACGGATGGAGCCGCCGCCCACCTCAACGCCGTTGCACACCATGTCATAGGCATCTGCGCGCACGGCTGCAGGGTCGGTGTCGAGCAAGGGAATGTCCTCGTCCTTGGGGTGTGTGAAGGGGTGGTGAGTGGCCATGAGGCGGCCTTCCTCCTCGCTCCACTCGAACATCGGGAAGTCGATAACCCAGAGGAGCGAGAACTTATTCTTGTCACGCAGACCCATGCGGGCGCCCATCTCTAAGCGCAGCTCGCACAACTGCTTGCGCGTCTTCATGGCATCGTCGCCAGAGAGAATCAGTATGAGGTCGCCAGGCTGGGCTTGCATCTTCTCCTTCAAGGCGTTGAGTACCTCTGCGCCGTAGAACTTATCGACGCTGGACTTCACCGTGCCATCCTCCTGCACGCGGGCATAGACGAGGCCCTTGGCGCCGATTTGCGGGCGCTTCACGAAGTCTGTCAGCTGGTCAATCTGCTTGCGTGTATAGACGGCCTGGCCTGTGGCGCAGATACCGCCGATGTATTTGGCATCATCAAATACGCTGAAGCCTGGGGCCTTGGCAAAGACATCCTTCAGTTCCACAAACGTCATCCCAAATCGGGTGTCAGGTTTATCAGAGCCATAGTACTTCATAGCGTCGGCCCACGTCATCCGGGGGAAGGCGCCTTCGAGCTCAATGCCACGAAGCTCGCGGAAGAGGTGCTTGGCCATGCCCTCGAAGGTCTGGAGGATATCTTCCTGCGTGACGAAGCTCATCTCGCAGTCGATTTGCGTGAACTCCGGCTGGCGGTCGGCGCGCAGGTCCTCGTCGCGGAAGCACTTCACAATCTGGAAGTAGCGGTCCATGCCGCTGACCATCAGCAGCTGCTTCAGCGTCTGGGGCGACTGCGGCAGGGCGTAGAACTGACCGGGGTTCATGCGCGAAGGTACTACGAAATCGCGAGCGCCCTCAGGCGTGGAACCGATGAGCATCGGCGTCTCAATCTCTAAGAAACCAAGGCTGTCGAGATAGCGGCGCACCTCCATCGTCATCTTGTGGCGCAGCTCGATATTCTTGCGCACGGGCGTACGGCGAAGGTCGAGGTAGCGGTATTTCATGCGAAGGTCATCGCCACCATCGCTCTGATCCTCAATAGTGAACGGAGGCGTCAGGGCTGCGTTCAGCACCTTCAGCTCCGAGGCAATGATCTCTATAACGCCCGTTGGCAGGTTCTTATTCTTGTTCGAACGTTCGTTCACGGTGCCAGTCACCTGCACGACGTATTCGCGGCCCAGTCGATTGGCCTGTTCGCAAAGTTCTGGATTAGCGGCATCCTCAAAGACAATCTGAGTGATACCATAGCGGTCGCGCACGTCCACGAAGGTCATACCGCCCATCTTGCGGGTGCGCTGCACCCATCCTGCCAGCGTCACCGTCTGGCCTGTGTTGGCGAGACGAAGCTCGCCACAAGTGTGTGTTCTGTACATTATATATATAAATTAATGTGTAATTAGCGGTACAAAGTTAGACTTTTTAAAGAAAAGAGAAAAGAGAATGAGAGAAAAAAGTAAAATGAGATATTGAAAATAGAGAAATTGAACATTGAAAAAGAAAAAACTCTTATCCCTAATCCCTAAATCTCTAATCTTTTTTTACCTTTGTAGCGAATATTCTACATAAAAACATAATTAATGATGAAAAAAATTGCTTTTTTCCTTTCTCTGATGGCTGCCCTATGGCTTGCTATGCCTGCAAGCGCCGCCAAGAAACCCGGTTCCTTCCGTGTCGGCGACAAGACTTTCCTCCTCAATGACAAGCCCTTCGTAGTCAAGGCCGCCGAGGTGCACTATCCCCGCATCCCGCGTGAGTACTGGGACCAGCGCATCAAGATGTGCAAGGCACTGGGCATGAACACGCTCTGCATCTACATCTTCTGGAACTCACACGAGCAGCAGGAGGGCGTGTTCGACTTCACGGGTAACAACGACATCCGCGCCTTCGTGCAGCTGGCACAGAAGAACGGCATGTGGGTCATCGTGCGCCCTGGTCCCTACGTCTGTGCTGAATGGGAGATGGGCGGTCTGCCCTGGTGGCTGCTGAAGAAGAAGGACATCCGTCTGCGCGAGCGAGACCCCTACTTCATGGAGCGCCTGGAAATC
>JAFUFW010000035.1 GCA_017469685.1 Bacteroidaceae bacterium | reverse complement strand
TGGTAACGGAACGATGGTCATATTTCACAATATGCATTCCTGCCCATCGAAACATGGAATACATAAATCAGCAGTCTGTCAGGCACTTACGGGAATAATCTCCACGTTCGTCTTACCCTTGATTTCTTGGTTATATTCCCCGATGGTAGTTACGTTATCGGGTATCTCTATCTCCTTAAGCCCTGAATTGGAGAAAGCGTTGGCATCGATGCGGGTGATCTTTTCAGGCAGCTTGATGGCAATGAGCTGTGTGAAACCGTGGAACACCTGCTGCCCTATGGCATTCGTGGCCGTGCGGTAATTGTCGAGGTAAGGTGTGCCCCCGCTCTTGATGCTTGCCTCCGAGAGGTCGATGGAGGCAAGGTTGCCGTCAGCGATGAGTTCGCGCATATATTTGAAGTCGGAACTATTGACTGTGCCCCCGATGGTGGCCTTTATGACCTGCGCTGAGAGCGAGTCGGCAAGCGTGCCGGCCGTGTTGAGCCACACTGTCTCGGCGCCATTTCCGGCGAGGGCGACTTCGTGCATCGTGCCATCGGCATCAACAGAGAAGATGGTGCAGCCGTCGCTTATGTTCGTGGGCACGCAGAAGTTGAACGCGTTGGCCGCATAGACCAAGTTGTTGTCGCCGTCGAGCATCTTGAAGCCTACGCCGCCGCTGCCGGCCATGGCATAGAGCGAGTCGGCCTGGAGATAGGTATAGCTCGAAGGCTGGGCGTTAGCTGGCAGGTAGTCGGTGAACTGTCCGAGGTCGCCACACTGGCCTACGCGGTCAGAGTCGCGGCGTTTCTGGCCGGCGGTGGTCAGGAAGTCGGTGGTCAGGACATAGTCTGCGCGGTCCTCCACGAAGAGGATCGTCTGGTTCTTTGGGTACTGCGAGATGGCCGAGAGCGTCCGGTTGATGTCGGTCTTGCGGGCGGTCAGCGTGTGGGAGCCATAGTCGCTGATGGGCATGTTGGTGAACGGGATAAAGAAACCATAGACTGTGAAGAAGTCGGTGAGGTCCTCCTGGGCAACCTCGCATGCCTTGCGAACGAATTTGAGGCCGCTGTTGTTGGTATTGCTCTGCCAGAGTGTGACGGGATCTTCTCGCAGGGCCTTGAAAAGGTTGGGGAAGAATGAGGTGTTGTGCTGTGCCAGGTGGTAGTAGAGGTAGAGTTGCCAGTACATGCGTAGCTGGGTGTCGACCTGGCGTACATAGAAAGGTTCGCGGCGCAGATATTCCTCCATGACGGTCGACAACGGCGAACCGACCGAGGTGGCCAGGCCGTCGAGGTAGCGGATGTAGTTCGAGAAGAGGTTGTTGGACGACTCGGTGCCTCCCTCAAGGTTGATGGCGCCCTGATTGTTGTGCCCGCACTCGTGGGCCGAGCACCAGTCGTCGAGCTCATAGCGACTGACGTCGAAGGAGTTGCGGATGCATTCGAGCGAGTTGTAGCATGTGCGGTAGGGTGAGGAATTGGCGTAGCCGCCGTCAGACGAGGTTCCCTCGATGGCGAAGTTGGGGTTGTTGTAGTAGTCAGGGAATATGGCTTCGCCGCCCGTGAGGTAGTAGGGTTCACCGGCTCGCTGCCCAGTGGCCACGGCTACGGTGTAGCCCATGAGGTCCTTCTGCCATACGGTGAGGCTGTCGAACCAGCTGATGCTCTTGTCGATGGTCTGTGGCCACACGGTCTTGTAGGTCGATGTGCGGAAGTTGAAAAGCGCGTGCTGGCTCTTCACAGTGAAGCGGTTGTGCTTGGCTGCCTTTAGGATGGCTTTGTAGTCGGTGTCGCTGTGCCGGGCCACGTCGTAGTATCCGTTGACGTCACCGCCCTCAATGTGTACGGTGATCGATGGCCATTGGCTGAGCGTCTTCGTCATCGATTTGGTGTCGGCGGTGTAGAGGATATAGTAGAGGGCATCGGTTGTGCCGTCGACAATGTTGAGGCCTGGCTTGAGGCGCGTGCCCGTCTTGGCGCTGGAGATGAGGTCGTTGTCAACGCAGCCAGCAATGTAGAGTGTCGCATCAGCCGGCACCTCGCTGCCTACGAACACGTAGATAGGGTCGAGGCTGTTGGAATAGATGCCCGTGGGGTTGCCCATGAAGGAGCCTCCTGTGCTCTTCATCTTGGTGTTCCAATAGGCGGCGTCGCTGAAGGCGTTGTAGCTGTGTATGCGGAAATCCTTCTCATAGGGCTTCCAGGCTTCGTTCTTGAGCTTCACAGCGATGTCGCACATGAAGTCGGGCATGCCGCCGTCGGTCATGGCAGCCGTGAGGTCCTCGTCGGTCATGGACAGGAACTCGGCTTTGAGCTGTGTGCAGGCTAAGTCTTCGAAATAGTTGGCGATGAGGGCGTTGACGGCGTCGCTCGGGTCGGCTTCGCGGGGATAGGTGTCCTCGAGTTTGCCCGTAATGGTTCCGAACTGCGCCCACGATGAAGCCTTATATTCGTCGAGGGCATCGGTGTAGACGATGATTCTGGGGTTTGAGGAGAAGAAGTAGGCCGGAGTGGCGGGTGGCGACATGGGCTTGGCATAGACCGTCTTTACGGCAGAGCTGTAGAAAACGCCCTGGTCAAGTTTAGAGACACGGCTGCCGATAACCACCGTTGTGAGCGACGAGCAGTAGGCAAAGGCGTCGCCGCCCAGGCGTGAGACGCTGTTTGGGATGTCGACCTTCGTCAGTCCTGACTTGGAGAAGGCGTTGGCGAGTATGGCTGTGATGGTCGATGGCAAAGTGATGGTTTTCAGCTTCGTGCATTCGCGGAACATGTATTGCCCAATGATGTCGTTCTCTGTCGTGTAGCTCTCGTAGTAAGCCTCGCCGCCCTTCACGATGCGTGCCTCGGAGATGTTGAGGCTCGTGACTGTTCCAGCGTTGATAAGTTCGCGCAGGTATTTCACGTCAGTGCCGTTGATTGAGCCGGTGATGGTCAGTTCCTTGTCGGTGGTTGAGAGGAGCGTGGGGAGTGTTCCTGCCGTTGCGACGTGGACCTCTGTGGCTGCCATGAGTGTTGAGGTCTGGACTGTAAGCACTGCGGTCAGCACCAGAGGGATGATGTTGTGAGCGAAAATCTTTTTCATAATGGTATGTCTTGTTAGTTTCCTTTCGCCCACAAATTTCCTAAAAAGGCTTGAAATGCACAAGACTTTCTGTCAAAAAGTTTTCCTCTTTAGTTTTTTTCGTATGTTTTTCTTCTGCAGAGATGAAAGAAATGGTCTTTAGGGGAACGGCGCAAGAGCGCAAAAGGCGGGCGTGGAAACAGAAAAGCGGTCATCCGAGAATCGGATGACCGCTTGATGGTGGGCAAAGGCTTTACAGGAAGGGCGCAGTGACGGAGTCCGGACAGCGCCGCATAGCTTCGGGCGACCCTTGGAAGATGAGCCGTCCGCCCGCTTCGCCGGCGCCGGGCCCGAGCTCAATGACATGGTCGGCAGCACTGATGACGTCGGTGTTGTGCTCGATGACGAATACCGTGTTGCCCTCGTCGACGAGCTCCCGAAAGAGGCCTATGATGCGCTCTACGTCCTTAAGGTGGAGCCCGTCGGTGGGCTCGTCGATGATGAATATCTTGCTTCCTTCGCTAAGGTGCGAGGCCAGCTTCATGCGTTGGAGCTCACCGCCAGAGAGCGTTGACAGGGCTTGGTTGAGATGCAGATAGCCGAGGCCTACGCGCATGAGCGGCCTCAGTTTCTGTTCTATTACTGTGCCGCGGAAGAAATCGCTGGCGTGGCGGACGCTGAGGTCGAAGACTTCGGCGATAGAGAGTGAGGTTGGCCCCTGATTCTGACCCCTCTCCATCTCCTCCCGCGGGAGGGATGACTCCACGACAGGCAGCAAGCTATTGGCAACGAATCCCTCGCCCCCGCCTGGTGAGGTGCAGGGTGGCATTATCTTGTATTTGAGCGCCTCTTCGCTAAACCTAAGTCCGCCGCAGGCCTCGCATACGGTCTCGATATTGTCCATGAATGCCATCTCGGAGATGATGACTCCCTTGCCGCCGCAGACGGGGCAGGCGCCTTTGCCGTTGAAGGTGAAGTAGGCTTCTTTCTGCTTGGTCTGTCTGGCAAACATCTTGCGGATGTCGGGCGCTACGTCCATGTATGTTGCTGGCGTTGAGCGCAGGCTCACGCCGATGTCCTTCTGGCTGATGTAAACAATGTCCTCCGGTTTCGGGTAGGCACGGCGGAAGCATTCCATGGGCGAGCTCTTGCCCGAACCAGCCACGCCGCAGACTACGGTGAGGCAACCCATGGGGAGCGAGACGCTGAGGTCGTGGAGGTTGTGGAGTGAAGCGGATTTTAAAGTGAAAAATGAAAAATGGTCGGCTTCGCCTCCAAATGAAAAATTAGGATTACCTTGGCTTGTTGGTTGATTGTTGGAGGCCTGTGGCAAAATTAATTTTTCATTTTTCATTCTTTCATTTTTCATTTTCAAAGCCTCGCCCGTCTTCGTGCCGCTCTCCAGCAGCTGTCCGTAGGTTCCCTGGAACACGATGCGGCCACCGTCGATGCCCGGGCCAGGACCCATGTCGACGATGTGGTCGGCAATGCGTATCATCTCGCTATGGTGCTCCACGAGCAGGACCGTGTTGCCGGCATCGCGCAGGCGGCGCACGCTGTGCTTCATGAGCTCGATGTCGCGGTTGTGAAGCCCAACGCTGGGCTCGTCGAGGATGTAGAGTACGTCGGAGAGCGACGAGTTGATGTACTTGGCAATCTTGCAGCGCTGCGCTTCGCCCCCAGAGAGTGTGCCCACAGCGCGGTCGAGGCTGAGGTAGCCAAGCCCGATGTCCTCGAGCGCAGTGAGGCGCGCGCTGATTGCAGCCTTAAGGTCGACGGCTATTGGCGACTCGATGCCTTTCACCCATTCGTTGAGCCTCGTGATGCTCATGGCACAGGCTTCGGCGATGTTTGTCTCTTGAATTTTGCACGACCGCACCCGCTCGCAGACGCGCGAGCCGCCGCAGTCGGGGCAGGTGCCCATGCGCAGCATAGGATTCAGCACGGCAGCGTGCAGGAGGCCTTCCTCGCTGTTGATGATGCTGCGGTACATACGTGGAATCAGACCTTCGTACTTTGCCGACTTAGGCCAGTTGGCCGGCGGGTTCTTAAGGCGTATCTGAGGGCTGTTGAGGAAGAGATCGAGCTCTTCGGGTGTGTAGTCCTTGATTTTCTTGTCGAGGTCGAAGAGCCCGCTGTGGGCGTAGCGTATCCATCGCCAGCCGCCGCGGCCGAAGGCGATGTAGTGGATGGTGTCCTCGTCGTTGAGGCTCTTGTCGAAATCTACCAGCTTGTGGATGTCAAGTTCGCGTATCTCGCCCAGCCCCGAGCATCGGGGGCAGCTGCCTTCTGGGTGGTTGAAACTGAAGGATTCGGCATAGCCTACGAAGGGCTTCCCTACGCGCGAGAAGAGCAGGCGCAGGAGGGCATAGATGTCGGTGTAGGTACCTACGGTTGAACGCGAGTTGTTGGCCGGCTTCTTTTGGTCTATTACGATGGCTAAGGGCAGGTTCTCGATGGCTTCGACGTGCGGGCGGCCGTACTTGGGAAGATATTGCTGCACGAAGGTGGGGAAGGTGTCGTTGAGCTCGCGGCGCGACTTGGCAGCGAGGGTGTCTAAAACGAGCGAGCTCTTGCCCGAGCCCGAGACGCCGGTGAACACCGTGATCTGGTGCTTGGGAATCTCGAGCGAGACGTCCTTGAGGTTGTTCTCACGGGCTCCGCGGATGATGATGTTTTCGTGGCTCATCAGTATCGTTGTTGCTGTTTTCCGGGCGCAAAGATACTGCTTTATCCACTAATAAAGGCTATCTTGCAGGGTATTTTTTCCGTTGGGCTCTGAGCTTGACAAAAAATAGCTTAAGGGTTATGGCCAGAACCCTTAAGGGTTTTGCCCGGAACCCTTAAGGGTTATCCAAAAAAGGCTTAAGGGTTTTTCGCCTAACCCTTGAGGGTATGTGGCGATAAGCCTTAAGCCTTCTGAAGAAACTAACTAACTAATCCTATATCAATGCAAGAGAAAATCGCTGGTGCGGGTGGGGGAGTAGAGTTCCCAGAGCGAGGCCACTGTCCAGCCAGGGGCGAAGATGTCGTTGTAGAAACCTTTGCCGTTGCGGCCGTAGTCCCAGGTGGTGTGCTGCACCACTTCGGGGTTGAAGCCCGGCACGCCGATGCCGCAGAGGCGCTCGGGCGTGGGCAGCAACTGGTTCATGCTGGACTCGATGACGTCGCACACCTTGGCGAAGCGCGGCTCAGCAGTCACCGTAGATAGCCAGCGAGCGATGTGGGCCAGCTCGAAGATGAAAACGTCGACGTGGTTGTTCTCGACCGACACATTGCCCCAGCCGCGGCTGCGGAAACCGAGGTCGCCGAGCATCTGCCCCTGAGCGAAGGGCACGTCCCAGAGGTAGTACCACGACATGGCGAAATATGTCGCTTTCTGGCAGAGGTCGATGTAGCGCTGGCGCTCAGCTTTCTTAGTGACCATGGCCAGGTAGTAAGTGGCTGTTACGGCGCTGATGGCAGCCTCCTTGTCCTCGCAGTTGGCGTCGAGGGTCGACGAGAAATAGTCGGACGGCGCAATGATGTTCTGCTCGAGGTAGTCAACGGTCCGCTTGGCGGCTGCGAGGTAGCGCTTGTCGCCGAAGTACTTGTAGCCCATGACGAGGGTGCTGGTGGCACTGGGGGTGCTGCCTGCTGAGGCATCGACGTCGGAGTGGTCGTCGCGATATTTCCGGGGGAAACTGCCGTCGGGCTTCTGAAGCTCAAGCATACGGTTGAGCAGGGTGCGGATCTTTTTCTCCCATGCCGGATGCCGGCGCCCGTGCAGCTTCTCGTAGCGCAGGTAGTGGAGCACTGCGTAGACGCCTTCGCTCTGCTGGCGTATGCTGTGTACGACCTCCTTGTCGGCCGGCAGGGGTTCGTGGTAGCGCACCTCATCCTTGAAGTAGCCGCCCTCTGTGAAGCCGTTCTCGAGATAGCTGTCGAGGATGGCCTGCCCTGTCTCTACAAGGCCTTGCTCGCCCGTCTGCTCGCCATATTCGATAGAGTTGAAGCCATTGAGGATGGTGCGGCCGCAGAAACCGAGCTGAGCGGCGGGGTAGGGCTTGCAGTCGTCGCAGCGGAGAGTGTGGCCGGAGTGGTATTTAATAGGGTACTGGTCTACGTAGGCCTTGCGGAAGTAGTTGGCGAGCTGGCCTTTCATCTGAGCAGGTGTATAGAGCGGGGTGAGCGGCTTGGGGCGGAGCTCATCGACGCACTGCTGCCAGGCTTGGGCTACGTGCTGGCCAAAGTCCTTTGCCGAATAGCGGAAGATTATCCAGCGAAGCGTCACGCTCTCACCTTTGTCGAGGCGGGCAAAGGCGCGGATGGGCGCGGCGAGCTGCAGCTTGCGGATGTAGCGGCGGGGAGTCTCCTGGTAAGGATAGCCGAAAGCGAGACTGGCCTTGCCGCTGCTGCCCTCAAAGCCGAGATACCCTATTGACGAGCGGCCAGAGAGAATGACGTCGCCCTCGATATGTGTCGTCAGCGCCTCGGCAGGCTCGTCGAGCACACGCAGAACGCTCACCGTCTGGCTCGACGAGGCGTCGAAGACGCTGGTCATGGGCGACGAGAGGCGGTCCTCACGGAATGTCCAGTCGCGCGACGTGTGGAACGAAGGCGCTTCGCGGGGCGAACGCAAGTTCTTGTGGTACCAGAAGCCGGGGAGGTAGAACTCGCACTGGTCAGTGACGAAGCCCGTAGGCAGGATGGCGCCTATATTATAGTACGCTCGCTCGAGGGCGGTGAGGGTGAGAGAGAGCACTTGACGCTCACCGTCGGTCGTGACTTCCTTCGTGATGCTGAGAGGCAACTGTTGCTCTGCTATGAGTTGGCTGCCCTGTTCGCGAAGCTGGTAGGTCGTGGCCTCGTTGCCCGGTTGTTTCAGACTGAGGTGGAAGGTCAGCCGCTGAGCCTGGGCAACTGCCGAGGGTAGGATGGTTAATTGCGCCACAGCAGCAATTAACATGACGAGGATTGAGTGTAGGCGTTTCATGTTAAGATGATATTATTATTTTCCTTTATGCTAATCCTTTGAACTCTGACGCTAAAAGGCTTCGATGTGGCCTTCCAGCAGTTCCACTGCGTTGCGAGTGCAGGTGGTGCCATTGTACCAGGAATGAGTGTAGAGAAGCCAGATGGTGTTCTCATCTTTCTGGAAGAGGCTTCCGTAGTATGCTCCTTCGCCACGTGGCAGACTTGAGAATGGAATTGTACGATAGCCGAAATTGTGGCCCGTGTTGTCGCCGATACAAATCTGCAGGCGGTTGGTCTGCCATACGTCGCCGTTCTGGCCCAGATGCCCCATGACGACGATTTCGCCTGTCTGCAGCTGGAGGGCGTAGGGAGCACAGCCGCCACGAATGTTCTCGCATACCCAGCGGCGGTCGTCGCTCTGCTCGTCCCAGTCGGCGCTGTCCCACTCACCATTGAGGGGGCGCCATGAGATTGATGGGTTCTTGTCGCTGTTGATGCTCTCGTAGCTGAAGAGTATGCCCTTGTTGCCTTGGAGTACAACCTGCACGGGCATGCCGTCGCGTTTGCCGGGATTGTAGCTCGCGCGGCGCTGCGCGGTCCACGTTTGGCCGTTGTCGGTAGAGCGTGCGCAGACAATCTCCTGGAAGAGGTTGTTGCGTTGGTTGTCCCACCAATAGGCCTCGCTGGAGACAAGCAGCTCGAGCTCGCCGCCAGGCAACTGCACAATCTGAGGCTCCCAGACACGACCGCGAAGGACCGTAATCGGGTCTCCCCACGTCTGTCCGCCGTCCTTGCTTATGATCACGAGCACCTGGCAGTTCTGGTTCGTCTCGGGGTTGGCATTGGTGCTGACGGTCAGCAGTACCCATCCGTTGGCGAGGCGAATCATCTCTGGATTTGTGATGCGGAACCACCCGTGGGATAGCCATGTTTTGGTGCGGTCGAAGATCTTCTCGGCAGCAGACCACGTGCGGCCGTTGTCGGTAGAGCGGTGAAGGTAGATATTCTGCCAGTGGTCGGTGCTGCCAGTGGAACCGTCGCCGCCATGGTATGCGAGCAGGAGAGTGTCCTTGCTCACGCGTAGCATACGGGGGTACTCGGCCTGTATGTTCGCCGGGTTGAGCTGTATGGCCGTAGTGCGGTTGTTCCACCGGATGCGGTGGCTCACCGGCTTGACGCTCTCGTCGACCTCGTAGTTGTTGTAGTCTGTCATGGTGCGAACTGTCTTCTGAATTACCTGTTCGTCGCCGTCAATGTCGGCTGTGACGCGGACGAGGTATTCAGTGCCAGGTTGCAGGCCTATGACATTATTTGATTTGTATTTGTGTGTGCTGGCGTCTTCTGTAAGAATGACATATTGTTTCAGGCTGCCTTCGTCTTTCCCGAGCTCGAATGTCATCGTGGGTTTGGAGCCTGTGTAGCCTGAAATGTTAAAGCGTGCCTGAATGCTGTTCTTGGTTATAGCCCAGTCCTCCGAGTTCCATTCCAAGCCTTCCAAGGTCTTGGTGAGCTTGCCCGGCCCGTAAATGATTGATCCGTCGCGTGTCTTGATATAGAAGCGTATGCTGTATTGCTTGTTTGGCTGCAGGCCCTTGCATGTGGCTTCGAAGTCGCCGTTGGGCAATTGTGTGCCCACTGGTGTGCGCTGCATGGAGGCATAGTTGCGGTTCACGCCGCTGAAGTTGTGGGCAAAGCCGTATTCCACGACCTCGCTGGCAGGGATGTTGAGGCCAACAATCTCGAATGTCGCTTCGGTGGTCAAGGCCTCTACAAGGTTGACATTGAAATTAACGACGCGCAGGATGTGAGTCTCGACCAGCGGGTCGCAAGCCTCGTCGCCGCGCACGACGACGCGGAGGAAGGTGTCAGCCGAAGGTGTCACATCAAGTTCGCGGTCAGTAGCCCCGTCGATGTCTGCCCACGTCTGTCCTTGGTCGGTAGAGCGTTGCCACTGAATGGTGCCATAGTTGTCGCTTGCCCACGCCAGGCGTAGGGTGGCTTTCATACCGGATTTGGCATAATTAGTGACCGTATGCTGAGCATAACCCACAGAGAGTAGCAATGTGGCAACGAAGGTCGCAAGGAATCTATTACTCATAGTGCGTATGTTCTTTATGGGTTGGGGATGGATATCTTGCTGACGGTGGAATGTCCGTCCTTATATATACAGCACTTTACATAGATGCCGGCAGGCAGACCATAGGACGTGGCTGCATCATTGGCATCAGTGCCTGAGATAGTCTTGAGAAGTTGCCCGCTCGTGCTGAACAGGCGGATCTGGCGGGGAGCAACAGCCTCGGGCTTTTGCACAGCGGTGCCAGGGATGACAGTGAACTGAGTACTGACGCGACATTCGTGGCCGTCGGTTACAGTGAGGAAGTAGTTGCCAGGTGAGACTACCGTCAATGTCGGTGCCTGACTAAGTGTCTGTCCGGAAACGTTCGTCCATGCATATTCGTATATGCCATCGCCGCCAGAGACGACGAGGTCGCTGCCCAAGGTGATTCCCTCTGGGGGGAGATCTACGTTGACACTCTCTGACAGCACTTGCAGCGGAGGATATTGCTCCAACGGCACATTAATCACCGTCTGTGCGCAAAGCGGCAATGCCGCTCTGCCTGCCACAGACAGTAATGTGATGAGAAGAATTCTTCTGAAATTCATTTGCTTGTGTTTACTTGACAATGACTTTCTGAGCGTTGCCGGCAGTCTTGACGATGTTCACGCCCTTCTGCAAGCCTTCGAGCTGACGACCGTCGACGCTGTAAATGGCTTGCTTGCCAGTAGCCTCTTTAACAGCCTGGACGGCACTGCCGTCGCCAATTGTGAAGCGGCCACCCTGTGCGAAAGCGGAACCGCGGAGGGCTGCATTGATGGTCTGAACGCCCCACTCGTAAACGCCGTCGGGCAAAGTCAGGGTGAGGCTGGTGTTCATATAGGCATTACCTTCACGGAGCACCTTGCGCACACCGTCCTTGTCGCCACCGACGAATGAGGTTACGTTGTTGTAGAGCTTGCCAGTGGCCACGTTCTTAAGATAATATTCATAAGTGACATTCTTCATCGAACTGGCGGCGGCCGTCCAACTGAGGGTTACATCGCTGCCCTTTACGTTAGCCGTAGGAGCTGTGGGGGCATCGGGACGGGCTGCTACGCTCCAAGGGTTCTTTGTGAAGACCATCGAACGCCCATTGGGGGTGTCGGTGCCTTCCTGGAAATACATTCCATCGCCGTGGTAACCGGTGAAGGTGTAGTTGAGAGCGCCTTCAACACCATAGTCGAGGAAGAAGATACCCTGCTCTGAGGCGCCGGGGATGCGCTGGTAGCTGATGAGACCTGCTGCGCTGCCGGGGAGGAACCATCCGGCCTGAGTGTTGCCGGTGCCGTCGAGCATCTGCTCGCACCACCCGAGGTAGAAGAGGTCGTAGTAGCCGTCGGCATTGTAGTCGATGGCGCGTAGGCCCATATTGTTGGAGTTGAGCGGGCGAACGTCCTTGTGAGCAGCTACAAATGAGGTGTTCTCGGTGTAGGAAACATCTTCTCCGCTAATCTTGCCATAGAGCATCTGGGGGTAGTAAGCCCAACCGCTGACAGCATCGTCGGGGGATTCACCGGTGACGAAGATGTCGGGCGTGCCGTCATTGTTGAAGTCGACTACAGCAAAGTTGCCATTGCCAAACTGATGAGAAACGCTGGTGGCAAGTTCGAGGTCGTAGAAGCCAATAGCGTCGCCATCGCTGATATTGACGAATGCCATGAAGGTACGGGGCACCTCTTTGCCGCTCTTTGTAAGAGCGCGAACGCCGTCGTTGTCGATATTGCCCTGAACGAGAAAGTCGGGTTTGCCATCGTTGTTGAGGTCGAAGGCACGTACGGTGCAGAGAGCGAAATCATAGTCCACCTCGCCATTGCCGAGCATACCGACCTCGACAGAATTAACGAACGTGCCGTCGCCTTGGTTGATGAGAACGCCGTTGTTGGCCTGACGGTTGTTGCCCACATTGCTCCAGCCGATGGTCACAAGGTCAGGAAGACCGTCGTTGTTGAAGTCGGCAACGTCAGCTGATTTGGGATACCATTCGGTCACGTTGCCTTCCTGGTCGATGACAGCGTAGTTGGGATCCTTGGTGAAGTTCCCGTTGCCATCGTTGAGATAAACACCTGTGTAGTCATAGGTCTCACCGGCAAGGTAGAGGTCGATGTTGCCATCGCCATTGAAGTCGGCTGGGATCACGCTGCCGCGGATTCCGATGAGTTGGTTTGCCTCGGTAAGGTTGGTCTTGACGTACTCGCTGCCGTTCCATTTGAGCCACCATGCCTTGCGGTTTACTTCATACTCGTTGCCTTCGGCATCTAACAGAATGGTATTGCCAGCGGCGTCCCATGAGGGCTGGCCAGAGACAAATATTTCCTTGATGCCGTCGTTGTTGACATCAATCTCGCAGCCTCCGGCATAGTCGTTGGCCAGTGTCTGGTCGACGCTACTGATGGTAATTGTCTGAGCGTTGGCCATGAGAGTCATGCCAGCGACAAACATTAGGGTAAAGATCTTTTTCATAATGTTTGGTTTTTTAATGAATTATTGTGGAGAGGAGGAGCGGGAACACGCCTCCTCTCCTGTTAATTAAGTTGATTTGCATTATTCGAAACGTGGAGTCGTCCAGCCTTCCTGGGCAGTGACGCTTTGGCTGAACCACCCGTCCTCGCCAATCTCGATAGGTGTGATGAGGAGTGGCTTGCGAGCGAAGCCGCTTGTCATCTGCGATTTACCGCTCTTGGTGGCGTTGTAGGCCACGAAGACGTGGGTCTGCTCAGAGTTGAGGAACGCACGCATTGGGTTCTCGGGGTTGACGAGCTCATTTCCGCTGGCGATGAGGGGCTCGCCTTGACTGCCGTCAGTAAGGCTTACGCCGCTCTTGTCGACGTAAGGACCTGTGACGGCCTCCGCCTTGGCGTAACGAATCTCGCTGCCGCCCGCGCTGCTTACGGTTGCGAACAGATAGATTTCGTCTGAGCTCTTGCGATAGATGCAGATGTCGTCGAAGCCGGTGCCTGCAATCTTAGTGGCTGTTCCATTGAGGCTTGCACCTCGGGTGCGGTTGAGGGTCAGACGTTGGATGTAGATGCCATCGTTAGCTGTATAGCAGAGGTAGTAGGCTGTTGACACCACGAAGAAGAATGGATTGCGGATGCTTGCCGACTGCACTGCCTCTGCTGTAAGGAACTCGCCGCGGTCGGTGTAAGGGCCTTGGGCTGTTGTTGCCGATGCTACACCTATGGCGTTCCCTCCTTCGAGAGTGTAGAACATCCAGTAAGTGGCACCTGTAACGGCACGGGCATAGTCAACTGAAAGTGAATTCACACGCCCTTCAGCCCATAGGGGTTGTCCGTCGGCTGTGAAGCCGTCGTTGGCTCGGATCCATGTCATGAGGTTGTTGCTGGTGAGTGCGGGGCAGATGTTTACGAGCCCCGGAGTCCATTGTGTGGATGCTGAGAGAGCTACGTACATACTGGCTCCCTTGACGAGTGTCCCGGCTTCGAGCGATGGTTCCCATACAGGGTTCCGGAAGCTGGTGTTCTCTGGGTTGCGGCTCCCTTCCCATAGGATGGAGTCGATGCCGTCGCCGCTCATGTCGGTGCAGCTGCTGAAGCCCGCGGGCAAGAGTGCGCCAAGCGCCACGGCTGCCATCGTTATCTTTATGATATTTTTCATACGACTTTCAAATAGTTTTATGTTTAACAGGAGTGTTAACTTGTTAATATGCAAACTTGATAACTTGCTACTATTCTAACGTGTTAATACCCGTCGTTCTGTGTCAGCCCGGGCCAGAGGTTAATCTCGTGGTTGGGGATAATCCAAAGGTGGTTCTTACCGACTTTGTAGTTGAGGAAGTCGGCATCACGCTCGGCGATTTCGTTGACTTTGGCCTGCTCGTGAAGATCGCCCCAGCGGTCGAGGTCGAACCATCGGGTGCATTCGCCACAGAGCTCTACGAGGCGCTCATGCTTGATTTGGGTGAGAAGTGCATCGTAGGTCTGGAAGGCGGAGGCATTGAGGTCGGCCATATTTACGCGGCGGCGGACTTTGTTGATATATTCAACTGCCGTTGTGCGATCGCCGTCAAGCTCATTGAGCACTTCTGCATACATCAGATAGACGTCGGCGAGGCGCAACACGCGCAGGTTAGCTCCGCTAGAGTAGTCTTCCGTCTTGTTGTCAGTTTCCACGCTGGTGTACTTCTTCCAGTAGCATTTGTGGGGGAAGTCCATGCCGCTGAAGCCTTCTGTAGCGCACCATTCGGGCCATGTCTTGCCATAGTAGTTGGCAGTGGCCGTCTGCGGCTCAGCGGGGTCATAGTAGAAAAGGGTATGGAATTTGCGCATGTCAACATTCCCGTCCTTGTCGCGCTCGAGATTGAACTCGTCGAGGAGCCAGTCGCGCGACGAGCCATCGTTCCAGGCACCTGAGCCGTCGCTGAGGTAGAGCCCGAGGAACTTAGGACGCTGGTTGCCTACTTCCTTGCCATTGATGAGGCCGTCCTTGAAGTTGACTTCGAAGAGCGATTCGGCATTATTCTCGTTGGACTCGGTGAAGTTGTCCATCCAGTTTGGCACGAGGCTATATATGCCGAGCGAGAAGATGTCCTCGATATTCTTCTTCGCAGCCTGCCAATAGGCGCGAGCTTCCTCTGGGCTTTGGTTGGCGCTGTCCCAGGGCCGGTGGCACTTGATGCCAGCGAGCTGCATGTTCATGCGAGCCATCATACCGAGTGCTCCGCCTTTAGTGACGCGTCCTTTCTCAGCAGAGGGCCACGTTGTGGGCAGGAGTTCGCTGGCACGTGTAAAGTCCTCAAGAGCCTGACGGTAGAGGTCTTCCTGTGTGCCGATAGGGCCATTCTGTGTAGAGCTTGTCTGCACGGGGCCTTTGCCGTAGACGCCAGCAATGGCCCAGAAGGCAACGCCGCGGATGAAATAGCCTTGGCCGAGAATCTGGTTGGCTTCCTCCTCAGAGAAAAGCTTGTAGCCATTCTCGTTCATATTGTCGATGACCTGATTGACGTAGTAGAGGCTGTTGTACATAGCCTGCCAAGGCAGGTTGAGTCCTTCGTTGCTCTCGTAGTTGTAAGCCGAAATCACGAAGTTGGCGTCGGCCTGAAATTCTGAGTTGGGGCTCTCGCTCCAGCCTTCATCGCCGCGCAGGATCATCAGCACCTGGAACCAACGGCTGAAATAGCCAGGTCGGCGCCACGTAGAGTAGGCTGCAGAAAGGCCTTGGTCGAACTGTTCGCTGGTCTCCCAGAACGTGTCAGCTGTCTCCTGGAAGGGATTTGTGAGGCTCAACCAGTCGTCGCTGCAAGCGGTGAGCCCCAGGCTCAGGGCAGCGACCATCATTATTTTTGCAAATATCTGTTTCATTGCTTCTTAGTGTTTGGAAGTTTTAGCTTTAGAATTCCACTTGCAGTCCGAAGTTCACCTGTCGCATGGAGGGGTACTGTCCCCAGTCTACGCCCTGATAGTAAACGTCGCCGCAGATGATGTCGGGGTCGTAGCCTTTGTAGGCTGTGATGGTCACCAGGTTGGTGCCGCTCACGTACGCGCGTACCTTATTAATATATGCTTTCTTCGTCAGGCGCTGGGGTATCGTGTAGCCGAGCTGTATGTTTTTGAGGCGGAAGAAGCTGCCGTTCTCGAGGAAGCGGTCGCTGGCTTTGTTGTTGTCGGTGGAGTTGGCGAACATTCTCGGGTATTCGTTCGAGGGATTGTCCCAAGTCCAGGGAGCTACATCAGCAGGTATGTTGTCGACATTGAAATTGAGTGTGTTCTTACGCACTTCGTTAAGAATCTTGTTGCCGAAGCGTCCTGCCCAGAACATGTTGAAGTCGAAGCCCTTGTAAGCCAAGCTCATGTTCAGGCCAAGCTCGAATTTGGGCATGGGGCTGCCACACCAGTCGCGATCGTTGTCGTCGATCTGTCCGTCGCCGTTGACGTCAATGTACTTCACGTCGCCTGGCTGTGCGTTGGGTTGGATAACGCGTGTCTGGCCGTCGACGATTGCGGTATATTCCATCACCTCGTCCATCGACTGGAAGATGCCGTCGGCCTTGAGCAGATAGAAGTCAGATATCGAGCGGCCCACCTCTGTGCGTGTGTAACCGTTCTGGACGTATGCGTCGCCCATGCGAAGGACTTCGTTGCGCACAGTTGAGATGTTGGCACTGACGTTGTAGCTGAAGTCGCCTTTCCTGTCGTGCCACCCAACTTGCAATTCAATACCTTTGTTACGCATCTCGCCATAGTTGGTCCACAGGGTGCTGATGCCCGTACCCCACGCTTGAGGCACGTTGAGCAGGAGGTCGGTGCTCTTGGCGTTGAACCATTCGAACGTTCCGTAGAGACGATTGTTCAACAGTGTGAAGTCAAGACCGATGTTGGTCGTTGTCTTGGTTTCCCATCCGAGGTCAACGTTTACCTTTGAAGCCTGTGTGGCGCCGTAGTGGATATTTTCGTTGCCCGAGGGACCGAAGACGGCGAAGTAACCTTCGTAGGGGCCGCTGTGGTCGATGGTTGGGATGTAGCTGTAGTTGCCCAGACTCTGCATGTCACCTACCTTACCCCAGCTGCCTCTGATTTTGAGGTTGTCAACCACGTCGCGCAGGGGCTCGAAGAATTTCTCTTCTGATATGCGCCATCCGAGCGAGAAGCTGGGGAAGTAGCCTCGGCGGTTCTCCGGACCGAATTTCGAACTGCCGTCAGAGCGGAAGTTGAACTGCGCGAGGTAGCGCCCTGCATAGTTGTAGTCGAGACGCCCGATGTATGATGTCTGGCGGCGCCGTTCGGGCTTACCACTCATGTTGTTCTGCTCACCTACGAGGCTGATCTCGTAGAGTCCGGGCACTTGCTGGTTGTAGCCTTGTGCCTCGAGCCAGTGCCAGTTCACTTCCTCTGCAGTGTGGCCAACGAGGGCTGTAAGGTTGTGGTCGCCGAAGGCGCGCTGGAAGGTGAGCGTATTGTCCATAATCACTGTTGCCCGCTGGTCGCGGTTGTCGGTTACGATGTCGTCGTAGCGCTGCTCTCCCGAGCCCATGCGCATGGTATAAGCTTTATAGATGTATTTGTGGCGGCCCCACCAAGCGTCGACGCCGACGTTGAACTTGTACGTAAGGTTGAAGGGGAGCGAGAGCTCGGCAAAGAAGTTGCCGATAACGCGGTCGTTTACGCCCCGGTTGTCCTCGCGGCGCTGGTTGGCCACAGGATTGCTTGTGTAAGTCGGGAATTGCTGACTGCCGTAACCGAAGCCCGGGTCGCCTTTGTGCTTGGCTGGCTCGTCGGGGTCATAGACGGGGATTACTGTAGGCATCGTGATTGCGCCCATGAAAGATCCTCCTACGGTCTCGCTGGTCTTAGTGTGCTGGAAGGTGAGGTTCTCGCCAATCTTCAGTATGCCAAAGGTGGCATCGGTGTTGACGCGCGCGGTGAAGCGGTCGTACTTGGGGCTCTCGAGCACGCCGGTCTGATCCATGTAGCCAGCTCCGAGAGCCATGTTGACATTGTCAGAACCTTGTCTGTACATCAGGTTGTAGTCCTGTGTGAAGCCTCGCTGATAGGTGGCTTTCTGCCAGTCAGTGTTAGGGATTAGCTTTCCAACGTTATCGGCAGCCCAGTCGTGTGCAGGCCAGTCGGTATTGGCATTGATGTAGGCCTGTTCGTTGTAGTGCATGAAGTCTGTCGTCGACATCATATCCAGTTTCTTGGGCATGTCTGCTACGCTCCAAGTGCCGGTCATCTCAAGCGAGGGCTTGCCGCTCTGGCCTTTCTTGGTGGTGATGAGGATGACGCCATTAGCGCCTCGTGCGCCATAGATAGCTGCAGCCGATGCATCCTTGAGCACCTGCATGGTCTCAATTTCGTTGGGGTTGAGGTGATTGACGTCGTTCACGATCATGCCGTCGAGCACGTAGAGAGGACCTACGCTGTTGAATGAACCTACGCCGCGAATCTGTACCTTACTCATGGTTCCAGGTTCGCTTGTGGTATTGACACTGATGCCTGGCACTTGGCCTTGCAGCATCTCATAGATGTTGGTGGCACCAGTCTTGCGAGCCTCGTCCATGTCGACGACGGCGACAGCTCCGGTGAGGTCGGCTTTCTTTTGCGTTCCGTATCCAATCACGACGACGTTCTCCATAACTTTGTCGTTGCTGTCGAGCGTCACGTTAAGTCGCAAGTTTGAGGGCACGGTGAGTGTTTTGCTCTGGTAGCCCACGTAAGAGAACACGAGCTGCTCCTTGGCTGCGGCCTTGATGGAGTAGCGACCGTCCATGTCGGTCACTGCTGCATTGGTGCCGTCGAGGGTGCGCACGTTGGCGCCGGGCAGTGTCTCGCCCGTCTCGGAGTCGGTCACCGTTCCTGTCACCGTCTGTGCAGCCAGTCCCAGTGGCAGGCAGAGAGCCAGCAGCATGAGCAGTCTTGAAAGAAGATTTTGTTTCATGACTCGTTGTTTATAGATTAGTATTTTGGTTGATTTCCTGCTGCAAAGGTAGCGTACGCAGGCGCTCGCGTTGGGTATTATTGTCTTGCAAACGGGTAATTTTGTCCACATGCATGCACTCTTATTAGTTTTTACCTGATAATTAAACAATACTACAGCGACGATTGCCTTGCCCTTTAGCCATTGATGCTCGGACTCTGATGGCTGCAAACAAAAACGGCAGGCTCGATTGTTGCGGCCTGCCGTAAAGTGTTGCGTTGGGTAAGTGGTACATGTGGTTCAGCCCTTGTAGTCTGACGGGCTGACACCGATGTGCTTCTTGAAAGCTTTTGAGAAGTAGTTGGGGTCGGAGAAACCAGTGGCGTAGGCTGTCTCAGAAACGTTGTAGCCTTTGAGCAGCATCTGGCAGGCTTTGTCGAGGCGCTTGCGCCGTATGTAGTCGCCCATCGACATGCCGAGTATGTTCTTCATCTTCAAGTGGAGCAGGCTTCGGCTTACCCCGAGATGCTGGGTGATGTCTGCGATGCCGAAGTCGCTGTTTGCCAGGTTAGCTTCGACGAGGTCGCTCATCTTTTGCACGAAAGTCTTATCAATCTCGCTGAGCGTTGTCTCGGCAATGCCATTGCCGTCGGCGGTGGCAATCTCCTGTTGGCGCTGCTTGATGAGGCGCAGAATGTTGCCCACCTGCAGCTGCAGGATTTCGGGGTCGAAAGGCTTAGACACGTATGCTTCGGCTCCGCTCTGATAGCCCTCGTAGACGTCTTGCTGCTCGCTCTTGGCTGTGAGCAGGATTACTGGTATGTGTGATGTCTGCATGTCAGCCTTCAGGCTCTGGCATAGTTCGTTGCCATCCATTTCAGGCATCATCACGTCGCTTATTACCATCTGCACGTCGTGCTCGTGGGCCATCCGCAGAGCCTCGCTGCCGTTGGTTGCGATGATGACAGAGTAGTTTGGGAGGAACGTCTGGCGCAAGAAATGTAGCAAGTCTGTGCTGTCGTCGACAATGAGCAGCGTGGGGCGGTTTGCATCTTCGGCTTCAGCGTGTAGGACTTCGGCTTCGTCGCCTTGAGGGAAAGTGCCTGCCATGTTGGCTGCCTCGGTGAAGCGGTACTGTTCCACTGGTACCACCGTGTCAGCGTCGGTGATGAGGCATTCGGGCGCGAAGGCACTGGCCGTGGTACAGAGCCAGACGCTAAAGCAAGAGCCTTGGCCCACAGTGCTCTCGACGTCGATGTATCCTTTCTGAGCGTCCACCAAGCGCTTGACCAGTGAGAGCCCTATTCCCCAGCCGCTGTTGTCGGCATTGTAGCCGCGCTTGGTCTGATAAAAGCGCTGGAATATGTTCTGCAATTCCTCGGGCACGATGCCTATTCCTGTGTCGCGGACGTCGAAGCGCAGGAAGGTGAACTCGCTGTCGTCGCGCCCAGTGATGCAGGCTTCAACACTTATGTTGCCGCCCTCGGGGGTGAACTTTATGGCGTTGGACATCAGGTTGTTGAGTATGCGCTCGAGATATGAGGGTGAGAACCAGACCTCTTCGCCGTTGTCCTCAGTTCGTACGTTCAGTGTAAGTTGTTTCTGGCGGCAGGCTTCGCGGAATGGCATGAGGGCACGTGTGATGAAGTCGAGCGGGTTGCCCTGTTGGAGGTAGAATGGGAAACCGCCGGTCTCAATCTTGTTGAATGTGACGAGCTCGCCGATTAGTTCCTGCATCTTGTCGGCATTCTTGATGGCCATGTTGAGGTGTTGCTGGCTGTCGGCACCGAGTTCCTCGTGCTTGATGCTGAGCAGTGGCGCAGTAATGAGCGTGAGTGGCGTCTTCAGCTCGTGGGCGGCAGTGGCGAAGAAGTCGGTCTTGGCCTTATCGAGTTCTCGCAGGTGCTCACGCTCGATATGAGCCATGCGCATAGCATTCTTCTCTCGCATGCGCATCTGGGTGAAGCGCCAGATACCGTACGTGATGCCGGCAATAAGCAACAGGTAGAGGGCATAAGCCCATCCCGACCGCCAAAATGGCGGGCGAACCACTATCTCGAGCGTTCGTACGGGACATTCTTCCCACCCCTCATTACTATTATTCGCGCGCACGTGGAGGTGGTAAGTGCCGCTCGGAAGTTTGTAACCCGATATCCGGCGCTCGCTACCTACGTCGCGCCATTCGCGGTCGACGCCCTCGAGGCGCACCTGATATGCGATTCCGGCAGTACCTTCCGGACGTATGACTCCGTACTCAATAGTGAACTGGCTGGCCTGCTTGTGGCTGAGCACCAGACGTTGGGTGTCGTCGGCTATTTGTCGGAGATGCACGATGAATGGACCTTTGTCTTGCCGCATAGTGCTTGGCGTCAGGGCAATCAGGCCGTAGATGGTGCCGAAGAATAGGTGCCCGTCGCGAGTTCGCAGCGACGACGAATAGTTGAACTGGTTTGATGGCAGTCCGTTCGTCTCGCTTGAGAAGCGTGTGATGGCGTGTGAACTCAGGTTGTAGCGGAAGAGCCCCTGGCTGGTGCTGACCCATAAGTTGCCTTCGCCGTCCTCTTCGAAGCTGCATACGGTGCAGCGCGATAGCATCTCCTCGCTGATGCTGCCTATAGTGCCCGTTGCAGGGTCGAGGTACTGCAGGCCGTTGTTGTTAGTGCCTATCCACAGGCGACCGTTGCCGTCCTCGTGGAGGCAGATGATATAGTTGTCGCGCAGGCCAGAATTGTCCTCTCGGAAGAAGCCTGTGACTTTCCTCGTAGTGGCATCTATGCGGTAGATGCCGTGGTTGTTGGTGCCCACCCACAGGTTGTTCTTGCGGTCGGTGTGGAGAGTGTAGATGAAAGCGTTGTCGAGCACAGTGTGGCCAATGGGTTCGAAAGTGTCGCTTTGTCGGTCGTAGCGTCGTAGTCCCTGCATCGTTGCCACCCATAGCTGCCCGTCGCGCTGCTGGACTAAACAGAAACATCCCTCCGATGTAAGGCCGCGTCCGTAGAGGTAGTGGCGGCTGGAGTGGCTGCTAAGGTCATAGCGATAGATGCCCTCGAAGCGGGTTCCAATCCACAACTCGTTATTCACGCTGTCGTACATCAGCGCATGGATATTGGTTCCCAACCCTGTAATGCCGCGGAACTGTCGGCACAGGCCCGACTGCGTGTCGATTGTGCAAACGCCTCCGTCCTCGGTGGCTATCCATAGAGTGGCATCGCCGTCCTCTGTCATCATTCGCGGCACTCGGGCTGGCAGTTGGTTTTCGCCTTCCCCAGGCTCAAAGAATGTGAACTGCTGGTTGGCGCTGAGCAGGTAGTCTACGCCTCCGAAGTAGCTGCCTACCCACATGTTCTGGGCCTTGTCAAAGACAATGGTGTAGATGGCATCGTCGCTCAGGGAGTGGGCATCCTGGAAACGATGGCGCAATATCTCGCGACGGCCGTCGGGATGGAGCACCGTGATTCCCTTTTCGGTGCCCAACCACACGCGGTGTTCGGCATCCTCTGTGATGCTTCTGACGAATCCGCTGGAGATTTCGTAGGCCTCAAGTACTTGGCTGCGACCCGTCTGCAGGTCGATATTCATGACTCCCTTGCCATTGCGCCCAACCCAAAGTCGGCCTTGGCGGTCGAAGAACAAAGGGACGATGACGTTGCGACTTGTCATGAAATCGGCATAGAAGGTTTCCGGCAGACGAGTAATATGTGAAAGCGAGCTGTCGTAGCAGAGGATTTCACTGTTCGTGGCCACATAAAGATGCCCTGATGGCGACACTGCGAGCGAGTTCACGAAGGCATCAGTCAGCACAGGCAAGGGCATGAGTGAGTCGGCGGCCTCGTCGTAGCGGCAGAGTGAATTTCCGCCAAAGAACATGCGGCCTTCGTTGTCCTCGGCAACGCTCCAGAACAAGCCTTCGGGAGCACTATAGCAGCGGAAATCATCGCTCTCAGGGCGATAGCGGCAGATGCCCGCCTCGGTGCACACCCACAGCCGTTGCTGCTCATCAACGTGCAGTGCATGCACGAGATTGTGGCGCAGAGAGTGGCTGTCGTCAGTGTGATAGTAGGTGCGAATGCTGTAGCCATCGTAGCGTGAAAGGCCGTTGCGGGTGCCTATCCACAGCGTGCCGTCGGCATCAAACTCGAGGGCTTCCACCTGTTGGTGCGGCAGGCCTCGTTTGCTGTCGAGGTGGTAGAACTTGTAGTTGCCTCCGTGCAGGGCTACAGCGGCAAGCAAACATGCCGCTGCGCCTGCCAGGCGGAGCCAATTCCTTGTACGAAGGCGTGCTTTCATATTTGTATGTTCAATCAATTGCCGGCACTTCTATCTGCGAGCCGTAGCGGTGGTATTCGTTTGTGATGGACTGCTCATCAAGGTAACGCAGCAGCTCGATGCGACCGTTGCTGAGGGGCTTGCCCTGAACGATGCGTTTGCCGGAGGTGGCAGCAGCCTTTACGAGTGCGTCAGGAAGGACTGATGAGATGGTGCGGATGCGCTCGTAGTCGCCGATGGTGGCGCAGAACTTGTCGAGGCTTTCGAGTTTAACGGCATTCGACAGCTCTCCGAGCAACGGATGGCCGGCCTCGGCAGAGATAACCAGCGGTGTATCTACAGTCTTTGCCGCCAGCACAACCATCTCAACCTGTTCGAGTGTCTCGCCACCTAAGAGGCGCAATGCCATTCCTCCCTTGAGCGGCAGGTAACGGAAAATGTTCTGCTCGCCGCGGATTTCGGGATGCAGGTTGCGGGCGTGGCGGAATTCCTTCTCATACCATTCGGCGTAAGATGCCTTGTAATCGGTCTGTGTCCCAGCTTTGTCCTCGATATCGACGAACTGCAGTAGGTAGTTCGGGCCTCCCGATGCCAAGCCTTTCATGCCGCCGAAGGGCTGACGACCCACTACGGCTCCAGTGATGCCGCGGTTGATGTAGAGATTGCCAACCTTGACGTTGTTCTTCCAGTAGCGCTGTTCCCGCTCGTCGAGCGATTGCAGGCCTGAAGCTACCGATCCGAGGCTATTGACCAAGGCCACGGCCTGATCAAGCTTGTCGTAGGGAGCGACGGTCAGCAGCGGCGCGAAGAGCGGCGTGCGGAAAGTGTATGAGTTAGGACGTGCAACATCCTGAATCTTCACCGTTGGGCGCAGGATGAAATGATCCTCATCGACAAACTGAGGAGCTATGAGCCATCGCTCGCCCTCGTCGAGTTGCAAGGCGCGTTCCAGACGCGGGTTCTTGTTGGTAATCATTGGGCCTACCACATTGCCTGTGTTCCAGACAGGGCCGCACATGAGCGACGATGCGCAGTCCTTGAGCTTTACGAAGAACTCGTCGTCCTCGAACACAGAGCGTTCCACAAGCAGCAACGAGCACGAGGCTGCCTTCTGCCCGGCACCGCCGAAGGCCGAGTGGCAGGCGTTCATGATGGCGTGGTCGCGGTCGCCCTTGGCGGTGAGGATGATGGCATTCTTGCTGCCTTCGGGGAGTTGGATTTCTGTGGGGGCGGTGATGTCGAGCCTCAAGGCTTCCTCGCTGAAGCCGGCAGCATAGAAAGCCTGGGCTATCAATTGTGCCACGGGCGCAGCCTTGGCGTCGGCTTTCAGCGTGCAGCTGTTGCCTGTGGCCAGCGCTGCAGCTATGCGCCCGACGGGTGCTGAGCAGGGGGCGTTCCAGGTTGCTGTCACCTCTACGTTGCCATGAGGCAGCACGCTGACGTCGTCAGTCTTCTTCAGCTCTTCGGCGCTGATGGCATAGTAGCGGCAGTAGTCCATGGCTGCCGACACCTCGGCATCGGCCTCCTCGATGGTCTTGCCCACGGTGGCGCAGAGGCCCCCGCAGAGGTCGGCGCGCAAGGATCCGAGGGCGTTGGCCGCGGCGAAAAGGCCTTCTCCCAGATTTTCCGGACATTCCGGATTTTCAGGATAATCCGGAGCCCCCCACTTCTCAATTATCTTCTCCACCCACTGCTGGTTGCAGAAGCGGTCGAAGTCGGTGTCGGGCTCGAATCGGAATTCCTCGGTCGGCTGCTGGCCTTCGTAGGGCAGGTTGCGGTCCTGTGTCCGTGTAGGGGTATGATCGAGGCTGTCCTTCATGTTGTAGGCATTGATGAATTGTTGCTGCAGCTCGTGCCATTCTGGTGTGTCGGGCTTGAGTGAGAAGGAGTGGGTAAGGAAGTTGTCGGGCGCCGTGTTCTCGTCCATACGGCGTACGAGATAGCTGATGGCGTTGAGGAAGTGTTCCTTCTTCACCACGGGCGTGTACAGAATGACGTGGTTGCCCAGCTTGCGCTGTGCGCGCCAGACGTGGTTGGCCATGCCTTCGAGCATCTCGAAGCAGAAGCACTCCTTCGGGGTCTGGTACATCTGTGTGAGCAGGTAGGCATAGGAGATGGTGAAGAGGTTGTGCGAAGCCATGCCGATGTGGAGCACGCGGGCGTTCTCGGGCTTCAGGCCGCGCTCGATGATGTGGAGATAGTTGGCGTCCACCTCCGTCTTGCTTTTGCGTACGGGGTTGGGCCAGCCGCGCAGGTCGCTGACTATGTTCTCCATGTCGAGGTTACAACCTTTGACTATGCGCATCTTAATGGGTGCGCCGCCCTCATCTACGCGCTTGCGTGCAAATTCCAGTAGCTCACTCTGGAAGCCCCAGGCGTCGGGCAGGTAAGCTTGGACAACGATGCCCGCTTCGTAGTTCTTGAACTGTGGCAGTGAGAGCACATCCTTGAACAGCTTCATAGTCAGGTGAGCGTCCTTGTACTCCTCCATGTCGAGGTTGATGAACTTGGGCTTCGTCACGCCCTCGGCGTCAGTGTAGGGATAGTCGATGGCCGTCTGGTATAGCTCTGACATGCGCCGCACAAGCTCCGGGAAGCACTCCTTGTAGTTAAGTGCATGGGTCTGGGCGTAGATGCCCGATATCTTAACCGAGATGTAGTTTATGTCGGGTTCCTTCAGAGCCTCGAGGTACGAGCGGTAGCGCTTGTCAGCTTCCTCATTACCCAGCACCACTTCGCCCAGCAGGTTCACGTTCTGGCCGATGTTCTGGTCGAAGCGTGTGGCCAAGTGTTCCGTCAGGCTCGGGCGAGCGGCGTTGATGATGACGCGGCTGGTGTCGCGGCGCAGGCGCCACTTGATGATGGGCACGGCAGCCCAGTTGAATAGCGGCGTGTACGCAAACTTCTGGTACATCCAGAAGAGCACGTGGTCTGCGGAGTCAAGGAACTTGGGGATGCCATACTGGTCTATAAGCTCCTTGACGCGCAACGCCAGTTTCTGGCGGTCGCGTATCTGGCTCGTTTCGTCAAGCATGCGCACAATGAACTTCTTGTCGGTCGGAGTAGTCACCATGGTGCCATACATGTGCTGCTCGCTCTTCTCCAGCTTCGTTAGTCCGGAGTAGCTCTCGTCGTAGAGCTTTCGCATCCAAGAGAATACCTCTTCGATGGTTGGTAAGGATTGTTCTGCCATAAATACTATCTGTTATTTTAAGGTAAGTTGAGCTCGTTTATAGGAAGAAGATAGCCACGCCGGCTACGGCTATGCATGAGCCGACGACTTCGCGGAGGCTGATACGCTGTCCGAAGAGGCGGCGCGAGGGCCAGAGAATGAACACGGGGGTAAGGGCCATCAGCGTGGAGGCTATGCCGGCTGGAGCCAGCTGAACTGCCAGTAACGAGAGCGTGACACCAATGACTGGGCCTAAGATTATGGCTCCTGCAGCGGCGTGCATGGTAGTGACGTCGTGCAGGCCAGCGTGCATGCGGGCACGGTCTCCCTTGGCAATGTATATGGCACCGAAGCAAACGAGGCCTGCCACCGCTCGAACCATCGTTGCAGCCATAGGCAGCAGGGGCGTCTGCTCGCACAGGCTCATGCCCACTTTTGAGAGTACGATACCCACACCTTGACCTGCAGCGGCGCCTATACCGAAGAGGATGGCAAGAACCGATACACCACCAGTAGCACCACTGCCGGACGTTTTGGCCTGTGGGGGCATGGGCCGCTCGCTCTCGCTTGCATTCAAACGGGAGGACTCACGGCATCTTCTTGAATGGCTGTGTGTGGGACTTACTACAATACCTATGCCGCCCATCGTCACCACAATGCCTGCCATGGCTTGCAGACCCAGCCTCTCGTCCAGCAGCAGCCAAGCGGTAAGCGCAGAAAACAGGGGAGCCAGCGTCATCATCAGCTGGCCGAAACGGCTTCCTACGAGTTCGTAGGTTGTGAAGAGGCACCAGTCGCCGAAGACGTAACCCATGGCTCCTGAAGCCAGAAGCCAAGTCATGGCCCGCCAATTCATGCCGTGCGGCAGAGCAGAACCTGTGAATGCCCAAAGCAGCAACGCCAGAATAACGAGGGAAGCGGCCATGCGCAGGAGGTTCATCTGCAACTGCCCCATGCGCTTGCTTGCTACCTCGGCGCACAGGGCGGTGAGCGTCCATGTGAAGGCCACGATAATGGATAAGATTTCGCCGTAGTACATCGCTGCCGGATAGGTTAACAGCCGCAAAGATAACAAAATATTAGGGATTAGGAATTAGAGAATAGTGTTTTTTTTCAGGCAGAGGTAAAAAAAGTGATGGGGCCAAACGAAATGGCTTTTCCTAACGGGGGAATGGATGTTTTCGTATGGGAACGGAACCATTGGTTTAAATCCCCTAAATGCAGAATTGACAATAAAGAAAAAACGTCCGGCGGAGACCGCCGGACGCTTGATATGAGAGCGTGTGGAGTAGTATCAGTTAACTTCAATAAGAACTTCTGATAGAGTGGGGTGGATGTGTACGATGTCGCGCAGTTGACGTAGCGTGGCTCCAAGGTTCATGGCGGTTGTCACTTCCTGCACGAGATCGGCGGCGTGAGGCCCAAAGGCATGACAGCTGAGCAGCCGTCCCTCGTTGGGTTCGCAGCAGAGCTTGACCATACCCTCTGTCTCATTCATAGCCAGCGCTTTGCCATTTGCACGGTAGAAGGCCTTGTGGCACTCGAAGGGCACGGCGGCCTCCTTAAGCTGATCCTCGGAGGGACCTACGTTTGCGGCTTCGGGCTCGGTGAAGATGGCTCCGGGCATGATGTCGAAGCGGATGTAATCCTCGTGGCCGAGGATATGGTTGACGACGTGATGCCCCTGGAACTCGGCGGCATGAGCCAGCATCTGACGACCGTTGACATCGCCGATGGCAAACAATTTACAATCTGACGACTTACCATTTACAATTTGGAAATGCTCGTCGACGGGGATAGTACCGTTGGGTGCCAGCGTGATGCCGGCTGCCTCGAGGTTCAGACCCTCGGTGTTAGCCTTGCGCCCCGTGGCGATGAGGATGGCGTCGGCCTCGATGCTTTCCGTTTGTCCTTTCTTGTTCTCAAAGAACACTTGGCCATAAGCAATCTGCTTCACACCGCATTGCATATGGAACTTCACTCCACGCTTCTCCAGTTGCTTGCGCAACCGTTTGGCAATGTCGCTGTCAAGCATCGGCAGACACTCCTTCAGGAACTCAATCACGGTAACTTCTGAACCGAAACGGCTGAAGACACTGGCGAACTCCATGCCGATGACGCCGGCGCCTACGATGCAGAGGCAGTGGGGCAACTCGGTGAGCTGGAGGAGCTCGGTGGAGCTTAGGACACGAGGGTCATCGATGCCCGGAATTGGCAGCATCTTGGCGCTGGAGCCTGTGGCGATGATAATGTTCTGGGCGGTGTAGCGCTGTCCGCTGGGCGTCTCCACGGTGTGTGCATCCACGAAGGCGGCACGCTCGCGAACCAATGTGATGTTGGGATGTGAGAGCAATGTCTCAACACCCGCACGTAGTTGCCCTACCACTTGCGGCTGCCTTTCTATGGCTTCGGCGAAGGAAACAGAATGAACATACGTCTTCGTGGGGATACATCCTACGTTAAGGCACGTGCCTCCCACGTGGTCTGCCTCGAAGATGGTTACTTTCAAACCGTGTTTTGCGGCGTGGATGGCCGACTTGTAACCTCCAGGGCCAGCGCCGATGATAATTAAATCTGTCATGCTTCCAGGGCCTTCCAATAGGTTGTGATGGGGTTCTTGGCGGCCAGCACATCGTCCACGCGCCCGATGGGGGTGTTGTGGGGGGCGGTCTTCACCAGTTCGGGGTCGCTCTGTGCCTCGGCGGCGATGCGGTGCATGACGTCGATGAAGGCGTCGATGGTCTCCTTGCTCTCGTTCTCCGTGGGCTCAATCATGAGGCTCTCATGGAAGAGAAGGGGGAAGTAGATGGTGGGAGCGTGGTAGCCGTAGTCGAGGAGGCGCTTGGCAACGTCCATGGTGGTGACGCCCGTGTTCTTGTCTACGAGGCCATCGAAGACCACTTCGTGCTTGCAGAGGCCGCTGATGGGCAGGAGGTAGTCGTCTTTTAAGCTCTCTTTGATGTAGTTGGCGTTGAGCGTGGCCAAGGGGCCG
>JAFUFW010000034.1 GCA_017469685.1 Bacteroidaceae bacterium | reverse complement strand
TGTTTTTTTGCAAGGCTTGTTTTGGGAAATTGTATAAAGACGTTCGAAAGAAAGTCTTATAACTATTGGCCAAAAGTCTTATAACTTTCGGCAGATTGTCTTAAGAGTTTCGGGTGGATCACCATGGTGGGACACCTCACACGTGCGGGCGGATTGAGGAATGCGACCGGAAGAATTTGAGGATGCAGGCGGGTGGGCTGGGTGAGGCTACAATATGTGCGGGTTGATGCGGCGGGATGTTTCGTGGATATGACTAATACACTTTTAGAGTGTAGCGTGTAGTCTATTATGAACAAAAAATATCTATTTGATTTGCAAAAGATGGCGCTTCTTGCGTTGATGAAGAAAAAATGTAGTACTTTTGTGGCCGTAACTTGAAATTATAGAGATCATAATGTTTAGTCTTCTTCAATCTGTTGCCGTCACAGACAGCCTGGGCAGCTCGCCAATAATGGCTGTGGCGGAGGACTTGAAAAGCGGCAATGTGGACTGGGTCGACGTATTGCAGCAGCTGATGCACTGGGCGCTGGGTGCTGGCCGGCATATCTTAGTGGCCGTTGTGGTGTATTTCGTTGGCCGTTACGTGGTTAAGTTTCTTAACTATCTGCTGAACCAGATGCTTGACCGGCGTAAGGTGGAGCCCACGGTGTCGACGTTCCTCAAGAGTTTTGTCAACATACTGCTGCAAGTGTTGCTCATCGTCACCGTGGTGAGCGCCTTGGGGGTAAACACGACGAGCTTTGCGGCTCTGTTGGCTTCGTTCGGCGTGGCCATCGGCATGGCCCTGAGCGGCAACCTACAGAACTTTGCCGGCGGAATCATAATCCTGTTTCTGAAGCCCTACAAGGTGGGCGATTGGATTGAGGCTCAAGGCGTTAGTGGTTCGGTGCAGGCAATCCAGATTTTCCACACCATACTGATGACTGTCGACGGACGTCAGATATATGTCCCTAATGGCCTGATGAGCAGCGGCAGTATCACTAATTTCACGCATACACCTACGCGCATGACGGAGTGGACGATAGGTATAGAATATGGAGAAGACACCGGGCGTGCCCGTCAGGTGGTGCTTGATTTGCTGGCTGCCGACGAGCGCATACTTAAAGAGCCTGCGCCTGTGGTGTGGGTCAAGGAGCTGGGCAGTAGCTCGGTAGACTTGATGATACGCGCATGGACGGTCAACGATGACTACTGGCAGGTGATGTTTGAGGTGCGTGAGCGGATTTATGCCAGCTTCAACGCCGAAGACATTAGTTTCCCATTCATGCAAGTGACGGTGCATCAGGCTGATTAGCGTCCTGTGGCCGTAGTTGATTGAGGATCGATTATTGATGAATGATGAATGAAAGAAAAACAGAGAATATGAAACGAGTTATTATTTTGGCTCTTGCAGCCCTGGTGCTGCTGCCTGCTCCTGCTGACGCAGGTCTTTTCAAGAAGAAAAAGAAAGCGGCTAAGACTGAGGCCGCAGCTAAACCCGCCGAGAAGAAAGAGAAACGTCCGGCCCCGAAGGAAGGGCTGTTCAATGTGCAGAAGCATAAGGACGACTACTACTTCCAGATTGCCGACTCGCTGCTGGGGCGTCCGTTCCTGTGCACTACGCGCTTCGTGTCGACGCCCGTCAATTTGGGCGTCTATGGTGGCGAGCTGGTGTCGAGCCATGTGCTCTATTTCGAGAAGCGCGGCGAACAGGTGCTGCTGCGCGTGCTGGCCTATGATGCCACCGCCGACAGCACCGACCAGATTCATCGTGCCTTAGAGGCTTCTACAGAGAACCCCATCGTTGCCACGTTCAAGGTCGATAAGGAAAGCGGCGACTCGCTGCACCGCCACCACACAAGCATCAAGGTGACGGATTTCCTCAAAGGCGACAACGTCATCACAGCTTTCGGCGAGCAGACGAAGGAACGCTTCAAGGTGGCGGCGCTGAAGGCTGAGCAGAGCTATATAGACAGCGTGAGCACCTATCCCATCAACACGGAGGTGAAGACGGTGAAGACCTATGCCGCACGCAGTGGCAGCCAGGGGCAGACAAACCTCGCCAGTGCACTGACGGGGCAGGCCACTTTCCGCCTCAACACCTCGTTCGTCCTGTTGCCTAAGGAGCCTATGCGGCCTCGTTATTTCGACGAGCGCGTGGGCTACTTCACTGAGAGCCATCGTGAGTTCAGCGACCGCCAGCAGCAGGTGCGCCGCCGCTCTATGGCTACACGCTGGCGCCTGGAACCTAAATCGGCAGAAGACGTAGAGCGCATGAAGCGCGGCGAGCTGGTGGAACCGAAGAAGCCCATTGTGTATTATATCGACCCTGCCACGCCGAAGCAATGGCGTAAGTATCTTATTATGGGCGTCAACGACTGGAACGCGGCCTTCGAACAGGCGGGCTGGAAGAACGCCATCCGTGCTGAGGAATGGCCGGAGAATGCCGACTCCTTAGGTATGAGCCTCGAGGATGCCCGCTACTCCGTCATCCGCTACCTGGCCTCGCCCATCTCTAACGCCTACGGTCCGCATGTCAGCGACCCTCGTTCGGGCGAAATCATAGAGACACACATAGGATGGTACCACAACGTGATGCAACTCATCCACGACTGGTACATGACGCAAGCCGGCGCCGTCGACGACCGCACCCATCGCATGCGCTTCGACGAGGACCTGATGGGGCAACTCATCCGCTTCGTGAGTTCGCACGAAGTGGGGCACACGCTGGGCCTGCGCCACAATATGGGTGCCAGCTCGGCAACGCCTGTCGACAGCCTCCGCAACAAGGCATGGGTGGAAGCCAACGGCCACACCGCCAGCATCATGGACTATGCTCGCTTCAACTATGTCGCCCAGCCTGAGGATAAGATAGGTGCAGAAGGCATCTTCCCGCGCATCAACACCTATGACAAATGGGCCATCGAGTGGGGTTATAAGTACTTCCCCGAGGTGACTGCTCCCATACTTTACACCGGCGGCGAGTATGTCAGCGAGGCCGATCAGGAGCGCCTGCTGCTGAACAAGATGACCGTGGCGAACCTGGCCAAGAGCCGACGCTACTGGTTCGGCGGCGAAGGCTACGACAACGACCCGAGAGCCCAGACCGAAGACCTCGGCGACGATGCTGTGAAAGCCTCAAACTATGGTATCAAGAATCTAAAACGCATCATTGGCAACCTACCCGAGTGGGTGCGCGAAGAGGGCGATCTGGGCGAGAACCTTAGCCAGATGTACAACAGCGTAGTAGGTCAGATGCGCCGTTATGTGGGGCATGTAGGCCGTAATATAGGCGGCGTCTACCACAACTATAAGAGCGTTGAAGAACCGGGCGATGTCTATGTGCCCGAAGAGAAAGACCGAGTGCAGCGTGCCATGAAGTGGCTTGACGAACAGGTGCTTACTGAACCTAAGTGGCTCATCGACGTGCCATATATACAGCGCCTCACGTCAGAGCCGCAGGCCTTCATCCGTCCGCTTGCAGACCAGGCTGTTAGTTCGCTGTGCTCAGCCTCTACATTTAATAATATTGTGCGCTACAGTTATGCCTCCAATGCCTATCAGCCCGCCGACTACACTAATGACGTGGTGCGTCTGCTCTTCAGCGACTCTAAGTCGGGCCGATGGCGCCGATATGTGCAGGCTAAGGCCGTGGGCACACTCATAGAGGCTTGGAACTCAGGCTCGAGCGTAGAAGCAAGACCCTACGTGACTCATGCCCTGCAGCTTATTCAGCAGCGTGTGCGTCAGGCTGGCGGCGATGCAGCCACCCGGGCTCATTTCAAGGATATTGAGTTGCGCATCAGGAAGACTTTCGAGAAATAAGGCAGCATCTTCAGGATAATCATCTGTGCGACTCCTCATCTTCAATCCTGAGAACGACCTGGCGTTAGCGTCCAACGATCCGCATTATACGCCTCCCGCTTCTGCGTTGCAGATGGCATCCGACTTAGAACGGTTGCCTCTGCGGTGGGCCGAAGCTGATGACATCGTCCTGCTGAGGGAAGGCCCAACCCGGGAAGACCCATTCCACGCTCGGCCCAGAGGGATGCGCGACCCTTTGAGAGTCCCAGCCGTCAGTAAGGGGGAAGCCTTTGGAGCTCGGATAAGTGAGCCCCCTTTAACTATATCCTCAGCGTCAGTTGCCCTAACATCTCGCATCAGCGACAGCCACTCTAACCTCGTCTGCCTCCCTTGGGGCTGGAGCCCCTTGCTGGTCAGGCAGCTGCGAGGGCTGGGTGTGCCGGAGAGGGCCTTGCCATCTGACGAGCAGATGTCGGCGTACAGACGCTTTTCCTCGCGCGAGACAGCCGTGCGTCTTCTATCCCGTCTGCGTGCCGGCTGGCCAGAGGCTTTCGAGCGTGGGATGCTCGTGGGAACGTCGACGTGGTGTACTTCGGAAGACGAGGTGCTCGAGTCTGTAGGTGCATATTGCGGGCGTGCCATGTTGAAAGCCCCTTGGAGCGGCAGCGGTAGGGGAGTGCACCCTGTCAGACAGTTGTCGCAAGGCGAAAAGACACGGACTTGGATACGGCGCGTGCTGAAAAGTCAGGGCGGCGTGGAGGTGGAGCCCCTCTATGAGAAGGCGCAGGACCTGGCGCTTGAATTCTGGGCCGACGGCGGGCGCGTGCGCTACGAAGGCCTCTCGTTGTTTGAGACTACGGCAGGCGGAGTATACGCCGGCAACCTCGTTGCCACGGAGGATGTCAAGGAGGCGCGGCTGGCATCATTCATCCCTGCAGGTGTGCTTGAAGAGGTGAAGGAACATCTCACCAGTCTGCTGAATGACGCCCACATCCCCACTTGGTATTGCGGCCCTCTCGGCGTGGACATGATGATTGTGAAGACTGATCCTCTGTCGTCATCCGTCATTCATCATCCTTACACCCTCCATCCACTTGTTGAGATAAACCTCCGAATGACGATGGGGTGGGTTGCTCTGAGGCTTGCACGTGAGCTTAGCTCCGATGAGACGGGCGTTTTCCGTATCAGCCAACAGGGAGGCCGTTATCAGGCTCTTTTGTCTAAGGGTAAGAGGCAAGAATAAGAAAAGTTGTTTATTCACACTTTTTTGCTATCTTTGCTTTGCACAATCACTATTTTTAGGTATCTTTGCCGCCGTAAAAAGAAGTGCTGATGGCATGTGACATAAATTTCGAACACAATATTTCAAAATCCAATACAGATATCTTTATGGCAAAAGAAAAGAAATTCATTACCTGTGATGGTAACGAGGCTGCGGCTCACGTGAGTTATATGTTCTCGGAGGTAGCTGCAATCTACCCCATCACCCCGAGCTCGCCCATGGCAGAGCACGTTGACGAGTGGGCTGCCCGCGGTCGCAAGAACCTGTGGGGGCAGACCGTGAGTGTGCAGGAAATGCAGTCGGAGGCCGGTGCCGCCGGTGCCGTCCACGGTTCACTGCAGGCTGGTGCACTCACCACCACCTTCACCGCTTCGCAGGGTCTGCTGCTGATGATTCCCAACATGTACAAGATTGCAGGTGAACTCATCCCCTGTGTCTTCGACGTCAGCGCTCGTACCCTCGCCAGCCACTCCCTCTGTATCTACGGCGACCATCAGGACGTGATGGCTTGCCGCCAGACGGGCTTCGCCATGCTGTGCGAAGGTGGCGTGCAGGAGGTCATGGATCTCACCGCTGTGGCT
>JAFUFW010000015.1 GCA_017469685.1 Bacteroidaceae bacterium | reverse complement strand
CATCTCCTCCTGCGGCGTCACTTCGTTGACGGCGGCACTCTCTTCATCCTCCAGCTCCACTTGTGTCCGCTGGCCACGCCACATCGAGACGCAGCAGTTGCGGGCAATGCGCAGGATGTAGGCATCGGTGAGTTCAACACTGTCCCTTACGCTCCATGCCCTCAACCACGTCTCCTGCACCACCTCCTCGGCCTCGGTATCGGAGCCGAAGAACTCACGCCCCATCTGCATCAGCCGTGGGCGCAGGCGCGCCACCAATTGTTCAAACTCATGTTCTGTTATCTGACTTCTTTCCATAGATTCCACTTTTTGGTCTTTCTGTACATATAACGCAGAACGGCCAAAAAGTTTACCTATAAAAGATGTTAAAAGTCGAGGCATAGTTAAGTCTGAACAGGTCACATAAATGACGAAGTCCCACCGTGGTACGCATTGTTAGGAGGCGTGGCGGGAACTGCTTTTGCAAAAGTATGGACTTCTTTCGGATTGGGCAAATAATTGGATAGGAAAGTTTGATGGGAAGGGTGTTTTAAGGCCATTTTGGTTATTTAGCCTACTATTCTTCTTTAGAAGGGAGAGAAGAAGGGGAATTCCATAAATTACTTCAAAAATCCAACCTTCTCTATTCTGATATAGAGAATAATCACTACCTTTGCACAAACAAAAATAAAACACGTACCTGTAAGTCGGGCACGGCCGGGTTGGCATAATCTTCGGCAATATCAATGAACCATAGCAGAATGATGAAACGTTTTCTGGACAATACACTACTTCAACTGCTCGCAGCCGTTGTCGTGGGACTGCTGCTGGGCTTTCTGGGCATAGCGTGGCTGAACGAGGTGTTCGGCTTCGTCGCCACCATCTTCACACGTCTGTTCCAACTGCTGGCCACGCCCACCATTGCACTGGCCATCATCACTACTCTGGCATCTTTCGGTGCCAGTGCGGACGTCGGACGGATCTTTCGCCGGACGCTGACCTACACGTTGCTGACGACCTTTGTGGCGGCGGCCGTAGGGCTGACTCTGTTCCTCCTGATCAGCCAGCCGCTTACCAGCCAGTCCCTCACAGAGCTTGCTGCAGATTCTTCCACGGAGGCTGGAGAATCCTATCTGCAGCACATTATTGAAGTCATCCCGAACAACCTCGTCCGTCCCTTCCTCGAGGGCAATGTCCTCTCGGTGCTCCTGCTTGCCACAGCTGTCGGACTGGCCTTGGCCTACAGCGAACGCCGCCAGCAGCAGGGCGAAGGGAAAGGGTTTCAGGTGATTACCAAGTTTGTGTTCGAAGTGCAAGAATTGCTATTCATGCTCATCCGTGCGTTGGTGAAGGTGCTGCCCATCGGCATCATCGCCTTCTCTGCGCAGTTGGCCATTCAGATCAGCGACGGTGTCGTGGCAGGAGCCTTGGGCCGCTACCTGCTGATCATCCTGACGGGCAACGCCATACAGTTCTTTGTCGTACTGCCGCTGTTTCTGCTGGCTCGCGGGCTGAACCCCTTGCACGTTTTCCGAGGCATGATGCCCGCCGTGCTAATGGCTCTCTTCACCAAAAGTTCAGCTGCCACGCTCCCAGTGACCATGCAGTGTGCTGAGCAACGGTTGGGGGTAAGGTCCGAGGTGGCCCGTTTCGTACTCCCCATCTGCACCACCATCAATATGAACGGCTGTGCAGCTTTCATCCTGGTGACATCGCTCTTCGTGATGCAGTGCGGAGGTCTCCTCCCCGATGCCTCCACTTCTCTGCCCGCCGTCATCGGCTTCTATGCGCTCTGGCTCTTCATCGCCGTCTTTGCTGCCGTGGGCAATGCCGGCGTTCCCATGGGTTGCTATTTCCTGACGCTTTCCCTCGTCTCGGGCATCGAGGGTGCGCCCGTAGCCGTGCTCGGCCTCATCCTGCCCCTCTACACCGTCATCGACATGATTGAGACGGCGGAGAACGTCTGGTCAGACAGTTGCGTCTGCGCCTTGACGGCGAAGGGAAGAAGTGCTTGATGTAGAATATTATTCTAAAAAGAAGGTATTAATAGTAAAATATTCTAAAAGGGTGGCTTTTTGTTGATTATTCCACCTGTGATATATGATTTGTTAGCATTTCTTCCTACCTTTGTCGGGCAGACACAGAATGAGAATTATGAATTTCATCTTTATCTCGCCCCATTTCCCACACACCTATTGGGAGTTCTGCCGCAGCAGCTGCGGCTTAATTGCCCTGAAGGTGAATATGTGTCCGGCAGGTGGTCTATTTCATGCGTCATCTGCAGAACGAGGAATATGCTGACTATATAATCTGAAACGCTGCCCTATGATACGCATCGTCACTTTCACTGAACGTTACCGCCAAGACTTCATCCGCCTCAACACGGAGTGGATCCAGACCTACTTCCGCCTCGAAGAGTCAGACCGACGCACCTTTGCGCAGATTGATGACTACATACTTCGCCCTGGCGGTCAGATTTTCATCGCGCTGAATGAGGAGGATGCTGCCGTGGGCTGCTGCGCGCTCATCCCGCACCACGGCGATGCGCCCGAAGAGGCGTGGCACGAGCTGGCCAAGATGGCCGTCACACCCAGTGCCCAAGGCCAAGGTGCAGGGCGCAAGCTCGGTGAAGCGCTGATAGCTTATGCACGCAGTCATGGCGTGCGCCTGCTGCGGCTGGAAGGCAACACGCACCTGGCCGCCAGCATCGCCCTATATCGTAAGCTGGGCTTCCGCGAAGTGCCTTTGCACGGACAGGCTTACGACCGCTGCGACATCCTCATGGAAATGGAACTCACGTAGAAGCTTCCCTGCGAGAAACACAGATTCCACGGGCAGGGAAACATACGTCTCTCTCTACTGGAAACGCAATAATCTTTCACTGTAGGAATGAGTCTGACTGACCGCACATGACTGGATTATTGCAACTTTCTGTCTGTCAGGCGGAAGTTTTGTGCCGAAAGTTGCATGCATTAAGTTTCTTTTGCCTACCTTTGCACGCAGAAACCACTTCATTCAATCAAATAGACTATGCAAATTGGAGACAAAGCACCCGAAGTGTTAGGGCACGACGAAAATGGACTGGAGGTCAGGCTCGAACAGTTCAGAGGACACAAGCTCGTCCTCTATTTCTACCCGAAGGACAACACAGCAGGCTGTACGGCTGAGGCTTGCAGCATCAGAGACAACTATGGTGCACTGCAGGAGCAGGGCTACGCCGTCGTGGGCGTCAGCGTTGATAGCGCCGCCAGCCACCAGAAGTTCAAGGCTAAGCATGAACTACCCTTCCCGCTCATCGCCGACGTGGACCACGCACTGGTCGAGCAGATGGGGGTCTGGGCAGAAAAGTCTATGTACGGGCGAAAGTACTTCGGGACTGTCCGCACCACCTTCGTCATCAACGAGGAAGGCATCATCGAAGACATCATTCAAGGCAAGCAAATAAAGACCAAGACGCACGGCGAACAGCTCCTTACGCTATAGAATAACCTTCTTTCCGTTTATTATGTAAATTCCCTTTCGCAGCGATGAGCTGCCATCGAAAGGGCTTTTTATGCGGCGTCCGCCGAGGTCAAATGTTGAGGTGAGGATATCGCCTGAATGGGCCTGACGAATCGTTCCAATCCCGTCGGTCTCGCTGTCAGGTTCCTCTATCTGCCAAATATAGTCGCGCTCAAAGCTGTAGGCAGCCTCTGGGCCATCCCCACCCTGGACCACCGTCCAGAAAGTCTTTGCCGCGAGTGCCCAGCCGCTGTCGCCTCCACGAGCGTTGGTGGCACGGATGGCAAAGAGGCTGTCGGCGTTCATAAGGAACACCTGAGCCTCCCACGTGTCGCGCGGCGAAGTCTGCTCGTTAGTGCGAATATGCCCTGGCGTGAGCACTACGTCGCCGCCGTTGAGGTCGGGGTTAGTGAAGCATGTGCTCATGAGCTTGAAGCCGTAGCCAAACTCCTCGCCTTTCACGCGGCGGAATGTGAACTTACCGGCTGCAGTGAGGTCTGTGGTGAGCGTGCCCTCGTCAGTGAGGCAATATTTCTGTCCGTCCAACAAGGTGAAAATGCGATACTGCTTACTGCTCTTGACGACGTTCATGGCAGCGGCGTAGTCCGACGTGCGGAAGTTGTTCTCGATGATGGCCTTCGTCATCTCGAGGCTCTTCACCTGATAGCCGTTGGAGGTGTCGGTGCCGCCGAAGTCCATGACTACCAGCCCCAGCGGGCCAGAGTGATCAGCGAGGAAATCAAGGACGGCGGCGTGTTGTGTGGCTGCATTGTCGCGATAGCCGTCGCTCGTAGACACGGTACTGCCGAAGAGCGAGGCTGTGAGCGAATAGCCCGACGTATGGTTTATTGCCCAGATGCGCGAAGAGGCGTTCTGCTCAGCAGCGAAAAGCATCAGGGTGCGAATGCTCTCCTGCTTCTGAGCCTTGGCGCCCGAGGCTGTGCAATCATAGAAATCCTGAATATAGCAGGTGGCCTGTACCGTAGAGGTGCGGCCAGCGATCTTGCCGTTCTTCTGGCTATTAATGTCGGTCGAGAAACCCCAGCCAGTGATGAAGCCGCCTGTGGGCGTTGAGGCGTAGGCATCGCGACTGAGGATGAGCAACTTGCCGCGGGCATTGCTCATCTTAAGCTGCGGCATGAAAGCCACGGCGTGTGAGGCCACAGGTTCAGCCTTCAAGAGCGCCTGCATCTTAGCATTCCATGTGCTGTTACTGTCGTCGCCCTCGGTTTCGTGGCGTATTACTACGATAGCCATCTCCGTGGGATGACTGTCGAGCAGGCCGCACAGCGTGGTGAAGGCCTCGCTGAGCGTGAGCTTCGTCTGGATGGAGCCATGATTAATGCGCAGGTCCGAGCCGTCGACACAAGGGCGAAGGTCGAAAGCGCGGATGCCGCTCTCCCACAACTGAGTGAGCGTCTTATCCTGCGTTCGGGCATAGCTGTCGCCTCCTAATAAGCCGAGAAAGCCTTGGAAGCCATGGCCTGTGCCGGCATCGTGAGCCCCGGGGATAGAGAGTTGACTTACGTAGGCGTCGTCATTGACGCGGCTCATCCAGTCGCTGCCGTCGTCAGCGCTTACGAAGGAGCCAATGCAAAACAATGCGGCACAGAGCAGTGCTCTGGGAGAGATGTTCTTGTTCTTCATAATCGCCACAAAGGTATGAAAAGATTAGGGATTAGAGATTAGAGGGTTGTTTTTTTTTCGTTGTAGGTGTAGAAAAGAACAAAATAACAAAATCTTTAATCTCTAATTCCTCATCTCTAATCTTTTATTAATATCTTTGCAGAGGAAAAGTAACGTCTGTTTTCATTTCATCATACCCACCAGCCTATGAAGACGAAATTCCTCGCTCTGATACTCTTGCTGCTGACAGCTTCTGCTGCGGTGGCATCGCCCTCGCTCTTCAGCCGCGGCCGCAGCGCCTACAGCATCATCCTGGCCCACGGAGCATCCACCTCCGAGCAGACCGCAGCCCGCGAGCTGCAGAGCTACCTCCGGCAGGTGAGCGGAGCCCAGCTGCCCATCATCACCGCAGCTGCCACTACCACTCAGCCCTGCATCTATATCGGCTATGACCAGCGCGTCAAGGCAGCCACAGGAGCCGCCGAACCAGCTCACGACGACGAGGCCTTCACCTACGAGACCGTCGCCGACAACCTCTACATCTACGGCGGGCGTGACCGCGGCACCATGTACGGCGTCTTCGCATTCCTCGAGAACGAGCTCGGCGTACGCTGGTATGCGCCAGACTGCACCGTAGTGCCTGCCCGCAAGTCATATAAGCTCAAAAGCATGCGCGTGCACGAAGCGCCAGCCCTGCGCTATCGCTATGCCCAGTACAAGCAAGTGGCCGACGACCCCGTATGGTGCGCCCACAACAAGAACAACACACTTTGGTCTACGCAGAAGAACGCCTACGGTGGCATAGGAGCCTATTGGAGCGCACACACCTGCGGACGCTTCGTGCCGCCCGACGAGTTCTTCGCCTCCCACCCCGAATACTTCGCCCTGCGCGACGGCAAGCGCATCCCCAACGGGCAGCTCTGTCTCACCAACCCCGACGTCCTGCGTATCTGCAAGGAGCGCCTGCTGAAGGTCATCGCCGAGAACCCCGACTACTGGGTCTACAGCCTCTCACAGAACGACAACCAGCTCTACTGCCAGTGCGAGCGATGCACCGCCATGGCCGAGCGCTACCAGTCGCAGTCGGGCCTCATGCTGTGGTTCGTAAATCAGGCGGCAGCCATTGTCGGGGCCGTCTACCCCGACAAATACGTCGGCACCTTCGCCTACCGCTACACCCGCAAGGCACCCGTAGGCATACGACCTGCCGACAACGTAGTCATCCGCCTATGCAGCATCGAGTGTTGCTTCGCCCATGCCCTCGACGAGTGCGAGGCCAACGCCCCCTTCATGACCGACCTACGCGCCTGGCAGGCGATAGCCCCCAAGCTCTATATCTGGGACTACGTTGTCGACTTCGCACAGTACCACGCCCCCTTCCCCAACCTGCAGGTGCTGGCGCGCAATATTCAGATATTCCGCAACCACAACGCCATCGGCATTCAGGAAGAGGCGCAGTTCCAGACCGCCGGGGGCGAGTTCGCAGAGCTCAAGGCGTGGCTGCTCACGCGCTTGCTATGGAACCCTCAGCAGGATGTCGAGGTCCTCACGCGCGAATTTGTCCGAGCCTACTACGGCGCTGCCGCCACCGACGTTCTCACCTACATCAGCCTCTGCCGCAAGCTCGTAACCCCGCAGACAGTCATGGGCATCTACGTCCGCCACAACAGCGAGCTCTACACCGACCAGTTCACCACCTCCGCCTTGCAACTGCTCAACCGGGCCCGCACGAAGGTAGCTGCAGATCAGCAGCTCGCTGCCCGCGTCGACCGCGTGCGCCTGCAGCCCCTCTACCTCCACACTATGCGCTCGCCCAAGGCAGCCGCTGCCGACGGCTCCAAGGCCGAATATCTGCGCCTCGTGCGCCAGAACGGCTATCGCGTCAACGAGTGGCAGACGATAGATGAGTTTGTCAAAACGTTGAAATAATAAAAATAGAACACGATGAAAAGACTTTCTTACGCCGTCGTAGGCACAGGAGCCATAGGCGGATTCTACGGCGCACGGCTGGCACAGGACCAAAACAACGTGAAAAAGATAATATCTCCCTCCATCCCCGCTTCGTCTTGCTGACGCGGCGGGGATTATTTTTAAATATGTCTCTGTAGTTAAATACCCTTAAATACGCTGTAGTGTGGCAGCAAAAGGCTACCTTTGCGAAAAGTAATACGAAAAGACTGACGATGATGAAAGAGATTTATCTTGCCGGCGGCTGCTTCTGGGGCACCGAGCATTTCTTCAAACAGATAGAGGGAGTAGTGGACACCGAGGTGGGCTTCGCCAACGGACACACCATGCAGCCTACTTACGAGGAGGTGTACACCGACGCGACGGGCTATGCCGAGACGGTGCGCATCTGCTACGACGAGCAGGTGGCCGACCTGGAGTTCCTGCTGCGTATGTTCTTCAAGGCTATAGACCCCCTGAGCCTCAACCGACAGGGCCACGACGAGGGCACGCGCTACCGCACGGGCGTGTACTACACTGATGAGGACGACCTGCCCGTCATACGCAAGATCTTTGCCGAGCAGCAGGCGATGCTTGACGGACCTATCGTCGTGGAGGTGGAACCGCTGCGGACGTTCTGGCCTGCCGACGAGCACCACCAGGACTACCTCGACAAGCACCCCGACGGCTACTGCCACCTCCCCCTCGAACTCTTCGCCTTTGCAAGGCAGGCGAGGATGAATAAGTAATGAAGGAACACAGATTCAGCAGATTACTCGTCCTATCGTAATAAGATTTATTACTTTATTGCACAGATTTCTGAGCGATAATAACATACACGAACCTGTGGTTTGCATAAAATAGAGATGTTTTCTATTTAAGAATATTTAAACTGGAAACGATGAAGAGAGCTATTATCGTGGGCGCCAGCTCGGGAATAGGACTGGAGGTGGCGCGGCAGCTGCTGGCCGATGGCTGGACAGTTGGCGCATGCGCCAGACGCGAGGAGCCCTTGCTGGCTCTGCAGGGCGAGGCTCCAGGGCGTGTGGAGGTGGTGAAGCTGGACGTGACGCAGGCTGACGCCCCCACGCAACTGCAGACGCTCATCGAGCGACTCGGAGGCATGGACCTCTACTTCCACGCCGCCGGCATAGGCTGGCAGAACCGCACGCTGGAGCCGGACGTGGAGCTGCGCACGGTGGAGACTAACGCCGCTGGCTTCACGCGGATGATAGACGCTGCCTACAGATACTTTACAGCCCACCCCCAGCACCTCCCCAAAGGAGGGGAGCAGACCGGGGATGGGCTGTCAGAGGGTGGAATGATTGCCGCCATAACATCCATTGCCGGCACCAAGGGTCTTGGACCTGCCCCTGCCTACTCAGCCACAAAAGCCTTTCAGGCCAACTACCTCGAAGCCTTAGAGCAGCAGGCACGGCAGAGGTGCCTCAACATACACGTTCTGGACATACGCCCTGGTTTCGTGGACACAGCTTTGCTCGGCGACGGCTTCAACTATCCTATGCTTATGCGGCCTGAAGATGTGGCGCGCGACATCGTCCGCTCGATACGGAAACGACGCCACGTGCGAATAGTGGACTGGCGCTACCGCGTCCTCACCTTCTGCTGGCGGCTGCTGCCGCGCTGGCTGTGGAGAAGGATAAGGCTATGAAAAAGATTAATAATTGTTAATGGCGCATAACATCACTGGGTGTTATGCGTTATTTTATTGTATGGCACCCGCAGAGTTCTCTCCCATAGCACTGAAGTTGCGCCCGAGGCTTATGGCTTTGGGGCTATCATTCTTCGGCGACGAGGAGGCGGCTGAAGATGCGGCGCAGGAAGCGCTGTTGAGGCTATGGACGGCATGGCAAGGGTTGCCGGCAGAGGAAGATGCCGAGCGGTTGGCAGTGAGGCTTACAAAGCACGCCTGCATTGATGCGAAGAGGCGGATGCATACGGAACTGCTGGTACCCATGGCGAATAAGACGACAAAGACTGAAGCAAGCCAGACGACTGCTGCTGACATGCTGCAGGAGCGTGAGATGCGTGAAGCAGTTGTGCAGGCAGTGAGCCATCTGCGCCCTTCAGAGCGCAGGCTATGGACGATGTTTGCCGAAGCACAGATGGAGACGACTCAGATTGCTGCCGCAACAGGCATAGATGTACGTACCGTCAGCGCCATGCTAAGCTCTGCGCGCCGAAAGATAAAAAACGAATTGAAGAAAGGAGGCTGGCTATGAATCTTGAAAAAATAAAAATTGAAAGTTATCTGGAGGGCAAGTTGCCGCTGCAGCCTGAGCTGACAGCAGTGCCTTCGGACGAGGAACTGGAGGCTGCCGAGGCTGAGTTCGACAGCTTAGTAGCGCAAGCTCGCTCGCAGGCGCCCGCAGAGGCAGGGCTACAGCCGGCTCGCAGAGCCTCGCTTCGTGTAAGGGCTTGGGCAGGACTCTCCTTTATTGCCGCTGCCTCTGTGATTCTGGCTTTCATCCTCTGGCCTCAATCGCATAGTGTTGTTCAGCCTATGCCTTCAGCATCGACGGCCGCACCCGTTCTGGCTAACAATACGGCGTCGGTAGTTAGTGAGTCAGACACTCATGCTGTGGCTGATGATTGTGCGAAGGATGCTGCCGCCGAAAGCCGGCTGAAGAGTCTGCCACCTACTTCGGTGCAGGGAGCGGCTTTAGCTGAAGCGGCTCCTGTCTCGCAGGCCAATACAAAAAGAGGTGTGGAGCAGCAGGAGCCTGCTCAACAGAAAGATGTACCCAACGACTATCATGCAGCTGAGCTCGCCGCCATAGAGGCTGAGACGCTCGCCGCGTTATCGGCTGTGGAGGCTGAGGTCTTGCAGGAAGCCGTAGAAGCTCAGCAGCAGGCTCTTGCTACATGCAACTCACCAAACCAACCATCGTGACAAAAGGTTAATAGTAAATGGTAAATATAAACTGCGGCGTTGCCGTGATTACAACGATTATGAACTTACGAACTCTCTCTCTGGCCCTCGTGGCCTTCGCCATCCTGCCCTCGCGACTTGGCGCCCAACCCCAGCAAGTAGAACATGCCTTCCAAGCTATCCTCGATGCTAACAATGCTACCACTGCCGGCATAGCACGGTATACGTCGAACCAGCGAATACAGACCAGCGTCACCGCAGATGGGGTAGTGCACAAGAGCGAATGGTTTGCATTAGACATCCTCTTGCCTGCGGCACAACGTCCTTTAATCGACAACTTCTATGCTGCCGTGGAAGCTGACGGCGACGTCTGCACACGCTACGAGCGTCAGGATGCTCACTCTGCCCACACATGGGATTACCATGTAAGCCTTCCAGGCAAGAGCGTGAGCATAGGCACCGATGCCGAGACGAACCTGCTCCTCGGCGGTTTCATTGACGCTGCGGCCACACCAACGGCTTACCACTACTACGTCCTCACGTGGAAACCAACACCCGACGGAAAGAACATCACGGGCCGCCTGCACCACTACAAGATAGATGCCCAGACCAAGCATCCTAATATCCTGCAACCCTCGCGCCCCTCATACGCTGCGCTGACGGATGCTGTCCATGCTTTCGCAGAGGATAATAGTGAGCTCACAGTGAGCCGCAGTCTCCACTGGTCGCGCCTGGCAGCCACGGGCCGATGGATAAATATGTACAGCACCTGGGGCTTCCGCGCTCCACTCAGCGAGGAGAGCCGACTGCTCACGCCTCTCTACAAAGCATTCGAGGCCGAGCGCCCGCACGCCTACCGCTACCTCAACAAGCCTGCAGGCGAGAAGGCTGAGAACGTCAGCATCATTGTTGGACCTGACAATGCCAACTTCGGCCTCGGCAGTCAGACCGACTGGAACATCCTCTACGCCTATTTCACTGACGAGGACTTCCCCGAGAACCGCTACGTCTATGCCCTATGGTACAAAGCAGATGTGCCGCGCCAGCAGATCGTAGGCGAACTGTTCGTCATCAACACCGAACGCCCTAACGGAGGCATCATCCGCAACCCCTTCATCCAGAGCACCGTGCCAGCCTATCTATGGCAGATGGGCGCCACACCTACTACAGCCTCGCAGCTCACCGCCTACGAAGCCACCATCCGTCCCCTGCCATCGCTGGTGACGCGCGACAACGATGTCATAGAGCTGCCTACACTCTCTGACGACACCATCAATGCCGAACTGCGCATGATGCACAATATCCTCTCGCGCAAGCAGGTGCTCTATCGCACTAATGGAAAAGATGCGGGCTACGATGCGAGCGAAGATGTGAAGAAGCGCGGCCTCGACCTCAACACCTTGGAGAACGAAGCTAACGCCCAAGCGTTGGGCTTCGCGGTGAACAAACATCTTTACTTGCAGGACCTTCAACTTTATTCCGACGCCTACAACGAGACTACCCGCACACTCAAGGAAAACTTTGAGAGCAACTGGGCTGTGATAAAGCGAGAGCAGCTGAACGACATTAACGATGAGGCTAAGCTGAACTCCTACCGCAGTGCGCTGAGCGAACTGTCGTCGTCCTATACAACCTCTCTCCAGCGTGCCAGCGCCAACTACACCGCCACGCTCGACACACTGCGCCGCCAGTACGGCGAGGCCTTGAGCTTCTTCACTGCCGACGGGCGGCCCGGTCTTTTTTTCCAGAAAGTTCAGAAGCAGATCATTGACGCTTATCGCTCCGACGGATCCCTCACCGACGCCTACGTCGCTGCCAAGCTGCGCGAACTGGCTATCTTTGCCGCTTCAATGGAAAATGCCGATGAGCAGCGAACCCTGCGACGCCACCTCGTGCTCCTGCGCTCTAATTCTTCAGGAACCTTGGCCGACGAAGCTCTCTCCGATGCCATCGTGCGCCTCGGCGGCGAACACACCACTGCGGGTGTGCGTACTGCCAAGGACTTCTACCGCCGCTTCAACCGCGACTATTCAAGTGCCAAGAAGGCGCTTCGTCGCTTCTCACGAAACCCAATGGACAACTATTATAACCTCGGCGTCTACCTCCGCCTCCTCTCAGCCGTGTGTCAGGACTCCGCGCCGCTGGCCTCCAATCCTGCCGACTACGTGCAACGGCTCTCTGAGCTACGCAGCCAGATACTTGCAGCCTCGCTGCGGGTATATGTCGACAACGGAATAATAGTCAATTACCTCTCAATGATTGACCGTGCTATTGAAGCCTTAAGCCCTTCGACGGCTTATGTCACAGAACACACCACATTGAAATAGAGTTGTAAAGTGAACTTTAGTAAGAAACCTATAGGTACACGGCCGCTCGTGCGGCCAAGGTAAATTTTCTTCATGCCCCCGCTGCGTCGCGATGACGCGACGGGGGCTTTTTTTGTTCACATGAAAGCGCGCTTGAGTATGGCGCAGACGATGTCGGCAGGGAAGCCTTCGAAGCGGGTGCGGATGCGCTGCGTGGAGTGACACGTGAGGCGGAGGAGATAGTCCTCGAAGCGCGGCAGCGTGGAGGCGTTGTCACGAGGCTCGGTGGCGTAGGCTCCGATGACTGTGCCGCGACCCGGATGGACGAAGGTAGTCTGGTGATTGTGGACGAACCACCAGTAAGTATCGAAGAAAAGATCTTGCTGCTTAAGCGTCAGCACAGGCTCTACGAGGAAAAGAGCATATTGGTTGCCAAGAAAGGATTCTGCTGGCTGACCGTCAGCGCGAAGCCCTACTACTCGCGGGTATTGAGCCCTGAAGCGGAGTGGGGCAGCAAGGATTTCTCCTGCAAAGCGGTGAAGCTCTGTGCGGCGCCCCACACCGAAGTTCTCGAGGGCCGAGAGAAAGCTGACGGCATCTGTGGCAGCACGTGCCGCTGCCAGCAGCGCCGCCTTCTGCTCCTCGTGGCGCACACGGCCGAGGCGGTAGGCCAGGAGTATCGTGTCTATGAAAAGGAAGTCGGGAGACTGGTTAGCGGTGAACATTACATTATAACTCAACTTTCTGAAGCCGGTTTCATATTTACAATTTAACGATTTACAATGTACAATTTAGTCACTCAGCAGAGATGTTCACTATGCCTTCGCACCTGGCAGGTTCGTTAGTGGTGATATAATCCACGCCTAAGGCCTGCATTTCGCGTATGTCGTCGGGCGCGTCGACAGTCCAGACATTGACATTCATACCCAGCTTGTGGGCTTCGCTGACCCATTCTGGATGCTTGCGCAGATGCTTGATATTGTAGTCTATGCCCGTGATGCCCATGCGGTGTAGCTCCTCAGGCGTGCGGTCGCCGCTGAGGTATGCCACCTCGGCTTCAGGTGCGAGGGCGTGGATAGTCTGGCAGGCTTCGATAGAGAATGATATGTACATCACGCGGTTCTCGAGCTTTCTCCGGCGTATGGCCTTGATGGCTTCGGCTGCACATTGGCGGCTGCGCTCAGGGTTGCGGTGTGCCTTCACTTCCACGATGAGGCGCGTCGGGCTCTTGCTCTTTTTTAATATCTTAAGTAGCTGCTTCAGCTCCGGCATTCGCTCGCCATTGCTTAGTCGCAGCCGTTTGCAAGCCGCGAAGGTGGTGTCCTGAAGGCTTACGCCTTGGTACGACGCATCGTGGTTCACCATGATATGTCCGTCCCGCGTCAGCCAATCGTCTATCTCCGAGCCGCAGATGCCGAGGTCCAGAGCACGCTGCAGCGAGGCACGCGAATTCTGCGCCGAACCTTCAGAGCGCCACTCACCTCGGTGGGCTATCGTCTGCGTGAATGTCTTTTGAGCTTTGCTCGTGATCAGAGCAGAACAGATGCTGAAGAATAAGATGAAATAACGAAGTCTCATAGTTTTCATAGATGCAATTGAACGAAGTTAGGAGATTAAGACTTGTGGTTTGCAGTGAGCTTGAGGTGGCTTTGCGTCGCAAAGATAAATAAAAGGCTGCAATGGTGCAGCCTTTTTTATTGTTTTTTATGCCACATTGACCTTAGAGGGATGAATATTTTTGCTTATTCATGCTTTCGTTATATACTCTTTTCGTACCTTTGTGGCCAAAAGAGAGATATCGTTATGGATTATTTACCTACAGACCCGGCCATTTTGGTCTCAAGTATTAACATGCTTCTCCGCGACGAGGAGTTCGACACCCTCGAGAGCCTGTGCTTTGCATTCGGCAGAGAGCCGCAGGAAGTCTGCGAGCAGCTCCGCGCCGAGGGCTTTGTCTACAGTGAAGAACAGCGGCAGTTCCGCCCTGCAGGTTTCGACGAATGATAAGCAAGGACAGCATAGAGACGGCCTACAGCTTCCTCCATCAGAAGCGTAACGTCTACATCCACTCGTCGCTCCACTGGCAACGCGACGACATTGAGTTGGCCATCATGGAATATGTAGGTGCCATGAGCCCCGAGCTCTACGCTGCCATAGCTAAGGACCGCCAGGACTTCCTGCGGGATCATCGCCGCTTTCAAGACGATATTACTGAGGCAGTGACTGAGCTGGAAAAAATGTTGTGACAATTCTATCAGCATAATCCGTCACAGAATAATAATATACACAACACAATTAACACAATTATGAAAACACAACTCTTGCTCACTATGGCCCTCGCGGCCATTTGCAGCACAGCTTTCGCTCAGGGGCAACGCCGTCCCCGCTTTCAGCGCGAGGATTACCAAACTGACTTGCCAATGGTGCACGACCCTGTGATGGCCAAGGAGGGCGACACATATTATATCTACGCCACTGGCATGGGCATTCAACAGATGACGTCGCGTGACCGTAGGACGTGGACAGTGCTGCCAAATCCTGTTATGACCGTCATCCCGGGCTGGACAACAGACTCCGTGCCGGGCTTCGGCAGCCACGTCTGGGCTCCCGACGTAATCCGCTGGCACAATCAGTGGTGGTTAGCTTACAGCTGCTCCACCTTCGGCAAGAACGGCTCGGCCATCGGCCTGCTCAGCAGTCGCTCGCTGGCCTTCGGCATGTGGAAGGACGAGGGTTGCATAGTATGTTCTCACGACTGGCATCGGGATGAGGACGGCCGCCGCACAGGCGACAACTGGAACGCTATCGACCCCAACTTCGTCATCGACGAGGCCACGGACACGCCCTGGCTGGTGTGGGGCTCATTTTGGGATGGAATACAGCTGGCGCGCCTCGACTCAACGATGCACCTGGCCTCGCCGCCTGTGACCATCGCTCGCCGCCACAAACCCGGCGACCCTGGCGCAGCAGAGAATCCCACCTCGCGCTTTGCAGGCCCTAATGCCATCGAGGCACCGTTCATCTTCCACCATGGCGGATGGTACTACCTCTTCGTCTCGTGGGATTATTGCTGCCGCGGAGCCAAGAGCAACTATCGTGTGGCCGTGGGACGCAGCAAGAATGTCAGTGGGCCATACCTCGACCGCGAAGGTCGCGACATGCTCGAGGGCGGCGGTACCCTCGTTCTCGAAGGCGACAAGGTTGACTGGGAGGCTGCCGGCCACTGCGCCGTCTACAATTTCGACGGCGAGGACGTCTTCATCTGCCATGGCTACAGCGCCAAGCAGAACGGTGCTGCCATGCTCATTCAGCGCTCTGTCAGCTGGACCGACGATGGCTGGCCTACGCTGGGCACCTACTAAATTGATTTACTCAACTTTCTGAAGCCGGCTTCATATTTACAATTTAACGATTTACAATGTACAATTTATTTACAATTTGGCTATTTGGCTATTTGGCAATTTACACAGAACACCGCAGGTTCTGAAATTGTAAATCAATCCCATTGTAAATCCATGGTAAATCGTAAATTGTCAAATAGTAAATCCATTGTAAATCGTAAATTGTCAAATAGTAAATAAATTGTACATTGTAAATCGTTAAATTGTAAATATGTAAATGAACATCCGAAACTTAAATTAGTTATCCATCAGAGCAGCTGCTTGCGGATGATGGTTGCAAACTGCTGAATGAAAAGGGTCATCAACACTACAGCAGCAGCGGCTATGGAGAGAAGTTGCTGAAGGCTGGGCATCATGATATGGTCAGGAAGCCGGTGCAGGAAGAGCATCGCGTTCACGAGCACTGCCGAGGGACTGAAGCTGAAGCCATCGGCGTAAACCGTAGAGAGATAGTTGCCTACAATAAGCGCCGCCCCAACTGCCAGGACTATGCCACCTACGATGTCCGTTGCCTTTGACCATCGGCGCAGCGTGGCAAACGACGTCTGCCGCTCGGGCAGGGCGGCCATGACGCGCTCCACGAAACCGTCGTCGGTCACGTCAGTCCTCGCCTCAGCGAAGAACGACTCGAGCAGCACCTCGTCATTGATATTCATCATATTATCTTCCTTATTCATAGTTGTAAGCGTTAGTAGTTGTTCGTATCTCTTATCCTGTTCTCAGGCTTAGCAGCTTAAGAGTACCCGTTTCCCCGGAGATACTCTGCCAGATGACGCTTGCCTCGGGCGAGGTGACTCTTTATAGTATTCTCGTTCATCTGAGTGATGCTGGCAATGTCCTTGATGCTGTAGCCTTCAACACACTGGAGTGTCACGCAGGTGCGCTCGTCGGTCGATAGCGTGGCCATGGCCTTGTCGATGTCCATTTTCAACGCCGCCCCCGGTACGGCATAGACCGGGCTTTGCTCCATGAACGCTGCGGGTTGAGCTGCGGCAGAGTTGTCGTCGATTGTCAGCGCCGGTTGTTTCGTCTTGCGCTGCTCGTCGAGGAAAAGGCGGTAGGCAATGCGCATGAGCCACGTCTCGAAGCCCGAGAGGCCGCGGAAGTCGCGCATGTGCTGCCAGGCGCGTATGAAGGTCTCCTGAGCCAGGTCGTCAGCCGCCATGGCGTCGCCATGTGTAAGGCGAAGCAGGAAGCGGCGCACGGGAGCCTGGTGAGCCTCGACCAGTTTGGCGAAGGCCCTATGGCTCCCTGTGCTTACTACTTGTGCTATCAGTATGACGTCAGCGCTTCTCACCGCTCTGTAGTTTCAAAAGGTTTGCTCTTCTGAATGGTTATTTCGGGTGTGAAGAGGCTATCACGAGCTTGGCAACGCCTACGCAGGCCACGAGCGCTCCGATGCCCCAAAGGCCGCCAAAGCCCAAGGAATAGAAGAGCATTGCCAGGCCCACGCCTACGCACGAGTGCATTATTCCGCTGCGCCACATCTCGTTCTTCTCGTCCTGCACTACTTTGCGGTCATATTCCGAGGTAACGTATTCGGGCTGCTCGTTGAGGCGGGCGGCTCCGGCAGCTGCGTTTGCGCTGTCGGCTGTCGGCTGTGCGGCATCAGCGCCTCCGGCCGTTGCCTCAGGTTGGGCCTGCTCTGCGGGCTGTGCGCCTTGCTCGGTGGTTTGTGATGCCTGCGGGCGCGGCTGCCCCTGATGAGGTGTCTGGTAGCGCAGGTATTCCTGCGAAGCTGTCCTCTTACTGTTGCGCACGAGGAGCCAGATGATGAGTGCTATTACCCACAGCGGAGCCAAAAGGATACCGAAGACGACAACTATTACAATAAGGGCTATCAGGATGCCGAAGATGCCTGCCAGAATGCCCAGACCGCCGCCGAGAATCTTGCCCCACCACGTGTGGATCCACGAGGGAAAGCTAACGTCGAGGCCTTCCTCCATGCCCCTGACGAAGTCGTCGAAGTCGCCAGAATTGTCTAAGAAGATGCTGTCGCCTGCGAGTTCAAGGCTGTCAGCTTCGGAATAGAGAAAGGTGGTATCATCGGCCATGGCATCGAGCGAGTCGCCCAGGCGTTCCATCTCCTCGCCCATTTTCTTAAGCTCGTCCTCAATAGCTTCGGCTTTGGCTGGATCGGCGACAGCCGAGACGGCCAGATTGGCACCTTTCTTTGCCATCTGCACGCCTTGCTTCATCATCTTCGATGCTATTGCTTTTTCCTGTTTCGTTGCCGGACGGCCGTTGACGGTCATCTGCGTTTCTGCGCTTACGCTGCCTGCGCCGATTGCGAGCGCCAGGGCAAGGGCTAAAATCTTTTCTTTCATCATTGCTGTATTGTTTTATTAATGTCGTTCGTAGGTTTGACGTAGCAAAGCGCATAAAAGTTGCAGACAGAGAATTATTTTTTATCCTCCGCAAAAAATACCTTAAGCCTTTTGCCCGGAACCCTTAAGGGTTATGGCCGGAACCCTTAAGGGTTTTGCCAATAACCCTTAAGGGTTTTTTGAATAAGGGTTAAGGGTTTCAGATGACACCCTCAGGAGAGTTCTGTTTTATCAATTGGCGTGTTTGTTCCATAATCCCGAACAGTTCGTCAACGGTCTCGGCCCTGAGCATACGGATGCGCGTCTGCCGGAAGTCGGGAATACCTTTGAACAGGGGCGAATTTGCCAGGTGGCGCCGAACGTGGCGCACGCCGCTGAACTCGCCCAGGCGGGCCACGGAGGTCTCCACCTGCTCCTTCAGGATGTCCATTTTCCAGTCGAGCGACATGAGCCCTGCACTGTCACCGTCATCGGCTACTGGGCTGAGCGCGTTCACTATCTCCCTGAATATCCAGGGTCGGCCGAACGTGGCGCGCCCCACCATTATGGCGTCGACGCCGTAGCGCTCAAAAGCTTCTACGGCACCTTCGGCGCTCGTGATGTCGCCATTACCTATTATTGGTATGCGCATGCGGGGGTTGCGCTTCACCTGGCCGATGAGCGTCCAGTCGGCAGTCTCGGAGTATAGCTGCGAGCGTGTGCGCCCATGGATGGTGAGGGCCGCGATGCCGCAGTCCTGCAGCTGCTCGGCCAGGTCAGTGATTATCAGATGCTCCTTGTCCCAGCCCAGCCGCGTCTTTGCCGTCACCGGCACCTGCGAGCCTACGGCATCCACCACGGCACGCGTTATCTCCAGCATCTTGGGCGGATCCTTCAGCAGGCCGGCACCGGCGCCCTTGCCCGCAATTTTCTTCACGGGGCAGCCGAAGTTGATGTCGAGCACGTCGGGGTGAGCCTCATCCACTACTATGCGCGCCGCATCGGCCATGGCCGCGGGGTCCTTGCCATAGATCTGAATGGCCACCGGCCGCTCCTCGTCGCACACTTCCAGCTTGCGCATGCTCTTCTTGACCAGCCGCACCAGCGCGTCGCACGAGACAAATTCTGAATACACCATGGCAGCTCCCAGCCTGCGGCAGAGCAGGCGGAAGCCTATGTCCGTGACATCCTCCATAGGAGCCAGGAAGACCGGGCGATGGCCCAGATCGATATTTCCAATCTTCATGCCTGCAAAGATAGTAATAAAAGATTTGAGATTAGGGATTAGAGATTAAAGTTTTCACTTTATTCAGCTCTTTTTACTCGCATCAAGATAAAAAATCCCTAATCCCTAATCTCAAATACCTAATCTTTTACTACCTTTGCAGGCATGAGAAAGAGAATAGACAACGTGGCGGCTGCACTTATAGCACTGTTCGCCGTGGCGCAAGTGGCCATACTATGGGGCTTCGGCTACACTCCTTACCCCGACAGCGACGGCTACATCGGACTCGCACGCGAATGTCTGCAGCTGAAGGATGCCTATCCCGCTGCGCAGCTAATCTGCGACTACCCGTTCCTTTGGAACCTCGGGCCCATCAATGCCGCCGAATGTTCGCTGGTGCTCACGGGAAGCATCTGGCCGCTGCTCCTGTTCTACACTCTGCTCAAAGCCATCACTACCGTCTTGTTCTACTCACTCGCCAAAAAGCTATGCGGCCAGCAGGTGGCAATCATAGCGCTCATTGCCTATATCCTTTATCCTGCCAACTACGGCGAAGGCACGTCAGCGCTGAGCGAACTGCCCTTCATGTTCTTCGTCATATCAGGTATTCACCTGGCAGTGGTCAAGAGGCAAACGGCCTTCGGCGGAGCCCTGCTCGCGCTCGCAGGCTATTTCCGCCCCATGGCTCTCGTCTTCCTCGCAGCCATGATTTTCTACTACTCCAAGGAGTGGCGCAAGAGCGCGCGCTTTGCCGCCGGCTTCCTGGCCACGGTTGCCATAATAGGCTTTGCGCATAAAGCCCAGAGCGGGCTGTTCGTCTATCAGGCCAAGACTGGCTGGATGGCACTCGCCGACTATTCCACAGCCTCCAGCCCACAGTCGATGGCCATACGCGAGCGAAGGGACCTCGACGTGGCACAGAAGGATTCAGCATGGCGGGCACTGACGATAGACTGGATCCGACGGCACCCTCTCGAATACTTGGCACAGATGCCTAAGAAACTCGTGGACACCTACGCCACCGACAACGTCAACCTCTGCACCTTCCTGCCCGACAAGCGCGAGCGCGAGTATATGTACGAACCACTGAGCATGAACACGCTCATGCGCGACTTCCCGCGCCTCTCGCCAGTGCAGTGGCTTGCAATAGCCAATCTCGCCTACTACTACGTACTGCTGCTTCTGGCCCTGCTCTCGCTCCGGGGCTATCGCCACGGCACTCACTCCCTCGCCGTAGCCGCCGTAGTGGCGGGCACGGCTCTGCTATTGCTCGTAGGCCACGGCGAAGCCCGCTTCCACATACCCTTCATGCCCTTCATAATCCTGCTTGCAGCGATAATGATAAATAGAGTAATACAAAAAACAATATGCTTCGAGAAGACTTTGAAATAATGGCCCCAGTAGGGTCGCGCGACAGCCTGACGGCAGCGCTGCAAGGAGGTGCCGACAGCATCTATTTCGGCATCGGACGGCTGAACATGCGCGCACACTCTGCATCGGCCTTCACAATCGACGACCTCAAAGAGATAGCAGCCACATGCCGGGAGCACGGAGTGAAGAGCTACCTCACCGTCAACACTATCATCTATGGCGAGGACCTGCCGCTCATGCGCGAGATTCTTGATGCCGCCAAGGAGGCACAGATAAGCGCCGTCATTGCTTCTGACATCGCCGTGATGACCTACGCACGCCGGATAGGGCTCGAAGTGCACCTCTCAACACAGCTCAATATCTCGAACACCGAAGCACTGAAATTCTACGCTCAGTTTGCAGACGTAGTAGTGCTGGCACGCGAACTTAATATCAACCAGGTGGCAGAAATTGCACATTCAATCGAAAGCGAACGCATTTGCGGACCATCAGGCCAGCTCGTGCGCATCGAGATGTTCTGCCACGGAGCGCTCTGTATGGCTATATCCGGTAAATGCTACCTGAGCCTGCAAAACACAGGGCGCTCGGCCAACCGCGGCGAATGCATGCAGCTGTGCAGAAGAAGCTACATCGTAAAGGACAAGGAGACCGACAACGAACTGGAGGTGGCGGGAAAATACATCATGTCCCCAAAAGACCTGAAGACAATAAGGTTCATCGACAAGATGATCGACGCGGGCGTGCGCGTGTTTAAAATAGAAGGACGCGCGCGCGGGCCAGAGTACGTGCGCACCGTCGTAGAGTGTTATCGCGAGGCCATCGACCTGAAGTTGAAGATTGAAAAGAAGAAAGCTGAAAGCACTGACGACTCGAAGAACATGAACTTTCAGCATCCCGACTTCAGCGCACAACTCGACGAATGGGACCAGCGACTCGCACGTGTGTTCAACCGAGGCTTTTGGGATGGCTACTACCAAGGCCAGCGATTCGGAGAATGGACCGAGGCATACGGCTCGCAGGCTACAGAGCAGAAGGTCTACATAGGCCGCGGCACAAAGTATTATTCCAAACTCGGTCTGGGCGAATTCCACATCGAAGCCGCCGAGCTGCACGTCGGCGACCGTTTCCTCGTCACGGGACCTACGACCGGAGCCGTGTACGGAGTTATCGAAGAAATGCACGACGACAGCAATGCACCTTGCACTGTAGCTCGCCAAGGCTCAAACGTAGCCTTCCGCGTCGACGCCAAAATACGCCGCTCCGACAAACTATTCCGAATCGACAAAAAATAAAAACTGCATAATACAACACCCATACAGCATGAGAAACGCTCAAAAAATCCTTCTTATTATTCTCTGTGCTTTGCTCGCACTGACTGGCAGCAGCGAAGCCGCTGAGCAGCAGACCTCACAAACGCTTTCAGACCAGCCCAGTGAAACATTGAGCCTGCTAAAGCGCTTCAACGACAATGTCTCTGCCACAACAGCAAACGCCTTCTTTCAACAACTGATCAGCGAGGAGTTCATAGACGAAACCTTACACTTCGACGACAACACTCCGGCCGACACATTGAGGGCGCAAGTATGGTATTGGGCAGGAGAATACCTCAACGACAACCAGAAATATGCCGAGGCCACACAATACCTCGTGAAAGCATTGCCACTGCTGAAAGCCGGAGCCGACCGCTCTACCTTGGCCGACTGTCTGAACCTCATGGCCGTAGTCTACGTTCGCCTGTCGGAATACGATAAAGCCGCACAATATGCACTGCAATGCTATCAACTCGATGAAGCCTCTGGCGACCCCGATCTAATCAGCTCGTCGCTAAACACGCTGGCGGGCATCTACATGGCCGGCGGACAGCCGAAGGAAGCCGAACAATACATCCTGAAAGCCATCGATGTAGCCCGCAAAGCCGACAACCCCGCCCGCATGGCCGTGCTTCAGGGTATGGCATCAGAAGTCTACCACGCCTTAGGACGTGACAACGAAGCACTAAAATACGCCGACGAAGCCTACCGCCTCGACCATGAAGGCGGGCGCGAGGGACGAGCCATGGTGCGCCTGGCACAGAAAGCCTCAGTGCTGCTGGGCCTTCAACGCTGGGAAGAAGCCGAGCAGCTGCTCACCAAAGTCATTCCCTTTTTACGCAACGTAGGCGAACAACATTCGTTAGGAATAGCCCTTAACAAGATGGGCATGGCCCTACTCTCACAAAAACGTCAGGCCGAAGCCGTGCCCTACTACAGTGAAGCTGCACAGATCTTCTCGCAGATTGGCGACATGGCCAACGAGCTGCACAGCCACCGCGGCCTTTACGAAAGCCTATGGGAAATAGACCCCGACAGCGCCAAGGCCGAACTCGAACGCTTCAACGACCTCAAGGACTCTATATACAACAGTGTGTCGGCAGAAAAACTTGCACGCTACAATGCCGAATTCGGCAACGACTGGCTGCAGATCGAAAGCCACGCACAGAGGAAGGCAAAAAGCATCGCACTCGCCCTGGCAGCAGCAGCCACGCTCCTGGCCGCAGCCACCTGGTGGATCATGCGGCGCAGGCACAGACGAGAGCAGCAGCTGAATGAGCAACTCAGCACCGACATCAGCCAGCTGCGCGAGCAGTACCGGGAACTAAATATGCACTACGACAAAGCCATGGCCACGCGATCCGCCGCTGACGAAGAAAAACTGAGCGAAAGTGACAAGGCATTCCTTGAGCAAATAGTGAAAACTACAAACACCATGATAGCCGACGGACAGGTCGATGCCACCACCGTGGCCGCACAGATGGGCATGAGCCTCTTCCAGCTCCGCCAGCGCTTAAGCACCCTAACCGGCGACACGCCACAAGCCTTTATACAGAACATACGAATGCGCCGGGCCAGACATCTGCTCGACAAGCACCGCCAGCTCAACATCACCGAGGTGGCACGCCTGTGCGGCTACAGCGACACGCCCAACTTCACGCGAGCATTCAAGAAAGCATTCGGCGTAACACCCACGCAGTACAAGCCACCTGCCACAACCCCTGCGACCGACGACGACAGCGATTAACACACTGCCGACCGCAGACGCAGAAACCCACCGACACAGCCTCAACCGCGCAAACGCATGCCGTCTGCGCGTTTTTTTATATCCCTTTTGCGCCTGCTGACAGCGATATTTCACAAAATGATAAAACTTTTTTACGAAATGATAACACGCCGTAACATTTTAAATACTTACTTTGCAAAAAATTACATCTATGACAAAAAACAAACAACAGCAAGTCGCCACCGAATATGCCCAAAACTTTCTCGACAAATTGCTTGAGAAAGAATACAAGAAACAACAGTATAACTTAAACCACAACAGCAAAAACGACCGTTAAAGAAACTAACAAAACCACTAATAAACAACTATTATGGAAACAACATCAAGAAAACAAAGACTGAGCTTCGCTTTGTTATTTATATTAATGTGCGCTCAGCAGGCCCGTGCAGACTGGGACTGGAACTGGGTCTCAGGCGACTGGGGGCACGCCGTCGCGTGGTGTGAAGACTGCGGCACCGAGTACGACATCGAGGGCTGTGACAGCAGCAGCGATGCCGAGAGTGCGGCCGCTGACCTGTTCTGCTCGGGGTGCGGCTTCTGTTCCAGGGACGTCAACGACGACTGCTGGCTGGAGCATCACTGCGAGCGCTGCGGCGACTGTCTGGACGATGGCGACTACAACGCCGACGTCTATGACCGTCTGGATCTGAAAGTGTGCGACAACTGTATGCCGGACTTCAGAGAGGCATTTATTGCCGAAGGTTGGGGGTGTGCCGTTTGCGGGGAGTTGTTCGACATGGAATGCACCGAGTGTGACTGCGAGATCGACATGCTCAAGCCCCACTGCGAGGACTGCGGCGGAGATCGATGCTCCGAATGCAACACGTGCCTCGAGGTGCCTGGCTTCGAACTTGAGCTGGGATGTGAAGATCATAATCTGTGTACCTTCAACGATTGTTATAAGAATGCTGCAGGCGATGGCGACCATTGCGCCCTGTGCGGCAGTTGCCAGAACGGCGATATATGCGGCGAATGCTACGAGTGCGAGAACTGCTGGAACCACTGCTCGGAGTGCGACCACTGCTTTACCGGCGGCGAAATCGAGTGGTGCAAGACAGGTGGTGGCCACTGCATACACGACTGCGAGGACAACAGCTGGCTGTGCTCCGAGTGCGGCGAGTGTGCGGAAGGCAAAGGAATAGACTTCTGCGACGACTGCGGACTCTGCGAGGAGTGCTGTGACAAGAAGTGGAACGAGGTGGACTGCTCGCACGGCTTCTGCATAGAGTCGAGCGACTTCGCCGACCACCTCTGCCCGGGCTGCGGCCAGTGTCCCCAGGACACGGAGTGCGACGACTGCGGCATGTGTGCCGACTGCCAGAGCGACTACCACTGCGAGCACGAGCTGTGTCCCGAGGGTAGCGACTGGGACGAGCACCTCTGCAACACCTGCGGCAACTGCTGCGACATCGACGAGCTCTGCGAATACTGCGGACGCTGCCCCGACTGTCAGGAGCACTGCGACCACGACCTGTGTCCAGAAGGCGACGAGTTCGACGATGGCGACCACTTCATCTGCGAACAGTGCGGCGACTGCTACGACAGCGACCGTTGCGACGAATGCGAGTTGTGTGCCGACTGCTGCGAAGCCAACACCGAGTCCATGGGCTGCGACCACCAGCTCTGCGTGAACGGTTCTGACTTCGTAGAGCACTATTGCTACGAGGACGGGCAGTGCCTTGAGTTCTGCGAACACGAGGAGGACTGCGAACACGCACGCTTAGACTCCGAATGGAGCAGCGACGGCAACGCCCACTGGAAGCTGTGCCTCGACTGCGGACGGGCAGTAAGCAAAGCCACCCACAGCGAGGGCAGCCTCGTCACCATCACCGAACCCGACCCCGTCAGCAAGCGCAACGGCACGTCGCAAGTCAACTGCGCCGTGTGCGAGGCTAAGATGAGCACGGTGTCCGTGCCCTATACCGAGATACCCGACAACGGCGCACCCTACATCATCGTGCAGCCCACCGACTACACCGGAAAGATATCCGATGAGTGCGTGGCCGGACCGAGACGCGACGAAACACTGCGCTATGCCACCTTCAGCGTGAAGGCCGGCGGCCAGGGTCTGAAGTACCAGTGGTACCGCGTGTATGGCTCAAAGGTCGAGAAACTCGCCGACGAGCGCGGCTACGAACTGTATCGCGACATGAGCGGCAAGGACGAAATCAGCGGCGCACAGACCAACAAGCTGACGGTGCGGGTGGGTGCCACGGCTTGCTACGACAGGTTTGAGTACTACTGCGAGATTTCCAATGCCAACGGCAGCGTCACCACCCGCCGCGCCTGGATGAACGCCCAGCACGCTTTCGGCTGGTACATGGACAGCGACGAAGCCGAGTACTGGGGCGACGTCGAGGACTTGGACGGCAACATCCTGCATCCCACCAAGTACCAGCACGTGCTCATCTGCTACGGCGATGGCTGCACGATAGCGAAGAAGATGTCGAAGCACCGCTTCGGCCAGTGGGAGCTTGTGCGCCCCGCCACGGACAAACAGACGGGCCTGCGTCAGCAGGTGTGCACCGACTGCCTCTACAAGATTACGGAGGTAATTCCCAAAGTGGAGCCCGGCCACGTACACGTCTACAATCTCTATAGGACCACGGCCAAGCAGCACTGGTGCCATTGCGCCTGCGGCGTGCAGAAGACCGACGAGGCCGAGGACCACACCTTCGGCTCTCCCGTAGTGACCGTGCAGCCCACCGAAGACCGCAGCGGCCGCCAGACGCAGACCTGCACAGTGTGCTCCTACGAGAAGGCCGAGAGCCTGGCTCCGGTGCCTCACGTCCACGACTGGTACTCGTTCGACGACGAGGGAATGTTCTACTACGACAAGAACCTCAAAAAGTTTGTGATTAACACAGCCATGGGTTCGTACAGCAACAAGCAGCACATGGTGCACTGCAAGCGCTGCGACCAGGTGAAGGTCGGCAAACACTGCTGGGCCGACTTCCGTGGCACTGCCGACGCTACCGCATCGAAGAAGGGTCGCATGACCCGCATCTGCGGCGTCTGCCAATTCTCCGAGGCCGTGTACAACGACTACGGCAAATGGCCAATTGTGGTTGGTGGCGGCAAGGCCTACACGTTATCCTGGTTTCGTAAAGGCACTACCGTCAGGACCATCGAAACGGAAGTCACAGAAGCCGCTCCTGGTACGACGATTTACCTGAAGTACGACATCAACTGGGGCGAAGCCTTCGCCGAATACTACAGCTACCCCACCTCGGAGCTTAAGTTCAAGCGGTGGTGCGACCTGAAGGGCTGGGTTGGCGAGAACGACATCCCGTGGGGCAACGGCGACAAGGTCATCCCCGAGCTGACGTTCTCCAAACCTCCGATGAATATGCTGAAGCCTATTCCCTCCACCGTCAATGCCTGCTTCGTCATGCCCGACGGTCCGGCCATCGTCATGGCCGATGCAGAGGAGTGCAGCCATCCCGAGTCCGCACAGGTAGCATCTCCGCGCATAGAAGCCACCTGCGCCGGCTATGGCAACGAGGCAGGCACCATGTGCTCGCTCTGCGGCAAGACGAATCCAGGCGAACGCATCGAGCCTCTCGGCCACGACCTGCCCAGCACGCCGATAGCAGGCACCAAGGTTGTGGAATACTGCTCGACGTGGACTCCCAGCTGGCCCTACCACAAGGACAACGATGCACGCTTTGGCTATGCAGGCGACTTCATCTGCAACCGTTGTGGAAAGACAGTCAAGGGCGGAAAATTGCCATTGGTACATGGTAACAGAGACAAGGATAATATATACACCACAAATCCAGGGACTATCTGGTATGTTTGGTCAGAATGGGTTAATTATAGATATCCTACCTGCACTCAAGACGGCTATTCCGGTGACGAGCAATGCAAGTACTGTGGAAAAATCGTCTATCGTGGAGATGTAGAAGAGTTTGAAGCCATAGGTCATGAATGGGGCGAGTGGGAAACCGTGCGAGAAGCCACGCCGAAACAGAAGGGTTTGGAGCGCCGCGTATGTATCCACACTTCAGAGTGGTTTAAGCACCACATTTCTACCCTTGCCGGCGACGGGGTGGAGGAACACTATGAAACTCGCCTGGTCGACTACCTGCCCGACTACGCACTGAAGGCCGCCAAGACGAAGCTCGTCTTCGAGTGGGAATATGGCAAGGAGCCTGCCGCGCAGACGCTCACCTTCGCCTCCACGGGTCGCAACAGCGTGACTGCCATCGAGGCCATCAGACATTCCGTCGAGGGCTTGGCCACCGTGAGCATCAGCGGACTTACCATCACAGTGAAGCCTATAGCAAGCTCCGTGATATCCAAGTACGGCACAAACGGCAGCTCCACGCTGACGCTTACCAAGGTGCGGACCGCGAATGGCTCTGTGCAGCGCGAGGACATCGCGATGCCCGTAGTGCTCGTGATGAACGTCAAGAAGGCCACGCCCGCACTGAGTTTCGCCTCGGCATCGAAGACGGTCAGCATAGGAACGTCGGCAGAATCACCAAAGGTGAACAACGTCACCGACGACATGACACTGAGATGGCGCTCGGCCGACAACAGCATCGCCACCGTGAACGCTGAGACTGGCGTAGTGACGCCCATTGCCGAAGGCTCTACAACCATCACAGCCACTTACGGCGGCAACAACATCTACACCTCGGCATCAGCATCCTACACGCTCTACACCAAGAAGGGCGAGACGGGACTGGCCTTCACAGGCAACGAATTCACCATCATGGAAGGTACGGAGTTCACAGCGCCACAACTTAATAACCCTAACCACCTGACCGTGACCTACACCAGCAGCAACCCAGCCGTGGCTACCGTTGACCCCACGACGGGTAAGGTTACTCCCATAGGCTTAGGCACTACAATTATCACGGCCACGTTCACGGGTTCGAAGCGCATAGTCGCCGGCTCGACAGCGTACAAGCTCGTCATTGGCTCGCTCGTAGGCATAGACGGCATAGCAGCCGAAAACTCCAAGGAGGCTACCTATGACCTCGCCGGACGTCGCCTCAACAACGTCAGCCGCGGTGTCAATATTATTAATCCTACTGAAGGCAAGGCAGTGAAGGTCTTGCGAAAGTGAGCATGAAGAGCTAATAAGGGCTATAATTAATGCCCACTTAGAATAAATAATCCCACCAATGAAGAGTGTTAATCTCATTGGTGGGATTATTGTATCCGACTGGTTGTGACAGGTAAATTATCTTATGGTTGAAAGAAATCAGTGTAATCTGTTGTTCGTAATTCGTCACTCTAAAGTTCAGAGTAAGAGATTGGCGGCGAAGTGCCAGATGACGATGCCGGCGGTGACGCTGACGTTGAGGGAGTGTTTAGTGCCGAACTGCGGAATCTCGATGCAGGCGTCGCAGGCATCTACAACCTGCTGCTGCACGCCTTTCACTTCATTACCCAACACTACTGCGTACTTTTTACCTTCCACAGGCTCAAAATCTTGCAACATAGTGCTGCCTTCGCACTGCTCAATGGCAAGAAGAGTGTAGTCTTCAGCGTGCAGGGCTGCTACGGCTTCCATGGTATCTTTAAAGTAACGCCACGCGACGCTGTCCTCCGCTCCGAGCGCCGTCTTGTGGATCTCAGCATTAGGCGGCGTGGCCGTGATGCCGCACAGCACTACTTCAGCCACTCTGAAGGCATCACACGAGCGAAACACTGACCCTACGTTATAAAGCGAACGAACACTGTCAAGAACCACCGTGAGCGGCAGCTTCTCCGACTCACGGAATTGCTCGACGGTCATTCGACCCATCTCTGTTATCTTAAGCTTGCGATACATCTATTTACTCAACTCAAGCATTCGTTCAATAGGCTTAACAGCTTTTGCGGCTATCTCCTTGTCCACACTCACCACCGGCTGCTCATCGCGCAGGCAGGCATAGACTTTCTCAAGCGTCACAAGCTTCATATATTCACATTCGTTGCAGGCGCAGGTGCTGTCGTCGGGCGGCGCTGCTATGAAAGTCTTCTGCGGAGCTTTCTTTTGCATCTCATGCAGTATGCCGCTCTCGGTTGCCACGATGAACTCCTTGGCTTCGTCGGCAATGGCAAACTTAAGCAGGGCTGCCGTGCTGCCAACCTTGTCAGCAAGCTTCACGACCGGACCCTTACACTCGGGGTGTACAAGAACTTTTGCGGCAGGATAAAGCCTCTTCAGCTCAAGAATCTTCTCTACGCTAAAACGGGCATGTACGTGGCAGGCTCCGTTCCAAAGCAACATATTGCGTCCGGTTAGCGAATTGATGTAGTTGCCCAGGTTCTGGTCCGGACCGAAGATAATCTTAGCATCCTCTGGCAAGGATTCAACAATCTGGCGGGCATTGCTGGAGGTGACAACGACATCAGTCACTGCCTTCGTAGCTGCCGTAGTGTTAACGTAACTGACAACCGTGTAACCAGGATGCGCCTTTACAAAAAATGCGAATTCATCGGCCGGACAGCTCTCAGCGAGCGAGCAAGTAGCGTTTTCGTCGGGCACCAGCACCTTCTTATCAGGGCAGAGAATGGCTGCGGTCTCTCCCATGAAGTGTACGCCGCAGAGCACTATGATCTTAGCATCAGTCTTTGCGGCCTGCTGAGCCAGTGCAAGGCTGTCGCCAATGAAGTCGGCTACGTCCTGTACGGCGCCGTCGACGTAGTAGTGGGCCATGATGATGGCATTCTTCTCGCGGGCAAGCCGGCGGATTTCATACTTTAGTTGAGTTTTCGTCATTGTATTATTATATGTGTTCATTTCTTTTTTTGAAAAAAAACGTTTATGATAATTATTATTTGCTGTCAATTCTGTTAATAAGTTGATAAAAGCTTTATTTATGAGCAGATTAGCTTGTCGATAAGTTTTGGAAAGCCGTTGAAAACTTTTTTATAACTTTTCGCTAACTTTTTTGTTTTTTCGGTTGAAATGACGTGTGCGTTACTTTTCCAACTATTTGAAAAGTTATTTTAAGTTGTTGATGAGTTATTATTGAGTTATCGACAGGTTGTTTTTATTATAGGAGACTATCTGATAACTGTGACACGTGCAGCGACGGCTTTCTTGCCGTCGGGGGTGTTGGCGAGAATAGTGTAGACGCCTGATGCTACGCGGCGGCCACGGCTGTCGCAGCCATTCCAAATGAAAGTGCCACCGGCAGATTGTCCGCTGATTATAAGTTGTCCGTTTGGCGCTACGATTTTTATTTCGCTGTTCTTTACAAGTCCTCGCACTGTGATAGGCCCGCTGTAGTCTGGCTCTACTGGATTGGGATAAACGATAATATTGTCCTTCATGAGTTCGTCCTCACCCTCTGTGGCGTCGGAGATATAGCAGCAGACACCTTTGTCTGTGGCAATGTAAACGCGCCCTGTTTGCGGATGTACCTTTATGTCGTAGACATTGTCAGATGGCATAGGGGAATTCTGTGTGGTGAAATGTGCCAGTTCTTCCTGACAATCGTCGCTGATCAAGTAAACCCCATTATTCATGGCTCCGAACCATTTTCTGTTGGCTCCGTCGACAGCGACGCAGGTTGTGGCGACGCCGCTGAGAAGGTAATCGGCAAGTCCGCTACCATCGTTGCGCGACACTTTCACTTGCTCGAAGGTGAACGAGCTGGAGCGGAAATCGTCGGGCGACGAGATGAGGAAAGGTCCGAGGTTGGTGCACACCCAGATTGCGCCGTCGTGGTCTTCACCGATATCGTAGAACTGGTCGGGCGAGTAGGCGGTGCCGTCCTGATTTACGATGGTAGAGCGCAAGAAACGTCGGTCGTCGTTTGTGCGGTCGAGTGTGCCGTTAGTATCGAGCAAATAGATGCCTCTTGACCCTGCACGGCGGCAGTTAACCCACACGCGGCCTGCGCTGTCGAAGAATATCTTGTCGGCAGTGGTCACTTCGGGCAGCTCGGCGGCAGTGGGCAGCGCAATCCAAGAGCCGTCGGGCTTGAGGATGCGGATTACAGAGTCGCCTGCATTCTCAATGCAATTCAGCATCCACAGGTTGCCTTCGCTGTCGTAGGTGAGTCCGTCGGCCGAGACGAAGTCCTGAGGTTTGGCCACGTCAGGGAGTATAGAGCGCAGTGGGCTGTTCTCAAGTCCTATGTGGCCGACACATTTAGCGTTGCGGAACTCAAAAATACCGCTGCGGGCGGTGCCTACGTAGTGGTGGTTGTCGTCCTGAGGGTCTTGCGCGATGTTCGTTACGTCTATGTATCTTTGTTCAGGAGCCTGTTCGAGAGCTGAATTGTAGTCGAAATTAATCCAAGTTCCGTCCGGCTCAAGGAGCATAGCAGTGCCTGGGAGGCTCGTATCAGCGTAGTTCCAGTTGCCGCCCGAAACCATGAGGCGGTCGCCGGCAAAGCGGAGGTGGAGGCCGTAATTGTGGAGAGGGCTGTTGGGACGGATTAGTGAAACAGTCTTCGTGAAACTGCCGTTGACGAGGGTGTAGGCTTGCAGGCCGTCGTAGCCGTCGGCAGCCCAGAACTGTTTTCCGTCAGTTGTTAGTGCGCTCCAGTCGAAGGTGCCGCTGACGACTTCATAGTCTGTTGCGCTGCTGAATATGTATGTTCTACTCTTACCACCGATTATGAGTTTTCCGGCACATTGTTTCATATACTGAGGAGTCTCGCCAAGGGAGCCTATGATTGTCTGAAAACCTGTCTCGGCGGCGTTAGTGGTGAAGAGATAACCGCCATGAAGCGCCCACAGTTGGCCGGCAAACATGGTCATGAGCCTCGGCTTGTAGTTGGAACTCATCTGCGTCCACTCTCTCTTATCCAAAAGATTATTGCTAAGCTTGCACGCCCATATTCCGCTGTCTGTACCGGCAATGATATTATTATCTGTAAGTGCGCACGCGAGGACGTTCTTGTCGAGCTGATAAGTGTTCTCTACAATTCCTTCCTTCACGTTCACCACAATTATTCCGAAGGTCATGCAAAGGTAAGCCCGCGTGCCGTAGACATTGACGTTGTTTACGGTCTTGACGTATGAGGTGCTGTTCTTCAGCTGTGCTAAGTTTAAGACTTCATTGTCGTCAGTGGTCGAGAGAAGGTCTATGTTTCCGTTGTCGTAGACGATGATGATTCGTTTTGCCTCCTCGCAGTAGCTGATGAAACGAATGCTCACGTCGTTGAGCTGGTGCATCCAGTCGAAGGTAACGACGCTGCCGTCCTCGCTATCGTAGGCAAACAGGTTGCTCTCGGTGAGGGCATAGATTCGGTGGCCTACGATAATGTTGTCGGTGCAGCAGCTGTAGGCAGGAAATATTTGCCATGAGCCGATTTCCTGTGCGCAGGATGACGAGCATTTGAATGCTGAGATAAAGAATAATAAACAATAAATAATGTACGCGCGCGATGCTCCGAGGCGCGAAAGCCTCGGGCAGACAATATTTGAGCAGGTGCTCATTTTCTCTTTATTTATCATTTATTATTCTGTTTTATTATGTGTGCTAATTATCATTCAGGAAGGCAATCAGCTTCTGTGTGGCACGTCCTCGGTGGCTGATGGCGTTCTTCTCGTCGGCAGTCATCTGGGCGAAGCATTGGTCGTAGCCCTTAGGCTGGAAGACAGGATCGTAGCCGAAGCCCTCGGTGCCGTGGCGCTCGGTGAGTATTGTACCTTCGCAAATGCCTTCGAAGAGATGTTCCTTTCCCTTGTATAATAACGCAATGACGGTGCGAAATCTTGCGCTGCGGTCTGCTTTTTTTTCTAAATTATGCAAAAGGAGGTTCATATTGGCGTTGCTGTCGTGGCTGAGCGAAGGGGTAAAACCTTCGCTGGCATCGCCTTCTTCGCTGTTGGCGAATAGTTCGGCGTAGCGGGCAGTATGCACTCCTGGTGCGCCTCCGAGGGCAGTGACTTCGAGTCCTGTGTCGTCGGCAAAGCAGTCGAGTCCGTAGTGTTCCTTCACGTAGAAGGCTTTCTGCAAGGCATTGCCCTCGAGTGTCTCAGCCGTCTCCGGGATATCCTCCGTGCAGCCTATGTCGGCAAGGCCGACTACTTCAAAGCGGCTGCCCAGTATTTGCCGCACTTCCTGCAGCTTATGTGCGTTGTTGGTAGCGAATACAAGCTTCATAATACTTTAAATTTTAAGCTACGGCCAAGCCGTTCCTTACGTCTTTATGTGATCAAATCCTTCGCCATATACTCCGACTACCTTTGTCATCGTCACGAAGGCTCGGTTGTCGATGTGCTTGATGAGGCGGAAAATCTGCTGGCTCTCGCGGCGTCGGGCCATGACGATGAGCACGCGACGCTCCTGCTTCGAGTACCATCCTTCGCCGTAAAGTACGGTCACACCGCGCTGCACTACGTCACCTATCTTCCCAGCTATATCCTCGTGCTTGTCGGAGATGATAGTGAACTGCACGCTCTGCGAGGCAGAGGTCATCGTGTAGTCGAGCAGCAGCATGGAGATGAGCAGGATGACGTAGCCGGTCACTACTTTGTTCCAGTCGTGAAAAACAAAGAAACTACTTGATACGATGATGAAGTCGAGCCACATCAGTACGCGGCCCATTGAGAAGTTCTTGTATTTGTTGACGATAGCTGCGATGATATCCGTCCCACCTGTGGAGCCGTTGTTGATGAACACCACAGCCAGTGCCGCACCTTCGATGCAGGCTCCGAGCACAGCGGCCATGAAAGGCTGGTCGCCAACTACCTTAGGGAGTGTACCATCCGGGAGGGCTATGACTTTCTGAACTATTCCGAGGAAGAAAGTTATGCAGAGCGTAGCATAGATGGTCTTGGCAAAAAACTTGAAGCCAAGAATCTTAAGGCCTATGGCCAGAAGGACAGCGTTGATGATGAAATAGCTGTACTGTGTGGGGAAGCCGGTGGCGTAGTAGATAATGGCCGAGACACCGGTCATGCCGCCAGGAGTAAACTCGTAGGGAAGCATGAAGGTGCAGAAACCTATACAGTAGCCGAGGCATCCGAGTGCGATGAAGACGTAGTCCTTTACTTCATCAATGATCCAACTTAACTTAGGGCTTTTCATAGTTTATTATTAAAATAAAGCCCACCTCGCAAGGTGTTTGTCTTGCGCGAGGCGGGCTGTTTTTTTGTTTATTTCATTACGATGTTTATCATGCGCTTGGGCACGATAATGACTTTGACGATAGATTTGTCTTCGAGGTATTTTGGTGTGAGTTCATGGCTGCGGGCTGCAGCTTCGATGGTGGCGTTGTCGGCATCGGCAGGGAAGTCGATGCTGAAGCGTGTCTTGCCGTTGAAGGCCACCATCATCTTCACGGTGTCCTCGACCAGGTATTTTTCCTCGAACGCGGGCCACTGGGCGTCGCAGACGCTGGTCTCGTGCCCGAGCTGCTGCCACAGCTCCTCAGCGATGTGCGGAGCGAAGGGAGCGATGAGAACTACGATGGGCTCCAGCACGGCGCGCTTCTGGCATTTGAGCTGCGTGAGTTCGTTCGTGGCAATCATAAAGGCTGGAATGGCTGTGTTGTAGGAGAAGGATTCTATGTCCTCCGTGACTTTCTTTATGAGCTTGTGCAGAGCCTTCATCTCGGCAGCCGTCGGCTCGTCGTCGGTGACGGCGAAGGCATCCTTCTGCCAAAACATGTTCCAGAACTTCTTCAGGAAGCGGTGGGAGCCGTCGATGCCATTGGTGTCCCAGGGCTTGGCCTGTTCTACGGGGCCCAGGAACATCTCATACAGACGGAGCGTGTCGGCTCCGAACTTCTCGACAATCATGTCGGGATTGACGACGTTGAACATCGACTTCGACATCTTCTCTACGGCCCATCCGCAGACGTATTTCCCCTCTTCGAGTATGAACTCAGCGGTGGCGTACTCAGGACGCCAGTCCTTGAAGGCTTCGATGTCGAGGACATCGCCGCTGACGATGTTCACGTCGACGTGCAGGGGTGTGACGTCATACTGATCCTTCAGTCCGAGCGAGACGAAGGTGTTGGTGTCCTTGATGCGATAGACGAAGTTGCTTCGTCCCTGGATCATGCCCTGGTTGACAAGCTTCTGGAAGGGCTCTTCCTTACGGCTTACGCCGAGGTCGAAGAGGAACTTGTTCCAGAAACGGGAGTAGATCAAGTGGCCTGTGGCGTGCTCGCTGCCGCCGACGTAGAGGTCCACGTTCTGCCAGTAGCCACCGGCTTCGGGCGAGACGAGTGCCTGGTCGTTGTGCGGATCCATGTAGCGGAGGTAGTAGGCGGAGCTGCCTGCGAAGCCCGGCATGGTGTTCAGCTCCAGTGGGAAGACGGTCTTATTGTCGATGGTGCTACAATCGGCCACCGAGCACGACGCGGTGTCCCACGCCCAGCGCCTGGCGTTGCCGAGTGGCGGTTCGCCGGTCTCTGTGGGCAGGAACTTGTCCACGTCGGGCAGCTCTAAAGGCAGACATTCCTCGGGGATCATCTGCGGCATACCGTCCTTATAATATACGGGGAAGGGCTCGCCCCAATAGCGCTGGCGCGAGAAGATGGCGTCGCGCAGGCGGAAGTTCACCTTCACGCGGCCGAGGTTGTGGGAAGCCACGAAGGCCTTGGTGGCGGTGATGGCTTCCTTCACGGTGAGGCCGTTGAGGCTGAAACCGTCGAGGGCTGTTGTGCCATCGGCAGGTGAGTTCATTACCGTGCCCTCCTTGGCGTCGAAACTCTCATGGCTCACGTCGGCACCCTCGATAAGAGGTATGATAGGGAGGTTGAAGTGGCGGGCAAAGGCGTAGTCGCGCGAGTCGTGGGCAGGCACGGCCATGATGGCTCCTGTGCCGTAGCCGGCAAGGACGTATTCTGATATCCATATAGGAATCTCCTGGCCGGTGAATGGGTTGATGGCGTGCGAGCCCGAGAAGACGCCCGTCACCTTGCGGTCGCTGATGCGGTCGCGCTCGGTGCGCTTCTTCACGTAGGCCAGGTATTCGTCCACGGCAGCCTGCTGCCCGGGCGTGGTGAGTTCCTTCACCAGCTCGCTCTCGGGAGCCAGCACCATGAAGGTCACGCCGAAGATGGTGTCGGCACGTGTGGTGAAGATGGTGAAGCTCTTTTCAGAATCTTTCACTTTAAACTCCATCTCGGCACCCTCGCTGCGGCCTATCCAGTTGCGCTGCGTCTCCTTCAGCGACTCGGTCCAGTCGATGGTCTCCAGCCCGTCGAGCAGGCGCTGGGCGTAGGCTGAGACGCGCAGGCACCACTGCTTCATCTTCTTCTGCACCACGGGGAAGCCGCCGCGCTCCGAGACGCCGTCCACCACCTCGTCGTTGGCCAGCACCGTTCCCAGCTCGGGGCACCAGTTGACCATCGTCTCGCCGAGGTAGGCGATGCGGTAGTTCATCAGCACCTGCTGCTTCTGCACCTCGTCGTAGGCTTTCCACTCAGAAGCTGTGAACGAGAGTTCCTCGCTCTGTGCCACGCCGAACTCCTCCAATCCCTCCGTTCCGTGCTCCTCAAAATAAGCCACCAGCTCCTCAACGGGGCGTGCCTTGGGGCAGTCCTCCTCTCCTTTTTTCCGGGAGGTTGGGAGGGGGCTACTGAAGAACGAGCCGAACATCTTCTGGAAGGCCCACTGCGTCCAGTGGTAGTACTGTGGGTCGCATGTGCGCACCTCGCGGCTCCAGTCGAACGAGAAGCCTATCTTGTCCAGCTGCTCGCGGTAGCGCGCAATGTTGGCCTCGGTGGTGATGGCTGGGTGCTGCCCCGTCTGTATGGCATACTGCTCTGCGGGCAGGCCATAGGCATCGTAGCCCATGGGGTTGAGCACGTTGAAGCCCTGCAAACGCTTGTAGCGGGCATAGATGTCAGATGCTATATAACCGAGCGGGTGACCAACGTGCAGGCCGGCTCCGCTGGGGTAGGGGAACATGTTGAGGACATAGAACTTCCTGCGCTCCTTGTCCTCTGTCACCTTATACGTCTGCATGGCAACCCATCTCTGCTGCCACTTCTTCTCGATGTCTCTGAAATTGTATTCCATTGTCTTTAAAAGAATAATATTTTCATTTTTGCGGCGCAAAGATACAAAAGAATGAAGAATGAAGAGTGAAGAATGAAAAATAATTTAGGTAAAAAGTGAAAAATGAAGAAAAAAAACATACGCTCACTGACTCATTGTCGTTTCTCAGCAAAGATAAAATAATGATTAGTGGTAGCGGCAACGCAAAAGGGTATCGTTCAAAACCCTTAAGCCTTTCGCCCGAAACCCTTAAGGGTTTTGCCAATAACCCTTAAGGGTTCGGCGCATAACCCTTAAGGGTTTTTTCCATAAGCCTTGGGCTTATAAAAACGGTTGATGTAGCCTGCGCAGTGGCAGGCTCAGTGAAAGGTAGCGAAAAAGTGGTGAAAAAAGCGCGAAAAATGGCGGTTTCATCGACAAAAGTTGTACCTTTGTGGCGTCAACAGACTACTTATGATGCTAATAACGAGTACACAAAATCCGAGGATAAAGCAAGTGCTGGAGCTGCAGCAGAAGGCTTCGGCACGCAGGAAGAGCGGCTTGTTCGTCGTCGAGGGGCGGCGTGAGCTGGCCCACTGCCTCGCGGCCGGCTACGAGGTGGCGAGCGTCTTCATGGCTCAGGATTCTGAGCTTCTGATTGCCGGCGCCGGCGGTGTGCCGGGGGCGGGCTTGACGCTGAAGCTGAATGACAAGGAGTTTGGGGTGGCTGAGTGTGCGTGGTTTGAAGTGGCGCCTAACGTCTACGAGCGTATAGCTTACCGCGACAGCACGGAAGGCATTGTGGCCGTGGTTAAGGCGAAGGAGCTGACGCTCGAAGAGCTTGCGTTCGCCGCAGGCAACCCTCCTCGCGGCGTTGCAGGCAGCATTGCCCACGCTGGCTCCGAGGCGGTTCCTGGAGCGGTGGCGCCGCCACTCTTCATCGTCCTGGAATCGGTTGAGAAGCCAGGCAACCTGGGGGCTGTGCTGCGCTCGGCCGATGCAGCCGCTGCCACGGCTGTCGTCGTCTGCGACCCGCTGACGGATCTTTACAACCCAAACCTCATCCGTGCGTCCGTAGGGGCCCGCTTCACGGTGCCTATGGTAGCGTGCACGTCAGCCGAATGTATTGCTTTCCTCAAGGCCCACGGCGTGCGCATTCTGACCGCACAGCTGCAGGATTCGCATGTATATTACCACACTGACATGACCGGCCCCACAGCCATCGTCATGGGTACTGAGAGCACGGGGCTCACTGAGCAGTGGCGCCGTGCGGCCGACGCTCACCTGCGCATACCGATGCTCGGGCAGCTGGACTCGCTGAACGTCAGCGTCTCGGCTGCCATTCTCTTGTTTGAAGCCGTGCGGCAGCGGCAAAAATGATATGAATAAGGGTATGAGTAAGACAAAGAGCTCCATAGAAGTTCCCGACGGTCTGGAGCGTGTGCTGCTGCACGCCTGTTGTGCCCCTTGCTCAAGCGCCATCGTGGAATGGATGTTGGCCAACGGTATCACTCCCACTATCTACTATTACAACCCCAACATTTATCCTCGTGAGGAATATGAAATCCGTAAGGCTGAGAGCAAGCGCCACGCCGAGAGCCTCGGCATAGGATGGATTGACGACGACTGGCGCCACGAGGAATGGCTTGAAGGGGTGTGCGGCCTCGAAGGTGAGCCCGAGCGTGGGCTGCGCTGTGCCCGCTGCTTTGAGCTGCGCCTTACGGCAGCTGCGCGCAAGGCCGTGGAGCTCGGCATCAACTGGTTTTCTACTACGCTGGCTTCCTCGCGTTGGAAACGTCTCGACCAAATAGAAAGCGCCGGCCACGCAGCTGAATCTGCTGTAGCCGGCGCTCGGTTCTGGGCTCAGAATTGGCGGCGTGGCGGCTTGCAGGAGCGCCGCGGCCAGTTGCTGAAGGAATATGCTTTTTATAATCAGCTCTATTGCGGGTGCGAGTTCTCTATGAATCAGTCGAAGACGCGGAATTCATAGCCTTGGCTGATCAGCCATTCGAGGGCTGCAGGGAGAATCTTGTGCAGCTTGTCGATGCTGCGGAGGGAATCGTGGAAGGTGATGATCGAACCATTGCGAGCGTAGTGCTTGACATTATCCAGCACCTCGTCGGCCGTGAGCCATGTGCTGTAGTCGCGCGTGACCAAGTCCCACATGATTATCTTATACCCCTGGCGGCGCATGGCTTTGTACTGCAGCCCTCGCATCCATCCGTGTGGCGGGCGGAAGAGTTTCGTGCACGCCATGCCAGGCAATTCTCCATTTGCTGCGGGCTGCGCAGCGGACGCTTTATCATCGTAGTGGCTTGCTGATTGTGAGTCCAGGATCAGCTCCTGCGCCTTCTCAGCATTCTTGACGTAGTTCTTGCTCAGGTATTTCAGGCCGCCGATGTGGTTGTAGGTATGGTTGCCTATGCGATGTCCGGCAGCGACAACCTGGCTGAAGATGTCGGGATGCTTGCGCACGTTGTCGCCTACGACAAAAAAAGTGGCCTTGATACCATAGTGTGCCAGGGTATCAAGGACATAGGGAGTAGCCTCGGGGATGGGCCCGTCGTCGAAGGTAAGGTAGATAGCCTTCGCCGACGGATCCATCCGCCATACGGCATGAGGATAGATCCACCGCAGGAAGCGGGCGGGTTGTTCTATTAGCATAATAGCATATTAACGAATTAGCAAATTAACAGATTTGCAATGCAAGCCATAAGGCCGTTAATTGTTAATCTGTTAATTTGCTAATATGGTCAATAATTCGTCCGGCGTTGGAACTGCTCGAAATATGTCTGCAATGCCATGTCGAAGGTATCAGCCTTGTCAGATTCGGCCGCATCAAGTATCTTGAGTGAGTTGCTGAGCTGGAGGAGATAGTAGTAGCAGTCCTCGGCACTCATCTGCAGACGACGGTCAGAGAGGCTGGTGAACCAGCGGCAGTACTCCGATGCGTTCTGAGCCACAGCTTCGGCTATGGCGGCTGCCTTCTGCTTCTTGCCGCAGTCGAGGTAGACCTGAGCCAGCTCGAGCGAACCGCCCTGATGGTTGTGCGGCACGCTTGTGGCCGGTATCTCCTTCTCGATTTTCTCAACCACCTTGAGAGCCTTGTCCTGCTTGCCTTCCTTCATCAGCTCTACTGCCAGCTGGGCAAAGATGCGGCGATGGGTGTAGCACATACGGGTGACCGTCTCATCGAGGTAGAGGTCGGGATTGCTGACGCCTCCGAACTTGAAGCGGTTCATAAGGTTGTCGTACATCTTCTCGGTGTCGACGCGCTGACCCGACTCCTTAGTGTTGAAGGGAGTGAGGCGATATGCGAGGCCCTCCTGTACGAAGTTGTTGCCGAGGTTGCCGTAGTTGTCAGAGCCTACGGTCATGGCTACGAAGAGCGGACGCTCCCAGTTGCAGCGCGCCAGCATCTCGTACATCATCATCTCGCTCTTGTAGACGGCACTCTTGCCCTTGAGCGATATGTGCATCACGTCGGGGATGGAGTCGCCCGGAATCATCATGCCAGAGCGGCGCACGGCTTCCTTGTCGATGGTGATGACCATAGAGTCGGTCGGGAAAATCTGCATCTCCTTCTTATCGCTGAGGACCCATTTGTCGATGATGGTAGAGAGCTCGTAGGGATTCTCGCCGAGGACTTGGTGTGAGGTTATGGGGTCGTCCTTGTAATACTCAATGGCTTGCTTGAGAGTCTCTGGCTGCACACGAATGCCTTCACGGGTGCCGGCCACATACTGAATGCGCTTCCACGAGATAGGCACGCTGGGCGAGTCGTAGGCCGGACGGCGCATCTGGTCGATATACCAGTCGGTCTGCAGGTAAGAGAGGTTGCAGACGCGTGCATCGGTGCGCACGCCTTCCGTCTCCTGATTGTACCAAAGCGGGAAGGTGTCATTGTCGCCGTTGGTGAAGATTATGGGGAACCCCTCCTGAGGCAGGCTCTGAAGGTAGTTCTCGCCGAAGTCGCGGCAGGTGTAGCGCCCGCTGCGGTCGTGGTCGTCCCACGTCTGTGAGACCATCTGGAGCGGAATGAGCAGGCAGACGAGCGAAAGCAGCGCACCGAGCATGGCCTTGCCTGTGCGGCGCTCAAGCCAGTCGGCAACGGCGGCTGCGCCCAAGCCAATCCAGATGGCAAAGGCATAGAAGGAGCCGGCATAGGCATAGTCGCGCTCACGAGGCTGCTGGGGTGTCTGGTTCAGATACACGACGATGGCGAGGCCTGTCATGAAGAAGAGGAAGAAGACAACCCAGAACTGTTTGACGCCGATTGGGTCTCCGTCGCGCTCTTTCCAAGCCTGCCAGCAGAGGCCCAGCAGGCCCAGCAGCAGCGGCAGGCAGTAGAACACGTTGTGCCCTTTGTTCTCGCGGAGCTCAGCAGGCAGCATGTTCTGGTTGCCCAGGCGGGCGTTGTCGATGAACGGGATGCCGGAGAGCCAATTGCCATGCTCGAGTTCGCCGTTGCCTTGAATGTCGTTCTGGCGCCCTGCGAAATTCCACATGAAGTAACGCCAGTACATGAAATTGACCTGATAGGAGAGGAAGAAGCGTATGTTCTCCAGCTGCGTGGGCATCTTCACCATAATGGGCTCGCCGCAGCGGTCGTAAGGCACCTGATAACCTTCGACGCCTCCCATCCACGATTCATAGGCTGAGGCGTGGCGATCGGAGTACATGCGGGGGAAAAACATATTCTGAGCGTAGACGTATTCAATGTCGTGACGCTGGATCTCGTAGCGGTCGGGCTCGTCGGCAGTCGCTTTCTCCTTGCGCTGGTACACGGCAGCTCCCTCGGTGCTTACTGGCACGCAGTAGCCACCCTCGCTTCTTAGTTTCACCTGCGAGTTATAGGCCTGGCCGTACAAGAGCGGGCGCGAGCCGTACTGCTCACGGTTGAGGTAGCTGCCGAGGGTGAAGATGTCCTCGGGCGAGTTCTGGTCCATAGGCGTGTTGGCAGTGGAGCGGATGACGATGAGGGCGTACGACGAGTAGCCAATCATTATCATCAGCATGCACAGCAGCGAGGTGTTCATCACGCGGGCCGAGACGAGAGGCTGCCCCTCACGCTTCCATTGGAGCAGACCATACAGGGCGGCGATGACGACGACGCCTATGGCTATGCTTTTCCAGCCATAGCCGTAGAACGGGATGCCCAGCATGGCCACGGCAATGAGATAAGCAATGTTCATGCGCAGGCGTGAGCGTTCGGCCACGGTTTCCCAGATGGCCCACAACACAACGGCTACGAGCAGGATAATGTAAACGATGAGGCCACTGTTGAAGGGCAGGCTGAAGGTGTTGACGAACAAAAGCTCAAACCATCCGCCAACCTTCACGATGCCGGGAACAATGCCGTAGAGCACTGCTGCCACCAGGACGAAAGAGCCTAAAAGGGCATAGATGGACCCTTTCAGAGTGGCGTTCTGCGAGCGCTTGTAGTAGTAGATAAGCACCAGAGCAGGCAGGCAAAGAAGGTTCAGCAGGTGAACTCCGATGGAGAGACCGGTAAGGTAGGCTATGAGCACCAGCCAGCGGTCAGAGTGAGGCTTGTCAGCATTATCCTCCCATTTGAGCATGAGCCAGAACACGACAGCCGTGAAGAGGCTGGAGTAGGCATAGACCTCGCCTTCGACGGCTGAGAACCAGAACGTGTCGCTCCAGCAGTAAGCCAGTGCGCCCGTCATAGCTGCGCCCTCGACGGCGATAAGCTGGGCTGCTGTCTCAACCCATCCGTCCTTGCAGATAAGCTTGCGCGCCAGGTGTGAGATAGTCCAATAGAGAAACATGATGCACAGGGCCGAGAGCAGAGCATTCATAAGGTTCACCATCAGAGCCACCTTGGCAGGGTCTGACGTGAGCTGGGTGAACAGGTTGCCAGTAATCATGAAAAAGGGTGCCCCTGGCGGGTGCCCCACTTCAAGTTTGTAGGCTGTGGTGATAAACTCGGGGCAGTCCCAGAACGAGGCTGTCGGTTCGACGGTGGAGCAATAGGTGAAGGCCGCGATGGCAAAAGCCAGCCAGCCCAGCAGGTTGTCCACTAAACGGAAATGCTTCATTGTAGTTTTTATGTGCGACAATAGCCGCAGATTAGAGTTGAGTGTTTAAAGATAAAGGTTCGCAAAAGCGTACAACGCGATGCAAAAGTAGATAAAATCCTCGGAATGAGCGAAGGAAAATCAAATAATCTTCTCTGCAATGGATTTTTTTCTTTCTCGGGGAACATACATAATCACCAGCGGCATCATGGCAAAGCCGATGAAGCAGGGGACAGGGGCTACACGAATGCGCCGGGCATCAAAGGCTCCCGGGCCGGGGGCAGGGGCAAAGCGACCGCCGGGGCGGTTGCGGACGTCAGTCTCGGGCAGCATAAGCAGAAAGCCCGTCACGATGAACGCTACGGCGACAGCCGCAAGCGCAAAGTTCTGCCACGCAAAGGCACAACGCCAGGTGTGCTTCGCGTGTGTCTTAGGAATACTTGAGGTTTGCTTTTTCATTTGCTTTTTGCTTTTTAGCGTTAGAAATCGCCGCAAAGGTAAGCAAAAAGCGAAGCTGCCACCAAATAAACTTCCTGACATTTGTCTGACATTATCCTGTCAGACGTCTGAAATAGTGGCCGAACTAATTCTCGCTCAGCCTGTAAGAACGTCCGCGCTCGCATTCTATGTGCAACCGGCCGTTCTCCTCAACTAAAGGTTTCAGACGGCGGATCAGGCTGTATAGAGTCTCGTTCGCATTTGGCTTTCGTGGCCAAAGTTGGTTGCAAATCTCCTCGTGCGTCAGCCTATGGTCGGGTGCATGGAAGAAGAGTTCCATGAGCTGTCCCTGCATTGGGGTGAAATGCACGCTTCGACGGCCGACGCTGAACGTGTGGTTGGCGGTGTCGAAGCAAAGGGAACCGATGAAGACAAGACCTTCCAGCTGTTGCCGCCCGCGCCGCAGCCACAACATGCTCGCCAAGGCCCACAGCGCAGCCAGGGCTGCCAGTGCGCCTGTGGCCCGCTGGTCAGAGAGGCGCCAGACATCCCATGCCGTCAAGCCTGTGTTGGCATGTAGCCTGGCCTCTCGGCGCTCGCCCTCGCCGCTGACGGTCATGGAGAGATAGGCCGTGTCTCGCACAGCATCCATGGCTATCAGGCTGCGGTAGACGCGGATAGTGTCGGCATCTATGCGCCCGCTCTCGCAGCGCTGCAGTGTCAGCGAAAGGGCCCTGTCGACGTCGAGCTGAGCACTTCGCTCTGCGCGTATGAGGCTGTCAATGCCGGCACCTACGGATGCAGCAATGATTGTGATGAAGACAATGAAGGCTATACTCTTTTTCATAGTTTTAATCTTCTTAGGTTATGAGTTGTAAAGGCAAACCTTCTTCTGACGTGCAGGGAATGATTTTGCCGTCTCAGTCGGGCTACTTAGCCCCACGCCACTGGCTCTTTGCCATGTCGAAAGCTATGGAGGTTGTCTGTTTGAGTGGGCCGAAGAGCAAGGAGTTGTGTTGCGATTCCTCGCCTATGAGCCGGATGATGGAGAGGACGTTGCAGATAACGCCGAGCACGATGGCATACTTGATGATGCCCACGAGTGCGCCGCTCAGGTTGTTGACTCCGTCGAGCCCAATCCACTCGAGAACTTTTGTGAGCAACGAGCCCAGCACCCCGAGGAGGATTGGAACGCCTATCCAGATGAGCACGAAAGCTATGATGCTGGCAACGCTTGGCGAAGTGCCGATATGGGGAGCCAGTGCGTAGCCCACCTGGTCGTAGAGGAGGTAGGCTACGTAAAGTCCCACGAAGATGCCCACGAGGCCGAGCACTTCCTTCAGCAAGCCGTTTGTCCAGCCGCGAAACGCCCCTATGGCGAGCACGAAAAGGAATAATATGTCGAAACCGTTCATTAATTTCACGGCCGATTGCCGTAGTTGAATGTTGGATGTTTAAGGTGGAATGTTCTTTGCTTAGCGAAGCGGCCTATGGCCGGGCAGAAGATTTAATGCTTATGGGTCGCGGATGAGCCGCAGTTTGACGTTTAATGTTAAGTATCCTGCCGGAGGTCGTTTAACATTAGACTTTGAACATTAATCTTCGCGCTTGCGCAAGCTCAGAGTTTTGCCTTTACCTCAATTTCCTGGAAGGTCTCGATGGTGTCGCCTTCACGAATGTCGCTGTAGCCCACGAGCGAGATACCGCACTCGAAGTTGGTGGACACTTCCTTAACGTCGTCCTTGAAGCGCTTGAGGGCATCGATGGCTCCAGTGTGGATGACGATACCGTCGCGGATGATGCGAGCCTTATTGGTTCGGCTGACCTTGCCGTCAACGACGTAGGCTCCGGCCACGGTGCCGACCTTTGATATGTGGAACACCTGTCGCACTTCTAGCTGGGCTGTGACCTCTTCTCTAAGCTCGGGAGCCAGCATACCTTCCATAGCTTCCTTGACTTCCTCGATGGCATCGTAGATGATGCTGTAGGTGCGTATCTCTACGCCCTGCTGTTCGGCAGCCTTTCGGGCTTGAACAGAGGGGCGCACCTGGAAGGCGACGATGATTGCATCTGAGGCGGCAGCGAGCGAGACGTCGTTCTCTGAGATCTGGCCGACGGCCTTGTGGATGACGTTGACTGCAATCTTCTCGGTTGAGAGCTTGATGAGCGAGTCGCTGAGGGCTTCGATAGATCCGTCGACGTCGCCCTTGACGATGACGTTGAGCTCCTGGAAGCCGCCCTGTTCGATGCGGCGCCCGATCTCGTCGAGCGTGAGGTGGTGCTGTGTGCGGATGCCTTGTTCGCGCTGCAGTTGCTCGCGCTTCGAAGCTATCTCGCGGGCTTCCTGGTCGGTTTCCATGACGTGGAAGGTGTCGCCGGCCTGCGGGGCGCCGTTGAGGCCGAGCACTGTGGCAGCTTCTGACGGGCCTATTTCCTTTATGCGCTGTCCGCGCTCGTTGAACATAGCCTTAATGCGGCCGTAGTTAGTGCCGGCCAGCAGTATGTCGCCTTGGTGTAGCGTACCATTTGAACACAGCACGGTGGCTACGTATCCGCGGCCCTTGTCGAGCGACGACTCTATGATCGAACCGGTGGCCTTGCGGTTTGGGTTGGCCTTGAGCTCCAGCATCTCGGCTTCGAGTAGCACTTTCTCCATGAGTTCGGGCACGCCCATGCCTTTCTTGGCGCTGATGTCCTGGCTCTGGTACTTGCCGCCCCAGTCCTCTACGAGGAAGTTCATCTGCGCCAGATGTTCCTTGATTTTCTCGGGGTTGGCAGCGGGCTTGTCGATCTTATTTATGGCGAAGACGATGGGTACGCCGGCGGCCACTGCGTGGTTGATGGCTTCCTTCGTCTGCGGCATTATGTCGTCGTCGGCAGCGATGATGATGATGGCGATGTCCGTCACCTGTGCACCGCGAGCACGCATTGCGGTGAATGCTTCGTGACCGGGAGTGTCGAGGAAGGTGATGTGGCGGCCGTCGTCGAGCTTCACGTTGTATGCACCGATGTGCTGGGTGATGCCTCCGGCCTCACCGGCAATGACGTTGGTCTTGCGGATGTAGTCGAGCAGCGATGTCTTACCGTGGTCGACGTGTCCCATAACCGTTACTATTGGAGCGCGGGGCACGAGGTCTGCCTCGTCGTCGGCTTCCTCGTGTACGGCTTCGCTTACGTCGGCACTGACATATTCCGTCTGGAATCCGAACTCATCGGCTACGAGGTCGATGGTTTCTTTATCCATGCGCTGGTTGATGCTTACCATCACGCCGAGGCTCATGCACGTTCCGATGACTTGCGTGACGGGCACGTTCATCATCGATGCCAGTTCGTTGGCAGTGACGAACTCTGTCAGCTTCAGGATTTTGGACTCCTGTTCCTGCTGTTCCATCTCGGCTTCGATGCCGGCACGTATGTTCTCGCGCTTCTCGCGGCGGTATTTGGCGCCTTTTCCGAGCGAGGCATTCTTGCCGGAGGTGAGGCGTGCGAGCGTCTCGCGCACCTGCTTAGCTATTTCCTCGTCGCTCTGCTCCACGGGCAGGACCACTTCCTTGGGCTGGTTCTTGCGTTTGTTCTTCTTGCCGCCCTGGGCCTGTTGGTTGCCTGCTTGCTGCGAGCCTTTGTTCTTCTTCTGGCTGCCTTGGTTCTGCTGCTTGGCTGCTTCGGCCTTTATGTCGACGCGCTCTCCTTTCTTTTTGTTGCGTCTGTTTTCGCCTTCGCCCTGTCGCTGTGCGCCTCCGGCGTTGGCCGATCCTCCGCGTCCGCGTTTCTTAGAGCGTGGCGGGCGTGTGCTTTGGTTTATGGAGTCGAGGTCGATGTGGCCTTTGATGTTGAGTGTCAGCGCTGGTTCGTCTGAGCTCTTGACGCGGAATACTCCGTCTACTTCCTCGAGTTCCACGCCGCCCTTTTTCTTCTTGGGCTGAGGTTCTTGTGCCGGAGCTTGTTCCTTGGCAGGTTTTTCCTTAGGCTCAGGTTTTGTCTCCTGTGCAGGTTTTTCCTCGTCCTTAGGTTTTGTTTCAGTAATAGCCTTCTCGGTGTTTACAGCTTTAGGTTCCTCTTTTGGTGCTGCAGCTTCTTCGGCAGGCTTCGGAGCCTTAGGCTTGGCATTGAGGTCGATATGCCCAACGATCTTAGGCTTCTGCACTTCGGTCAGTGGCAGTGCCTTGTCGTCCTCTGTGAGCACTATCGTCTCTTTCTTCTCCTTGGTTTTTCGTGCTGTGGAGATTTTCTGTGCCTGAGCGAGCATGCCTTTGTCTTTGTTGAACTCGGCCTGCACGAGTGCGTACTGCTCGTCGGTGATGGTAGCGTTAGGGTTAGCTTCCACCTCGGTGAATCCCTTCTTGTTGAGGAAGTCAACGAGGGTCTGCAGTCCGACGCTACATTCTTTTGTTACTTTATTTATTCTTATTGGCATAAGCTTGAAATTGAGAATTGGAAATTGAAAATTGAAAAATTGAAAGAATGATTATGGGATTGAAAGGTGTTAACTGTTGAGGTCTTGGAAACCTTCAATGTTTCAATTTCTCAATCTTTCAATTTTCGGCAGCCTCGCTGCCTTCTTCCTCGTCGGGGAATTCGGCCTTGAGAATGCGTAGCACCTCGTCGACGGTCTCTTCCTCGAGGTCGGCGTTCTTGATGAGCATCTCGCGCGGGGCCTCGAGTACTGAGCGTGCCGTGGTCCAGCCGTTGTTCTTAAGCTCTTCTATGACCCACTCGTCGATTTCGTCCTTGAAGTCGTCGAGGTGTATGTCGTCGCCGAGTTCCTCGCTTTCGCCTTCGGGTACTTCGCGATATACGTCGATTACGGTGTCGGTGAGCATTGATGCGAGGCGTATGTTGAGTCCGCCCTTACCGATGGCGAGGCTAACCTGATCGGGCTCGAGGTAGACCTCGCAGTGTTTCTGTGCCTCGTCGAGGTTGATGCTGTTGATTTGTGCGGGTCCGAGTGCTCGGGTGATGAGCAGTTGTGGGTTGGAGGTCCATTGTATGACGTCGAGGTTCTCGCCTCGCAGCTCACGCACGATGCCGTGGACGCGGCTGCCTCGTACGCCTACGCAAGCTCCTACAGGGTCTACGCGGTCGTCGTAGCTTTCGACGGCAATCTTGGCTCTCTCGCCTGGCACGCGTGCTATCTTTCGTATAGAGATGATGCCTTCGGCTATCTCGGGCACCTCAGCTTCGAGCAGTCGCTGCAGGAATACGGGGCTGGTGCGGGAGAGTATTATCTTGGGATTGCCCGTGGAGTTATCTACGCGTGCTATTACGGCGCGTGCGGGTTCGCCTTTGCGGAAGAAGTCGCCGGGTATCTGTTCGCCCTTGGGAAGCAGTAGCTCGTTGCCTTCTTCGTCGAGCAGCAGCACTTCCTTGTGCCATACTTGGTAGACTTCGGCAGAGATGATGTCGCCGACCATGTCTTTGTATTTGTTGTAGAGGGCGTCGTGCTCCAGCTCGAGGATGCGCGAAGCCAGTGTCTGGCGCAGTGTCAGTATGGCGCGGCGGCCGAACTTGGAGAAGTCCACGGGCTCTGAGACGTCCTCGCCAACCTCGTAGTCGTCGGCAATCTGCCGGGCCTCGGTGAGGCTTATCTGCATGTTGGGGTCCTCGACGTTGTCGTCCTCCACGACGGTTCGGTTGCGATAGATTTCGAAGTCGCCCTTGTCGGGGTTCACGATGACGTCGTAGTTCTCGTCGGTGCCTTGCATCTTGGCGATGACGTTACGGAAGCTCTCTTCGAGCACGCTTACGAGTGTAGCGCGGTCGATGTTCTTTGTCTCTTTGAACTCTGCGAAGGAGTCGATGAGCGCATTTGTCTGTTTCTTTGCCATGTATTATAATTATTTTATTTAAAGTCGATGATGTATCGTCCGCTCTTTACCTCGCTCATGGGCATCTCTACGTCGACGTCCTGCATGACAGGGCGCTTGCGCCCTTCGGGCAGCACTTTCTGGCGTGTGGTGAGTGTGAGGTTGTCAGTGTCGGCAGCCTTGAGCATACCTTTAAGCTTTCGGCCGTCGGCAGTGATGATTTCTACTTCTTTGCCTACGTGGTTCTGCCATTGGCGCAGCACCTTGAAGGGCTGTCCCAGTCCGGCGCTTCCCACTTCGAGTTCGTAGTCCTCCTCGTCGCGGTTGAGGTGGTCCTCGATGAAGCGTGAGAGTTGCACGCAATCGTCAATCCAAACGCCGTCGGCGTGGTCGATTTCTACGGTGATGCAGTCGTCGGGCGTCACCGTGAGGTCGGTGAGGAAATAATCTTTGCCGTCGAGCCATTGCTCTACGAGCTCATTCACTTTTTGCTTGTCGATCATTCTGAATAATATATGATATAATCCTTAGTGATTCTTTTATGAAAGAAAGGGTTCATCCCTAATCCTTTTTAACAGTGAAGCGAAGAACCGTTGCGGCCCCTCGCTTCCTCACGTTTGCGCTGCAAAAATAGGGTATTTTATCGTAACGGCAAAATAATCAGCTAATAAAAATCAATTAATCAGCAATTATTTGTTTAAAAACCACGTCATTCACCGGTTTTGGCTTTTTTTTCCATAGTTTTGCTGGCGAAACGTGAGTAATATGGCCATCAACGAATTTCATTTGCCTTCTCAGGCTGATGTCGACGCCCTGCTTGGAATGGTGCGCAGCGTGTTGTTTCCCGAAGTGTTCGGCAACGCCGACGAGCGCCGGCTGACTCTCTGCCTTGAGGGGCACATACGTGCAGCACTGCAGGCTGCCGTTTTCCCGCTGAGCGGCTTCTCCGCGCTCGGCGACAATCAGGCATCGGCCTCAGCGGCCGTAGGTAGTGTCTCGGCGGCTGATGTTGACGCTGCTGCCGCCGCCCGCTCCTTTATGGAATGCCTGCCGCGCATTGCCGAACTCCTGCGGGCCGACATACAGGCGGCCACGGTCAACGACCCTGCCGCCACGTCCTACATCGAGGTGATGTGCTGCTATCCTGCCTTCACAGCCATGCTCCACTATCGTGTGGCCCACGCCCTGCACGGGCTCGGCGTGCCATTGCTGCCGCGCATCATCACTGAGCGCGCCCACTCCACCACCGGCATCGACATTCATCCCGCCGCGCAGATAGGGCCAGCTTTCGGCATAGACCATGGCACGGGCATCGTCATCGGCGCAACGGCCATCATTGGCACGCACGTCATGGTCTATCAGGGCGTCACCCTTGGCGCCCGGCATTTCGACCTCGACAGCGAAGGCCGCCCGAAGGACCTTCCGCGTCACCCAATCGTGGAGGACTACGTCACCGTGTATTCCAACACCTCGCTGCTCGGGCGCATACGCATAGGCCACCACTCGGTCATCGGAGGTAACCTTTGGATAACCCACGACGTGCCGCCATACTCGCAGGTGCGCCAGGTGCGCCCCGAGGAATATTTAGGGCAGAAAGGCAGCCCCGAAAGCTGCATTTAGTGGTTCAGTCCCTAAGTTGGAATAGTCTTATCGGGGGGAGTTGATGACTTAGCTTAGAGCCATACGAAAAAACCCTTAAGGGTTATGACGTTTTTGGCCAAGGGTTTTTTATGGGGCACCGGACCGGCCTGTTTTCAACCCTTGGGCTTATGATTTTTTGTGGGGCAACAGAATCTGCGCTGACTCCGGCCAGTTCCTGATTTACTCGCTGAGTACACAGCAGATGCGGTCCTGCAGCTGGCGCCCTTCGGCCATAGTGCGCAGGCCTTGGTTCATGATGGCGAAGGCTATGAGGTGGCCTGTGGAGAGCTGTGTGGTGTAGCCCACGAGCGTCGACACGGCGCTCACCGAGCCCGTCTTGGCTCTTACGTTGCCCGCCGCCGCCGTGCCTGCCATGCGCTTTTTCAGAGTGCCGTCGACGGCAGCTATGGGCAGCGAAGCGAGCAGGGGCGTTAGAATCTGTTCCTGTCGCAGGGCGGCGTAGGTCAGAAGGCGGGTGAAGGTCTCGGGCGTCTGATAGTTGTAGAGCGAGAGGCCGCTGCCGTCGGCAATCGTAGAGGCCACTGGCGGCAGCCCTAAGCCTATGGGCGCCGTCTCGTAGGCATGGTCTATCACGGCGCTGACGACCGCCACAGCCTGCTTGCGGCTGTAGGACTTGCCGCCTTTTGCTGCGGCCGCCGCCCCGAGTGGTGCCAGCTGATAGAACACTGACTCGGCGCACAGGTTGTCGCTCTCCTTCATCATGCGCTGCAGCACCTCGGTCAGCGGGCGCCGTTTCTCAGCCAGCACCCGTGCCGATGCAGGCGTAGTGCCCACCGAGAGCGCTGCCGTGCGTATGCCAGCGGTTCGGAGCGCAGCCTGTAGCTCATCGACCAGCCGGGGCTTGCCGCCGCACAGCAGGGGCGAGAGCGTCGGGTTGTCGTCGTCCCAGCACCAGCCCCAGCCCAGCTCGTCGCTGTCCTTGAACGATGCGTCGGCAATCAGCCGGCCGCTGACGGAGCGCACTCCTGCGTTGCGCAGCTGGCCTACGAGCGCCCGCACATCGGCCGCCGAAAGCAGTGGATCCATAGTGCCCCGCACGTAGAGGTCGCCGCGCAGCACACCTCCCTCTATGGCTGCGGTCGAGAGCAGTTGAGTGGTGAACGCATGCTGCGGGCCCAGCACGTCGAGGGCGGCGATGGCCGTGACCATCTTTTCCGACGAAGCGGGGCGCAAGCGCTGGCGCTCACCGCGGCTGTAGAGGCGCTCGCCCGTAGTGAGGTCAATGATGTCGATGCCCGCCTGCGTAGTCTCCAGAACGCTGTCGCGCAGTATCTCCTCGAGCTTCTGCTGCAAGGGCGACAATGCGGGTGCGCTGACTATCGCTGGCTGTGCATGCTGCGAGGGCGTCTCGCCCATCTGTAGAAGCTCCGACGTCAGGGCAGGCGCATGTGCGCCGTCGGGCTGATAGCTGCTGCGGCGCACGCGCTCGCTGCTCTTGCAGGCTCCGAGGCAGAGAAGCCCGGCAGCCACTATATTAATTAATGTGTAGCGGAACAACTTCTTCATCATCTTTGTCATGTTTTCTTATTTCTCTGCAAAGATACGCATTTCCTGTCATCTTTCAACTTTCCACTCTGTTTTTTTCACCCGATGCCTCAAAAACTATCCTCACGTCCATCGGCCGCATCTCCCCCGAAAGGAAACTTTTTTCTGTTCCCGCCGTATTATACGAACGATTTTTACCCTTCCAACAAAAAAAAACTTTATCCCTTATCCCTAATCCCTAATCTTTTACTATTTTTGCCAGCGGTTTAAGAGTGTATCATCGAAAAAAGAAAATATCATGATCCGTAAATTCGACTTCCTCATCATCGGCTCGGGCGTGGCCGGAATGAGTTATGCCCTCAAGGTCGCGCAAAGCGGCAAGGGCAAGGTAGCGCTCATCTGCAAAACCACCATCGACGAGGCCAACACCGACAAGGCCCAGGGTGGCGTCGCTTCGGTGACGAACCTCAAGGTGGACAACTTCGAGAAGCATATCCACGACACCATGGTCGCCGGCGACTACATCAGCGACCCTGCAGCCGTGGAGCAGGTTGTCAAGAACGCGCCCGACGGCATAGCCGACCTGGTGAAGTGGGGCGTCAACTTCGACAAGAACGAGGCCGGCGAGTTCGACCTCCATCGCGAGGGCGGACACTCCGAGTTCCGCATCCTTCACCATGCCGACGACACAGGCCACGAGATTCAGCAGGGCCTCATCCGCGCCGTGCGCGCCGACAAGCGCATCACCGTGCTCGAGAACCATTTCGCCGTGGAGATCATCACCCAGCACCATTTAGAAAAAGAAGTGAACCGCCACATGACCGACATAGAGTGCTACGGAGCCTACGTCCTCGACCCCGACACGCAGAAAATCGACACCTTCCTCTCGCGCGTGACACTCATGGCCACTGGCGGCACAGGCGCCGTCTACGCCACAACAACCAACCCCAACATCGCCACGGGCGACGGCATTGCCATGGTGTATCGTGCAAAGGGTATCGTCAAGGACATGGAGTTCGTGCAGTTCCACCCCACGGCGCTCTACAACCCGTCCGAGAGGCATCCAGCTTATCTCATCACCGAGGCCATGCGCGGCTACGGCGGCATCCTCCGACTGCCCAACGGCGAGGAGTTCATGCAGAAGTATGACAAGCGCCTCTCGCTCGCTCCGCGCGACATCGTGGCCCGGGCCATCGACAAGGAGATGAAGATACATGGTATCGACCACGTTTGCTTGGACGTGACCCACAAGGACCCCGAAGAGACGAAACACCACTTCCCAAACATCTACGCCAAGTGCCTAAGCATAGGCATCGACATCACGAAGCAGTACATACCCGTAGTGCCATGCGCCCACTATATGTGCGGAGGCATCAAGGTCGACCTCAACGCTTGCTCCACAATCAACCGCCTCTACGCCGTAGGCGAGTGCTCATGCACAGGCCTCCATGGCGGCAACCGCCTCGCCTCGAACTCGCTTATCGAAGCCGTGGTCTATGCCGACAAGGCTGCCGAGCACTCCATAGCACACATCGACGAGTACTCGTTCAACGACCAGGTGCCTGAGTGGAACGACGAAGGCACGATGACCAATGAGGAGAAGGTGCTCATAGCGCAGGATATGAAGGAGGTCGGTCAGATAATGTCAAACTACGTAGGCATCGTGCGCTCCGACCTGCGACTGCATCGCGCATGGACGCGCCTCGACATCATCTACGAGGAGACCGAGGAGCTGTTCAAGCGCGTCAAGGCCTCGAAGGACATCTGCGAGCTCCGCAACATGGTCAACGTGGGTTACCTCATCACCCGCCAGGCCATAGAGCGCAAGGAGAGCCGAGGCCTCCACTACACTGTCGACTACCCCAAGCACGCCTACGACCAGAAGTAAGGGAGAACAATAAAAAAAGCCCACCAGTGCGGTGGGCTTTTTTTTATTTCTTAAACACAAGGTTCTCGACGTGGTTGCCCACGAAGATGGGGACGTAGTCGGCTGTGCTGTACCAGCGCGGCTTGCCCGGCATGTCGTCGTAGATCTTGCGCCCGTTGATCTTCAGACCTTCGAACGTGATGTCCTTGACCTTGCGCTCGGCATCGTAGCCGTTGATGACCGACATATAAGGCTGCTCGCCATAGTAGCGGATCGTGCGGAAGGTGATGTTCTCTACGCCCAGGCCGGGAGCCTTGCAGTACTTCTGGTTCCAACCTACCTTGACATGCAGCAGGCTGCCCTGGTGTATGTTCTCTATTCGTATGTTGTCGAACGTGATGTTGCGCACGAGGTTGTTGTCGCCCGCATTGATGGCCATGCAACCTTGGTAGTCCACCTGCGGTTCGCTCTGGCAGATGATGTCGAGGTTCTCGTAGACAAGGTTCTCGACTGTGTCGCGCAGCTCCGGGTGAGGGCCTGCGGCGGCGCCGTGCAGACCTATGAAGATCGGGTGCGCCACGTCGGCCCAGAGCGTGGAGTTGCGCATTCGGATATTGCGTGTGCTCCCTTCGAAGCCAAGGCGTGTGGCGTAGGCCGTGGTGCAGTCGTCACTGTTGCGGCAGAAGACGCGGTCGTAGAGGACATTGCTGGAAGCAAACACGTTGAGGCCGTCGCCCCAGCCCGGGTGGGTGATGCTGCGGACATCGTGAAGGGTCACTCCATCCGAGCCTCCGACAGGACATTTGCAAACTACAAGTCCGTCGACGAGCACGCGCTGGCTACGCGACACAAAGCAGCCGTTGTGGCCGTTGGCAGGTCGGGCGATGCCTCGTCCGAGGATACTAACGTCGTGAGCGTTCTTGATGAGATAAGTGCCTGTGAAGTATGAGCCTGGAGCGAGGTAGAGGGTGGTATTGGAGGGCACGAGGACATCGCCTCCGGAACTGGCCTCGCCGCCTTCCCTGTTTCCGTCGCCCTTGGCTAATTGGGGAACAGCATGGCGGAGGGCTTCAAGATCATAGTAGCCGGCGGGGACGTAAATGAACTGACGTCCTTCCTTCTTCGCCTGCTCCTCGGCCTCCTCGCGGGTCACGGGAGGCTTGGAGGTGAACACGAGCAGATTGTCAGTGATGCTCCCGTCGAACTCCACGCTGACGTTCTCGGGCTGGAAGAGCAGGAACTGCACAGTGCTGTCGTTCTGCACGTTGGCTATTGTGCCACGGTAGTCAGGCCGTATGCGGGCCGACTTGAATTTCTTATTCTTGGTGATGACGCGAACGAAGACATCGCCCGTGAAGTCGAAGAGGCAATAGGATATCTCGGAGATCTTATGAGCCCCCCGTGGCCCCCCGGTGGGGTGCGTTGCTCCCTCGCCTGTCTGTTTATCCCCCGCCGGGGGATTATAGGGGGCATTCACCTTCGCCATATAAGTGTCTATTCTCGTCCACTCCTTCGAACCGCGCGGACAGACATAGACATCGTAGTCGTGTTTCAGCGGTGCGCCTTCAGCAGCGGGATAGGTGAAGACCTGATGGAGCGGGCCTCTCCCCCCGCCCTCCCCATTAGGGAGGGAGCCGGTGACGCCCGGCACGTTGAACTGGTTCGACTCGAGACCCGTCTGCACCTTGTTCTGCTTCTCTGCCTTCCGCTGCAGGGCGAGCACCTTCTTCGTGTAAGGCATCTTCAGGCCCCGACGGCCTACGTAGTGGTTGTATGGCTGGTCGTAGATGTTCTGGATGCGCCCTCGCCCCATGGCGCCGGGTTCCGTCCAGTCGTTGTAGAGTCCGGTGCAGTCGGTCCACGTCTCGAAAGTAACGTCGTAGCCCAGATTGTAGCGTGCACTGTATTCTATGCCCTTCATCAGTCTGTTGTCGAGGGCTCCCCAGAGGTCGTCGCCTTGCTGCCATGCCATCTCGCAGATGTCGCACATGGCACCCAGGCCCAGCTGTGCGTGTCCCTGGTCACGTCCCGTCTCCTGGCACTGCCCTGTCTGGCAGACGTAGTGCGGCAGTGCGCCGTTGTCGTTGGCGTGGAGGAAATAGTCGATGGCAGCGTGGTAGACGGTGCTGTCGTTGAGGAAAATGCCGCAGGCCATGCGACAACGGTTCACGATGGCTCCCCAGTTGCCGTTGGCATACGGGCTGTCGGCCTCGAACTTATCAATCGTTGGAAGGAAGGCGCGACGCACCATGGCCCCCCAGGCCGGCGTGTGCCGGTCGCTCTCAAGCATCATGGCGCGGCAGAGCCAGTAGGCCTGAATGAGGCACAGCGGTGCGTCGTGCCCCTCGAAGCGCTGCAGCTTGTCGGCATAGGCATTGATAATCTCGCAGGCTTTCTCGTGGTGCCCGGCCTTCGCCAGTTCCCACGCGGCCCGCATATCACGTTCGCTGCCGCCCTTGGTAGGACGGAACTCGCCGTCGCGCGCCACCACTTCGTAGGGGCCGGCCATCTTGTAGCTGGGGTCGAAGGTCTGTGCGTGGACTATGGACAATGGACAATTGAAATGTGCTGCGCAGAACAGCAGGAACAGGGCCATGATTCTCTGTTTCATCGTCTTGGTTATTTAGTGATTTTAATCCAGTCAATATCGAGCCAGCCGCGGTTCGTATCTGCGGCATCGCTCTCGGCCACGAAGCCGAACTTGGCACCGATCCATTTTCCCTCGCGCATGGCGAACGGTTCGCCTGCGGCCTTGAAACGGCGCCCGTCGGTGCTGTAGGCGTAGCGGCACTGTCCGTCCTCCACGGCGATGCGGAGGTAGAGGTCGAGATAGATGGCAGGGGCGTAGGGGATGGTGTCGGCAGCTGTTGGCTTGAGCACTACGATGTCCTCGGCACTCTCGGGCTTACCCTCTTCCGCATCGATGCAAGTGCGGCGCTGCACCACGAAGGCATCGCCACGGCGCAAGGCTACGAGCGCCGAATAGGAGCGCCCCATCATGACGAGGCCGCCCCACTGTCCTTCCGCCTTGGCGGCCATGCGCACCTTGGCCGTGGCCGTGAAGCGCGGCGCCGTGGGCTTCTGCAACAGCAGGTTGGGCGCTGCCCAGAGGGAGCCCTCCCCCTTCCCCTTCCCAAGGGAGGGGAGATCAATGGTGTAGAGGCGCATGAAGCCGTCGGACGTCGGCATCCCATAGGTCTGGTCGTAGTTGGCGTGCCATTGCCATTGCAGCCCTAACGTGCCGCCGTCGAAGTAATCAGACTCCTGAGGGTTCATGCGCTCGGTGGCCGTAGTCTTGGGTTTACGGTAGCTGGCGTATGGCTCGCCGCATCCGTCGCCGTCGGGGTCGTTGCCGATGACCGGCCATCCGCCCTTCCACGCCATCGGTTGCAGATAGACCACGCGGCCATAGGCACCCTTGTCGTTGAAGTGCAGGAACCAGTCCTCGCCCTGCGGCGTATGCACCCACACGCCCTGATGCGGGCCGTTGATGTCGGTTGTTCCCTGCGCAATCACGCGCCGCCATTCGTAGGGGCCGTAGGGCGAGCGGCTGCGCATGGCCAGCTGCCAGCCCATCGCCACGCCGCCTGCCGGACACATGATCCAGTAGTAGCCGTCGTGGCGGTAGAACTTAGGTCCCTCGGTGGTGTGGTTTACCTGTCCGCCGTCGAATACGATGCGGGGGAGGCCGATGACGCGCGTGCCGTCGGCCGAGAGCTCGCGCACGGTCAGCACCGAGTTGAAGCCCGCCCGCGATGCCGCCCACGCGTTGACGAGGTAGCAGCGGCCGTCCTCATCCCAGAGCGGACACGGGTCAATCATTCCTCGCCCGGCGATGACGCACGCAGGTGGCTCCCAAGGCCCTTCGGCTCGCTCGGAGCGCACCATGAAGATGCCGCGGTCGGGGTCGCCCCAGTAGATATAGAAATGGCCGTCGTGGTGGCGTATGGCTGGTGCCCACACGCCCTTGCCGTGCTGCGGACGATCGAAATCTGCGGCCGGCGCCAGCGTAGGCAGTGCATGGCCTATGATGTGCCAGTTCACCAGGTCGCGCGAGTGCAGGATTGGTCGTCCGGGAGTGCACTGGAACGACGAGGCTGTCAGATAATAATCCTCGCCAACGGCGCAGACGTCAGGGTCGGAATAGTCGGCGTAGAGCACGGGGTTGCGGTACGTGCCGTCGCCGCAGTCAGGCTGCCAGACCTCCGAGAGGCTCTGTGCCTGTGCCGTCGCCGCAAGCGACCGGCAGACAAGGCTCAGAAGGAGAAAGAGAGTTTTTCTCATAGGGAATGATTTTATTATTAACTCAACTTTCTGAAGCCGGCTTCATATTTACAATTTAACGATTTACAATGTACTATTTATTTACGATTTTGCGATTTAGCAATTTACACAGAACACCGTAGGTGCTATTAATAATGTGCAGACTTAGCTATTTAACCAGAACCTTTCGTCCGGAGAGGATGTAGAGACCTTGGCGAAGTGCTGCCGCGGACAGACGTCGACCGCTGAGGTCGAACACAGCGTCAAGGTTAGTAGTATGGCCTTCATAATCCAGCCGCTGAGCACTTATCCCGTCGTAGTCTGAAGCGGGAATGAGCTGAAAGGGAAAGGTGGTGAGCTTAGTGGAAGTGGTCTCTACTGAGCCGTCGGCGCTGACGTTCCAGTATTTGGCATTCGATGCCGAGGTGCCCGAATGTATGGCCAGACGGTCGGTGCCGAGGGCTTGGTCTATGGTGTAGGGGAAGTAGGCTGCCGTGGAGAGCTTCGTGGTAGTGGCGAGCTTGAGGCTGTCAGTGTCGGCAAGGCTGATGAAGCCGTACTTTGGCGAGTTGGCCGTCGAACGCTCGAGCCACCAGAGCTGGGCCGTGTCGTCCTCGTTGAGGGGCTCGAAGGTGACGAACTTGCTCTTGCCGTGCGAGGTAAGGAACGTGGCTGAATCGATGTGGCGCAGGCGATAGCGGCCAGGTTCTATGATTGTAGCCTCTGCGGCAGCCACGAATACGTTGAAGGTGAAGGAGTAGTCGGCCCCAGAGAGGGTGAACGTCGCTGTGTATTCGCCGCTCGTATGCAAGTCTGAGAGCGTCAGCGTCTTGCTGCCAGCGGTGCCGTCGCTCCAACTGACTTTCGAGGTGGCGACGGTGGAGGGCGTCGTCAGGCCCAGTGTCACGCTGCCGCCTTCGTCGACAACCACGTCGGTTCCCTCTGTCGTCGTAGAGCCTATGGTGAAGTAGGGCTCTGCCATGAGCACATGAATGTGGAACACCTGCGTCGTCACGGCGCCACCCTGATTGGTATATTCTACGCTGATGTCCTGGTCTTTCTTTATCGCGGGCGTTGTGATGCTCTGCGTAGTGGCCCCCGTGCTCCACTTGAATGTGCCCCAGCCCATCGAGGGCGCTACGCTCAGTGTCGCCGTCTTGCCGTAGAGTACGTCTATGGTATCGACCTCTGCCGTAGTGCCGTCGTAGGTGACGCTGGGCGTCAGGCGGTCGGGGGTGCAGTCGCCCTTGACAGCTATCGGGAATGCGAGCTGGCTCTCGACGCCGTTGGCGTTGGTGTACGTGACGCGGTAGATGAAGCTGTGGTCTGTGGCGACAGTTATCTCGCGCGTCTGCTCGCCCGTGTTCCACAGCCAGCGTCCCGTGTCCTCCTCGCCCTCAGGCAGCTGAGGCGTCAGCTTGAGGGTCTGCCCCGCGGGCACGCACGTATTATTATTTATTGTGAAGGTGTTCACCAGTCCGCCCAGTTCGTTGTGGCTGATGACCTTTCCGCTGACGAGCTTGCGCGTCCGCTCCTGTGCGAGCGATGGTATGAGGTTTGTAGTGATAGTGCCGCTGTACTCCATCTGCGGCTGCAGCTCAGTGGGAACCTGGTCGGCAGGGCAGAGCTGCTCGTCGCGCGTGTTCATAAGGACGCTGTAGCCCAGATGGTCGTAGCCGCCGCTGGTGCTGCCTTCGCCGCCACCGTCGATGCCCATGTTCTTGTAGGAGACTTCAGAGAAGGGCATACGCACACCTTTGACGCCCTCATAGATGCCGATGACGGTGCCCCAGTAGGGGCGTATCTGAGCGCCAAGTGCCGGCTCCTCCATGACGTATGCCCGCGAGTCGGTGTAGTAGTAGCCGCTGGTGCCATACTGATAGTTCACCCACGGCAGGTCGGCCACGCTCTGCGTCTGAGCCGCCACGTATTCGATGCCAGCAGCCAGGCGGTGGTCCATATAGGCGAAGAGGTCGTCGCCCTGGTTCCAACCCACCTTTGCCATGTCCACTGCCAAACCGAGCGCCATGGCTGAGTGGCCTGTGTCGCGCCCGCTTTCGTTCATCTGGCCAAGTCGGCCGTAGGCTCCTGTCTCGAGGTCCGAAGGATAGGTCGTAACGACGAGGTTGCCGAGGAACTCCGTCAGACCGTCGTTCTTGATGGGCACTTCGGTGCGCACGTCATTGTAGGTGCCGCACTGATCGTACTTGAAGTAGGACATTCCCTGGTTGTAGAGAAACACGTCGTCGCAGAGGATGCCGATCATACTTACGCACAGGGCGTTGCAGAGGCCCCAGTTGGACCAGTAGTGGCCGGGCGCCTGCCACCATTTGCCGCTGTTCTCCCAGGTGCCGTTGCGACCGCGCAGGAAACCTATGGCTTTGGGATACCACACCGTGAGCATCCACTGACGGAACTGTTCGAAGTCCTCGCGGCGCCAGCCTTCGTAGTCGCGCATCAGCTCGGCAGCCTGCGCGAACTGGTAGCCGTAGAGGCCGCTGGCAAGGGCGTAGTTCGAGTCGCCGCTGACGTCCTTCGTAGTATTGGCCCACGCCATGAGTATGCGCACGGCAGCATTGGCGCACGCCCGGTTGTCCTCGAGTTTCCATCGAAGGGCGTTCTGGTAGGCCATCGTGGCTCCGCGTGCGGCATTGATATAGTTCTCGCCCGAGCCGCCGCCGCGCACTATAGTCTCTACGGGGTAGGTCTGCACGCTGGATTGTGCATAGGCAGCAGCTTTCAGCTTCGCAAAAGCCTGCTTCACGCGTGTGTTGCCGGCAGCCAGCTGGGCGCGAACGCGGTCGAAGTCGGCCTGCGTGTGGAGGCCGCCCGGGTGGACGAAACCGCGGTCCTGCGCCGCCGCAATTGAAAATGGAAAATTGAGAATTGAAAATTGTGCTGCGCAGATGAGCGCGAGGGTGAGGATTGTACGTTTCATATGTCGTGTCTGTTTGGGTGTTAATACACTTCTGCCAGCCACTGCGAAAGGAAGAAATCGTAGAGGCGATAGCAGCCATCGGTTTGTGTGAGAATATCATTTTCGAGGAGAGGGCGGGCGGCTGACTGCACGGAACTGGCTGAAGGCAGGTGGTGGTGGCGGATGAAAGCCGCGGAGGTGAGGCCGCTGACATGACCTTCACGGGCAATAGCCTGCAAGAGCTGGCGTTGCTTAATGCTGAGATTAGCCATGAGTTCGCGATAAAGGCCGTCCTGCGCCTGAAGGATGTTCGTGCGTGCTTGGATAATGAGGTCAGAGGTGCAGGTGCCCCCTTGAGGTGTAATGGCAAAGAGCTCGTTCATCAGCATCTGCATGAACCAAGTGTAGCCTTCGGTGTAGTCATAGACCTGTTCGGCCACTCCCTCCGCCAGTGTGCGTCCGTTTTGCTCAAACAGACGTCGCGCAAAGGCTGCATAAACAGTTCGATTGAGGGGCTGAAGCGTCATGCCCATAGCACTTTGATAGAAAGGCTTGGTGGGGGAGTTGAACATCTGAGTCATCATGTGGCGCTTACTGCCGGAGAAGATAAACAACGTCTGTTTGCATTTCTGGATATGGGTTCGCAACAGCGCTTCGGTGTTCTTATCAACATACTCTGCCACTTGCTGAAACTCATCAATGGCGACAATGCAGGGGCGGTCAGCTTCTTCCAGATAACGGAAAATCTCGCTGAGCGTTACCTCGGGCGATTGTATGTCTCCGAGTCCGATGTCAAAAGTGGGTTCGCCTGTCAGTGCATCTAATTTGAAGCCTATGCGCAGTGATGCCACTACTTGCAGGAAGCGTTCTCGCCAGGCTGTTGCCCGCGGTTTCAACTGCTCAAAGATAGCTTTCCCCAACAGATACACCAATTCCGTCAACGAACTGGTGGCATATATGTCAATAAAAAAGGTGTAGAACTGATCCTGCACGTCGGCCTGATGGAAGAAGTGGTTGATGAGGCCCGTCTTACCAAGGCGACGGGGCGAGATAAGTGCCACGTTGCGGCCGTTGTGCACTTGTTTACTCAAGAATACAATTTCTTCATCGCGGTCACAGAAGTACTCTGGTGAGAGGTATTTTCCAACGATAAAAGGGTTCTCTTTTGACATAATATGCAATAATTGTCATTATTTTATTGCAAAGATAATAATTATATTTTCAATAAAACAAATTATTCCCCATTTTTCTGTATTTTATTGTCGATAATCTTTTATTCCTTTTACTTCACAATAAGCTGCCTCACCGATAATTATTGGAGTTACGGACACTTTTATCTTATTATATTTATCCACAACTGCCATTTTACCTATACACTATCAAAGTGCCCACCTCTAATAAAACAACAGCAGCTATATGCTCACGATTGATGCTATAGCTGCTGTTGCTATTATATATAGGTACTAATACCTACGGTTTATCGGATGTTTACTTACCATCCCCAAGCATCACTGCACTGGGGATGTATTCTTTGTGCAGCCCCGCAGGGCTGAATATCCGTTCAAGGCTGGGAGGCAGAAATATTAATTTCTACCATTCAACATCCCAGATGTTGTAATTGCCCTTGACGGCTGCATCATCGCCATCGCCAGGAGTAGTCTCATCACCAATTTTTACGTCGCCGCCAGGGGTTACGCCACCAGGGCTTCCTGCGAGCATTTGCCCAACAACGACATCGGTGACAATTAATTCAGGAATAATATATGTCTTCTTCATTGTAGTTTCGAACTTAAATGTTATCTTTTTTTGTTTAAACACGAATTACCATTAATTGAACACAAATTTATCATAAATAATTCATGGATAATTAATGGTTGATTAATGGTAATTCGTGTTTAAAGTTTTTTACTTTACGAGCACCTTTTTGCCACCAATAATGTTCACACCCTTCTGGGGAGCAGCGATGCGCTGACCAGCGAGGTTATAGATAGCAGCACCTGCAACGGGCTCGCCATCAATAACAGTGATTGCGTCAACATCTTCGCCGAGGAAGAGCTTTACACCAATCTCTGCAGCAGCAACGGGAACGTTGAAGTAAGCACGCATACCCTTGAGGTTTGCACCATTCGTGCTGGGCTTCTTCATTGTGCCATCGGTGGAGAGGTAGAGGTCAAGAGCTGTTGCATCCGTGGCGGGTGCATCAAGGTGAGTCTTGGTCAGAATACCGATATACTTGTAGTCGCCGTTCGCAACGGTCTGAGCCTCGTTAACAACGGTCTTACCAGCAAATGTCGGGTTGGTAACCGTCTGCGCGGGCTTCACCAGATAAGGCACGCCAGCCACGATGGATGTTGCATCCTTGAACGGAATAACGTTGTCCACTACATCTGCGTCAGTATCCATCTCGCGAACCTTCGTGTCTTCACCGAATTTAGCCTTAATCTCGTCGGCAGTAATGGCTACAGGCGAGCAGAAGGTGTTCCAGTAATCCTTAGAGAGGGTGCGAGTGAGGGTGACATTGACAGGATCGGTAGTAGCATCAGGAGCATTTTCTGAAGCCTCATCAATGGTAACCTCTTCAATGTCGGCAAGCTTCACGAGGCGGAAACGGGTAGCGTTCCACCAAATATTCCTGCCATAGTTGGACTTAACACCAAACGTTATTTCTTTTGTCTCATATACTGAGAACTCAACATTTACATCATTCCATCCATGATCAAACGTGCCGCCAACATTGTCAGCCTGAGGAGCATCTACCCACACATCGCCAGCAAAGGCCTCAAACTTGGCACCTTGGCCTGATTGACAGCGAACAGTGGCGGTCATCATGTACTTACCAGGCAGAAGGTTGATAGCCTGATGTATGCCTGCATTGTTGTCGCTCTTCTGAATGCGGATATAGTTGTAGTTGCTGTTACCATCACCATCTATGACAGTATTTGTTATGTTAAAGCTAATCGCACCATTGTTCTGGCCATCGAGGAACCAGTTCTCACTTATCTTCCAGTTATTTGGATCATAACCTTCAGAACTTGTCGTTAAGCCATCGAAGTTTGCCTCGGGAATAGTGATCTGCTCTGCATCTTTTACACCCTCTGCAAGTGCGTGGCTCTCTACATACTTGCGGTAAGCAGAAAGAATGGCGTTTGTCTTGGAAGTGGCATCTTCTGCGGAAGTAGCATCAGCTGCAGCCTGAGCGGTTGCAATATCAGCGAACTTGGTAGCACTTGCATAAGCGAGGTCATTCTCATACTTTTTACCCTTGGCAGCTACGAAAGTATCGTATGCACTCTTTGCATCTACAAAAGCTTTTCTTGCATTATCTAAGGCCGTAGTGGCAGCCACGATAGCGTCGTTGTCTGTCTTGTCAAGTGTGCCGTCTGCGTCTATTGCATTCTGCAAAGCAGTCTTCTCAGAGCCAGTTACATTAGTATAATCAGTGTTAGCAATTGTAGTTTTGGCACTGGCAAGAGCGATATTGTAAGCAATCAGAGATATGTTAGCTTCATTATCAGTTTGGAGGGTGTAGTCACCAAAACTTACCCAGCAGTGAGCAGCTGTAGCCTTAGAATTGACGGCAATATTAACGGTCGCATCCTCGGCTAGGGTAAACTTGACATATCGCCACTCCCAACCATAGCCATTTCCTTTATTAGCGAAACCAGCTGTATCTTCGGGATCAAAACTTGTTGCACCTTCCTTGTTGATACCGCGAGCATTGTTGCTACGAGGGAAGTCGCTGACGGTACCCAGAGTATTCTCACCAATCTTGACGATAAGACTTGTGGTAACATGTTCATCGGAAGCTTGACGAGCTGCAACTTTGAATACGTAGTTACCAGCGGGAAGAACAACATCCTGGTTAAAATTAATCTCCCAAGAGTTGGCATTCCATCCCTGTCCGTTACTATCATCCTGATTCTTGTAGCTATGTGTCGTTCCGCTCCAGTGCTCATTGCTAAAGTCTGCAGCCTTAGTGTTCGTTGCCGTTGAAGTCCATTCGCCAAGATCTACACCATACTGATATGTATTAGTTACATAGTTGTACTCTTTAACCTTCAGATTCTGCGTTGATGTAAGAGCTGTTTCGGCAGTCGTGGTCGACGTGGGAGCGTATGAACTGGCATCAATGCCAAGGGTTGTCGCCTTTTCTATTTCACGAATGAGGTCATCATAGTTGGTCTTGGCGGCAGTGAAGGTGTTGATGGTGAGCTGTACATCTTTAATTGCAGTTTCATAAGCTGCGATAGTTTCTTCCGTTGCCGTGGTCGATTTAGCAGACGTTAAATTGGTGCGTTCTTCGCCTACAACATTAACATATGTGTTGTCTTTAAGATAGTCATCAATTGTTGCCTGCAAAGCTAATAATTCTGCTTTCTTTACCTTGACGGGATCACCTAAATAATAAAGGCGGAAATCATCTACATAATAAAGTTGTTCGTTTCCTGTCTTTTGGTCCCAAGCAAAACTTATATCAAGGTCTTCATCAGCCTCAGCTTTGGTTACCTGTACATCATAATCTTTATAATTGGTTTTGTCGAAGTCAGCTACAGTTGTGAAATTGGAATTACTGCCAGCTTTCATGGTAAGTGTATTAGCATCCGTAACATTTGAACCGCCTTTAACAGCAACAGAAAGCTTATAAACTCCAGCAGGAAGCTCTTTTACAAGCTGATGCAGACTTACTTTGGCATAAACATCACCCCAGCGATGGCGAACATAATAGCAGTTCCCTTCTTTTGCATTATCTGTTTGTGTCTTATATGTCTGATATTGGGTGTTGTTAACAGTCGCACTTGAGTACAGCATATTCCATCCAGTAGGTTGATAAATATCAGAGGGCTGTTTATATCCTAAATCCTGAATCCAGTTCTTCTTATTGCCAGAATCGTCATTAAAACTAGGATTGGTAATATAATCTGTAACGTTGAGAGGAGCATCAACAGTCGCAGTTTCTAAGAAAGTAGTAATAGCAGCTTGTAAGGATTTTATATTTGCCAAATTTGCAGTAGAATAATTTGTGACGGCATCTCTAAAAGTTGTCTTGGCATCGCTCTCAGGGGCAGATTCAAGAATAGTGTTAGCACGAGCTAATAGTTTGGCATGATATTCGCTTGTTACATCCTTGAATGTAAAAGTCGACTTTTTGTAAACAAACCAATAACCATTTGTACAATAAGCAAGTTCTCCAATGCTTTTCATACCAATAGTCACGCTGCCACCTTCAACGATTACAGCAGGAATCTTATTTAGATATGCATTATTATTCTTCATCTGTGTGCCAATCTGAGCACGGTCTTCTTTGGCTGTGTAGTCGGCGAAATTAGATATAGGTGTTGAATAAGTATCACTCCCAACGGTAGCATAAAGCACACAATTTGTTGCGGTGCCGTAAGCAAGGGATGCGCGATACATCGCTTGTGCAGAAAGCTCATATACACCATCTGGAACGCTGGTAAGGGATTGGTTTACGTCAAAAGCATGAGTTGTTGAAGATGCGCCAGTCCATGTTTCGGCAACATCATTGTTAGATGGATCAGCATACTTTGTAGTAAACGTCAGGCCATCAGCATTTGTGATGTTTCCGGTCCATGCGGTTTGTGCCCACAAATTACCCCCCCCAACTATAAAGCCGGCGAGAGCAAATAGATGTTTTAATTTCATTTTGTTTTTTTAGTTTGTTAAATTAGTTTGTTGTTAGTATAGTTAGAAATATATTGTCTTAGATGTTTGATCTAAGGATGATTTTTACTTCTTGTTATATATGAGATTTAACCCTTGATTTCTATAGAACGGGAACTTGCGGTCCGAAGAGATGAGAGTTAAATGTTCTGTAATAGCATGGGCAATAATTAACAAATCTGTCGTATCTCTGTGATCTTCTGAAAGATTCCATTCTAAATCAATGAAGGTGCGGTAATGTTCGCGCTGTGGGTAGAGGACATCAATAAAATAGTTCTCATAAAGATAGTCAAACATTAATTGGGGAGTCCTCCATCGTTTCTGCATGTATGAATACTTTTTCCAATTTGCCACTAGTTCACGGACGCTTGCGGCACACATAAACAACCTATTACCGAAATCGCCCACTATAGTCTAGACCTCAGAACTCATTTCCCCCGTATCGTTGAGAATATACATTAGGATGTTGGTATCTAAAATATAGCGTTGCATGAGTTATAAGTTGGTACAATCTGCGACTGATTGCATGAACTCTACTCTTTCTTCGTCTGTTAATGGAGTCCATCCGTGTGCATAAGCCCACGCCTGCGCTTCTTCTATTCTATTAAATGCAGATCCTTTCATGATTCATATTATTTTTTAAGAAGAGGTTTGATTTTCTTCGTTTTGTTGTTAATTAGTTAATAATTTATGTTAGTTGAGTCACTACTGTCCCGTTAAAGTGGACTAATCGTTCTTTGAAATCTCTGAAATAAAGTCTTTTACGAGCAGTTTTAAGTGCGCGACGATTTGAATTTGTAATTTTGCAGCCTTTTAATAAGGATTGCAGATGAACAAAGACAAATATGTATTCGCACAGTTGATAGAGTTTCTGAACAACGACAAGTTCCGTCGACTTGTTGACAAGTATGGTGGTAACAAGTATGTCAAGCATCTCACCTGCTGGAACCAACTTCTGGCACTGATGTTCGGACAACTCTGTAATCGTGAGAGCCTGCGCGATGTGATTGTGGCAATCGGAGCGCATCGTACCAAGTGCTTCCATCTTGGCTTAGGTCGTAAACCTATAGCGAAGACGACACTTGCAACCGCTAATCAGAACCGTGACTACCGCATCTTTGAGGAGTTTGCGTTCTACATGATGGCGCAGGCACGCGAGAAACGTGCAGAGGACATCTTCAGACTCGGAGGCAAGGTGTATGCGTTTGACTCAACGACGATACCACTCTGCTTATCGGTCTTCTGGTGGGCGAAGTTCCGTAAGAAGAAAGGCGGTGTAAAGGCTCACGTCCTCTACGACCTGGAAGCACAAGTGCCAGCCTTCTATCACATTACCACTGCCTCCGTACACGACTCAAAGGCAATGAAGGAAATACCCTATGAGACAGATGCTTACTACGTCTTTGACCGAGGCTACAACAACTTCAAGGAACTTTACCGCATACAGCGGATGGAGTCCTTCTTTGTTGTTAGGGCCAAGACCAATCTGCAATACAGATGTGTCAAGTGGAAACGAAGGTTGCCTAAGAATATACTAACCGATGCGGAGATTGAGTTGACTGTCTATAAGAGCAGCAAGGACTATCCAGAACATCTGCGTCTCGTCCGATTCTATGATGAAGAACAAGACCGAGAGTTCATCTTCCTGACCAATGCCTTTCACCTGACGACACTTGAGGTCGCAAACCTCTACATGAACCGATGGCAGATAGAGTTATTCTTCAAATGGCTCAAGCAACACCTTAAGATCAAGAAGTTCTGGGGCACTACTGAGAACGCTGTCAGAATACAGATCAGTGCAGCCATCACTGCCTACTGCCTTGTGGCGATTGTCCAGCATGACATGCAGTTGAAACGCTCGACCTATGAGATCCTGCAAATCATTAGCATGTCACTTACGGACAAGACACCGCTCAGAGAACTGTTCGATAAGACTTATTCCAATGATGTCAAAGAGCAATTAAGTCCCCCTATTACGGGGCTATTTGATTAATATTTAACTCGTCCCAATTTTAACGGGACACTAATGATTTTAATTATTGAATAATGAAGCAGGATATACGCAACATAGCAATCATCGCACACGTCGACCATGGTAAGACAACGCTTGTGGACAAGATGCTGCTGGCCGGCAATCTTTTCCGCGAAAACCAGCAGACGGGCGAGTTGATGCTTGACAATAACGAGCTCGAACGCGAGCGTGGCATCACAATTCTCTCGAAGAATGTGAGCATTAATTACAAGGGAACAAAGATCAATATTATCGACACTCCGGGCCACTCCGACTTCGGTGGCGAAGTGGAGCGTGTGCTCAATATGGCCGACGGCTGTCTGCTGTTGGTGGATGCCTTCGAGGGTCCGATGCCACAGACGCGCTTCGTACTGCAGAAGGCCCTTCAGATAGGTCTGAAGCCTATTGTTGTCATTAACAAAGTGGACAAGCCCAACTGCCGGCCCGAGGAGGTGTATGAGATGGTCTTCGACTTGATGTGTGAACTCGATGCTACCGAAGACCAGCTCGACTTCCCGGTCATCTACGGCTCTGCCAAGCAAGGCTGGATGGGCGAGGACTGGCAGGCCCCGACGTCAGACATCTACTACCTGCTCGACAAGATTATCGAAATCATCCCCGCCCCTGAGCAGCTTGACGGCACTCCGCAGATGCTAATCACTTCGCTCGACTACTCTACTTACACGGGGCGTATTGCTGTAGGGCGCGTTCACCGAGGCACTTTGCGCGAAGGCATGCCTATCACTATCGCTCATCGCGACGGCTCAAAGGAAAAGACGAAGATCAAGGAACTGCACACCTTCACAGGTATGGGCCATCAGAAGATAGACACTGTGAGCAGCGGTGACATCTGTGCCATAATAGGTCTCTCCAACTTCGAGATTGGCGACACGATATGCGATGCCGAGGAGCCTGAGGCACTGCCCACTATCTCTATTGATGAGCCCACGATGTCGATGCTCTTCACCATCAACGACTCTCCTTTCTTTGGCAGGGAAGGACGTTGGTGTACGAGCCGGCATATCCATGAGCGTCTGCAACGTGAGTTGGAGAAGAATCTGGCCCTTCGCGTAGAGCAAGCTCCCGACTCTACAGACCGCTGGATTGTCAGCGGGCGCGGCGTCCTGCACTTGAGCGTGCTCATAGAGACGATGCGTCGTGAGGGCTACGAGCTGCAGGTGGGTCAGCCACAAGTCATCTACAAAGAAATCAATGGTGACCGCTGCGAGCCTATTGAAGAGTTGACCATCAACGTGCCCGAGGAGTTCTCGTCGAAGATGATAGACATGGTCACTCGCCGCAAGGGCGAGATGACGTCGATGGACTCTCAGGGCGACCGTGTAAACATCGAGTTCCTGATTCCTTCGCGTGGCATCATCGGTCTGCGCACTAATGTGCTCACAGCCTCGCAAGGCGAAGCCATCATGGCCCACCGCTACAAGGAGTATCAGCCTTATAAGGGCGACATAGTGCGTCGCACAGCCGGCTCTATGATAGCCCTCGAGAGCGGTACGGCTTTCGCTTACGCCATCAACAACCTTCAGGACCGCGGAAAGTTCTTCATAGAGCCGCAAACTGAAGTGTATGCCGGCCAGGTCGTGGGCGAGCATATCCATGAGAACGACCTCGTCATCAACGTAACAAAGAACAAGCAACTGACAAACATGCGAGCCTCCGGCAGCGATGATAAAGTCCGCATCATCCCTGCTACCTTGCTCTCGCTCGAAGAGGCTCTCGAGTATATTAAGGAGGATGAGTATGTGGAGGTCACGCCAAAGTCGATGCGTATGCGCAAGATTATCCTCGACCATCTCGAGAGGAAGCGTGCAAACAGGGAATAAAGACTCTTCCCCTCTCGTTAAGGAATGGAGCGGTTACTTGTCAGTAGCAGATATCAATAATCATATAAACTAACCCTTTAACATTGGGCTCATACCTCAAATATCAGACGTCACTGTTCCCTCCCGCAAGGTAGGGCTGAGGTTGGGCCCTTTTTTTGTTTTATTATGGATTTAACAGGAAGAAGAGAAAGCTCTAATGTCGACGACCGTCGTCGTATGAGCGGTTCAACGAAGGCTGGTATAGGCGGCCTTGCAGGTGTAATCATCGCTTGCCTGATGGCTTGGCTCTCAGGCGGGAACGTCTTCCAGGCCTTCCAGCAAGCCGGCGGCCTCGAAGCTATCACGAACCAGAATGTCTCAACCAGCGGCCAGCAGGAACGTGAGTTCACAGAGGAGGAACAGCAGTTGGCCCTCTTCGCCTCGCAGGTGCTTGCCAGCACCGAGGACGTATGGGCAGACGTGTTTAAGAATCAATTGGGCAAGACCTATATACCCCCGCGCATGGTGCTTTATACAGGTAGCGTTCAGACGGGTTGCGGCGCAGGCAATGCCGCAGTAGGTCCTTTCTACTGCTCTGCCGACCAGGCTTTGTACATCGACCTGTCGTTCTTCACTTCTATGAAGAGTCAGCTCGGTGCAGATGGCGACTTTGCCTATGCTTACGTCATTGCCCACGAGGTAGGTCACCATGTTCAACACCTCCTTGGCACTCTCAACAGCGCCCACGCCCAGATGGCCAAGATGAACGAGACAGCCGCCAACAAGGTCAGTGTCCGCATCGAGCTTCAGGCCGACTTCTACGCAGGTGTCTGGGGGCATCACGAAGGCAAGACCTACGGCTCGCTCGACGATGGCGACCTTATGGAAGCTATCAAGTGCGCTCAGGTCATTGGCGACAACTACCTTCAGGAGAAAGCCCGCGGATATTCTCAGCCCGAGAGTTTCACCCACGGCACATCGGCACAGCGCATGAAGTGGCTCAAGCTCGGCCTGCAGACTGGCGACATGAGCCGCGGCGACACGTTCAGCATCAGCGAAAGCCAGCTCTAAACTCCCGGCTCCTTATTTGTTGCGGAGTCATTCTCTTACTCAAAAAAGCGCCGCTGTTAACAAAGATTAACGCGCGGCGCTTTCTTGTATAATCATATTAATTGTAAGTTTGCAGGTGATTCCATGAATCTTTATTACAGAACTTATAGTCATAAACAAATCATGAAACATTTCAAACTAACCTTTCTTGCGCTGGCTGCATTCTTCAGCCTCGCGGCTTTTTCTTTACAGGCTGCCGACCTTGTATGGAAGAAAGGCGCAGCTCTGCTTACTGACGGTTCGCAGATTACGTCAAACAATTCTCAGAGCGGCTTCCCGCCGTCCAACCTCTTACGCCCAGAGAGCGACGGCTATGGCACCAACCAGTACATCTGGCACTCTGCATGGAGCAATCCGGCTCCCCTGCCAGCCGGCACCGACACCTATCTCCAAGTGCACTTCAACGAAGGCGAGACCGACATCATCTTCTCGATGATAGGTTCCATGTGGAGCTTCACGTTCGACACGCCCACCGACATCATCATTCAGGGTGCCAATCTTCCCGACGGCGAGTGGACAGAGATCACTCATCTGACGAATATGGAGGCCGACTTTTACAACTTCTCGCCAGACAAGTATACATCGCCCCATATCGCCCTCGGTGCTGCCTACACCGACCTTCGTTTCGTAGTCAAGAAGACTATGAACGCCGCGAACAGCAGCCGCTACGACAGCAACGGCAATCCTTTCGTCTCGCTCGGCCGTTTCCAGGTTTATCGTGCTGTCGAGGGTGAAGAACCAGCTCCTGAACCCACTGACAACATCAACCTCCTGTTCATTGGCAACAGCATCACCGCCGGCGCCACCCTCAGCAGCGCCGCCACCCAGGCTCCGCCCATCGTATGCGGCCAGCTGGTCGGCGAGGCCACTGGCGTGAACACCAACGTCTACAATGGAGGTCACTCCGGCATCACCACCCTCGGTTTCCTCCCCGGCCGCGACGATTTCACGCGCTTGCTGACCGCTGCCAAGGCTTACCAGAAGAACAATGGCGGCCTGACCTATATTTCCATCATGCTCGGCACTAACGACAGCGCCTGCTCAGGCACTGAGGGTGCTCCCGTCTCCACCGACACCTACCGCGCCAACATCAAGAAAATCATCGATGCCCTCATCGAAGGAGTGCCGGGTTGCAAGATTGTGCTCAACTATCCTATCTGGTACAGCCCCAACACCTACAATGGTGCCCGTTATCTCGAGGAGGGCATGAATCGCCTCCACAGCTACTATCCCATCCTCGACGCCATTGTTGAAGAGTACGAGCAGGTCTACGCCGGCGACCGCGCTGTATGGGACTATTTCGAGGACAACAAGGTGCTGTTCACAGCCGAGAGCGGCAATGCAGGCACCTTCTTCCTGCATCCTAATCAGATTGGAGCCAAGAGGCTGGCTGAGGTCTGGGCTCAAAGCCTGCTGAAGCTCATTGAGGCCGATGGCGTTGAGATTAAGAAACCGCTTGCACCGTGGGCCCTTTTCAAGCCCACAGCCTCAAAGAAGTACACCATAGCCACGTCCCGCGGCAGCTATGGCACCAAGGACGGCGTCGTCACCAACACCGTGAAGACAGGCATCGGTGCCACTAAGGGCGAGTTTGCATTCGTCACGCGCGACGACCAGCTCTACATATACAGCGTTGCCGACAAGAAATTCCTATATCGCGACCCTGTCACCGATGCCAACGGATGGAGCAATATCCTGCTTTCCAACAGCGTCATCGAGCCCTTCAAGGTGCAATATACGGGCGCCAATGCCAAATATCCCTACTGCATCACTTCGCAAGGTTACGTCGCCAACACAGCCTCGGGAACCTCGAAGGGCGTGGTGCTCAACAGCTGGACCAACTGTGATGCCGGCAACCAGACCGCTATCGTCGAGGCGGGCGACTTCGATCCCGCCGAGGCCCTCGCAGCCCTCGACGATTTCCTGAGCAACCAGCTGACCGTCACTTACCGCGTCGTCGACTCTGAGGGCCGCTTCCTCGAGGAGCTCACCGCCCGTGGAATCGCCGGCGACGTCGTCAGCGAAGTGCCTGAGAACGTACCCCGCAAGGCCTACACCACCTATTCTGTCGAGACTCCCGTCACCTTAGTCAAGGGGCAGGCGAACGTCGTCAACGTCACGGCCACTTGGAGCTTACCCTTCGAACTCTCGCCCAACCTCGAAAAGGCCCACTGGTACAACCTTGCCCTGCGCGGGGGTGCCAACTACGTCACTGCCGACAATGGCTACAAATGCAACCCCACACCCACGAAGGCCGACGTGGTGACCGATGCCTACCAATGGGCCTTCCAGGGCGACCCCTACGACGGCATCGTCGTCTACAACCGTTCAGACCTCACCAAGACGCTCTCTCGCGTCTATAGCGAAGAGAAGCAGAACGACGTGGCCATCCTGGCCGACGGCGTCTACAAGTGGGGCATCACCGAGAGCGAGAAAGGCTTCCTGCTTTCCTCTCAAGGGGCTTCGTACCCTTATATCAATGAGTATGGAGGCTCGGGCGGCCATCTCGGCTTCTGGCACAGCCAGACAGACGTGGGCAGCATCTTCAGCGTCAGCGAAGTGGGCAGCCTCACCATTGAGAACGTTAAGCTCAGCACCGGCGCGACTCTCCAGCTCTTCAAGAGCGACGACGAGAAGGCCAACGGCCGCGCCATCCTCGTCATCCCCGGTGGCGGCTACGCTTACGTGGCCGGCAGCAGCGAGGGTTCCGACTGGGCTCCTATGCTCAACGAGCTGGGCTACACCGTAGCCGTGCTCACCTACACCACGCCTCCTGCAGCCCCCGACGGGCCCCTCAACGAGGCTCGCGAGGCCATGAAGTTCTTGCGCGACAATGCTGAGGAATGCCACACCCAGACGGGGCAGATAGGCGTCATGGGCTTCTCGGCCGGAGGCCATCTTGCTTCCACCGTAGCCACCCACACCGAAGGCGACGAGCTGCCCGTGTTCCAGATCCTCTTCTACCCTGTCATCACTATGAATGCCTCGGCCACTCATGCCGGTTCGCGCCAGAACCTGCTCGGCTCTAACCCCTCGGCAGCACTCGTCAGCCTCTATAGCAACGATAAGCAAGTCACGGCATCCACGCCACAAGCCTTCATCTGCTATGCCTCCAACGACGGCACCGTGCCTGTCACGAACAGCGTCAGCTACGCCAACGCCCTGAAGCGGGCCGGCGTACCCTGCCACGTGCTCCGCTTCAATACCGGCGGCCACGGCTTCGGCTTCAAGACAACCTACGAGCACCACGACGAGATGGTTGCCGACCTTACTGAGTGGCTCGTCGGCGTCGGTCAGACCCTTACCCCAATCAAGGCAACGTCAGCCGTCAGCCCTAAGGCCGAGGCCTGCTACAACCTCGCAGGGCAGCGCGTCAACGAGCTGCACCGGGGCGTCTACATCGTCGGCGGCGACAAGTACTACGTGAGGTAGTCGAGCATCATTCCGCCAACATTAATTGAGTTTTAATAGTAGCTGACCCGTCAGTCCAGCAAGGGCTTTGTATGCATATTTTTGTACCCCTGACCTGTTAGCCTCAACCCCTACGGAAAAAACCCTTAAGGGTTATCCGCCGAACCCTTAAGGGTTATCGCCAAAACCCTTAAGGGTTATGCCCGGAACCCTTAAGGGTTTTTTCGTAGCCGCTTTTTCAGGTCCCGCCCACAACAAAAATGCATTTCTTATGACGAAAGTCGATAAAAATGACTACCTTTGCGGCAAATTATTCATAATACACACCTACTATGCAAAAGAATTTCAAGAGAACTACCGTCACATCTGCACTGCCATACGCCAACGGCGGCGTACACATCGGTCATCTCGCAGGCGTCTACGTCCCGGCCGATATCTACGTTCGCTACCTCCGCTTGAAGGGCGAGGACGTTATGTTCATCGGAGGCTCTGACGAGCACGGAGTGCCCGTGACGCAGCGCGCACGCAAAGAGGGCATCACGCCGCAGCAGGTCGTCGACCGCTACCATAAGATGATCAAGGACTCCTTCGAGGAGTTCGGCATCTCGTTCGACGTCTATTCCCGCACAACCTCGAAGATCCACCACCAGTTCGCCAGCGACTTCTTCCGCAAGCTTTACGACGACGGTAAGCTCATCGAGAAGACGACCAAGCAGTTCTACGACGAGCAGACTGGCACCTTCAAGACCGACCGCGACATCGTAGGCGAATGTCCGCATTGCCACAACGAGGCCAACGGCGACCAGTGCGAGAAGTGCGGCCGCGACCTCGACCCTACTGAGCTCATCAACCCACGCTCCAAAGAGAGCGGAGCCAAGCTCATACTCAAGGACACCACGAACTGGTTCCTCCCGCTCAACGAGTATGAGGGCTGGCTGAAGGAGTGGATCCTCGAAGGCCACAAGGAGTGGCGCTCAAACGTCTACGGGCAGTGCAAGAGCTGGCTCGACATGGAGCTGCAGCCGCGCGCCATGACGCGCGACCTCGACTGGGGTATTCCCGTGCCCGTAGAGGGCGCCGAGGGCAAGGTGCTCTACGTGTGGTTCGACGCGCCCATAGGATATATCTCCAACACCAAGGAACTCTGCGAGAGCGACCACGCCCGCTGGGGTTCCTGGCAGCGGTGGTGGCAGGACGAGGACACGCGCCTCGTACACTTCATAGGCAAGGATAATATCGTGTTCCACTGCATTATCTTCCCAGTGATGATGCGGGCCCACGGAGATTATATCATGCCCGACAACGTCCCCGCCAACGAGTTCCTCAACCTCGAGGGCGACAAGATATCCACATCCCGCAACTGGGCCGTATGGTTGCACGAGTATCTCGTCGACTTCCCCGGCAAGCAGGACGTCCTGCGCTATGCCCTCACAGCCTCGGCGCCCGAGACTAAGGACAACGACTTCACGTGGGCAGAGTTCCAGGCCCGAAACAACAATGAGCTCGTGGCCATCTACGGCAACTTCGTCAACCGGGCCCTACAGCTGACGCAGAAGTACTACGAGGGAGTAGTGCCCGCCTGCGGCGAGCTCACCGACTACGACCTGCAGACCATTGCCGAGTTCAAGGACGTCAAGGCAAAAGTAGAGAGCCTGCTCGACAACTTCCGCTTCCGCGACGCTCAGAAGGAGGCTATGAACCTCGCACGCATCGGCAATAAGTACTTGGCCGACAGCGAACCGTGGAAGGTCATAAAGACCGACCCCGAGCGCGTCAAGACTATAATCAGCATCAGCCTACAGCTGACTGCCAACCTCGCAATAGCCTTCGAGCCATTCCTGCCATTCTCATCGAAGAAACTGTATGCTATGCTCAACGTTGACCCGCTGGGTTGGGACAACCTCGGCTCCACCGAGCTGCTGGCTGCAGGCCACCAGCTGGCCAAGCCAGAACTGCTCTTCGAGAAGATTGAGGATGAAGCCATTCAGAAGCAGATAGACCGCCTCGCACGCATCAAGAAGGAAAACGAGGCTGCCGCCTTCAAAGCCGAGCCCGTGAAGAAGGAAGTGACCTTCGACGACTTCGAGCGTCTCGACATACGCGTCGGCACTGTCCTCTCTTGCGAGCGGGTGAAGAAATCCAACAAGCTGTTGAAGTTCGAGATTGCCGACGGACTGGAGAACCGCACCATCCTCAGCGGAATCGCCCAGCACTACGAGCCCGAAGAGCTCGTGGGCCGGCAGGTTTGCTTCATAGCCAACTTCCCTGCGCGTAAGATGATGGGCCTCGAGAGCCAGGGCATGATACTCTCTGCCGTAAACTTCGACGGCTCGCTCTCGGTCATCACGCCCCTGCGCGAGGTGAAGCCTGGAAGTCAGGTCGGATGAGCCTCATGAGGTAAATAATGAAGGGCCACAGATTCCGCGGATTAAGCAGGTTCTTTTCAGCCTCTCGCTCAGTGTTTGCTTACGATTTACACTTGAAGGATCCGTGTAATTAGACTCAGAATTTCACAGATTTACGGAAGGTCACAAAAGATGAGTCCTTGCAATCAGTGTAATCTGTGGCTCATATAATAATTACGTTCATCTTCTTATGAGAATACTTGTTACAGGAGCCTCGGGCTTCATAGGCAGTTTCATCGTCAGCGAAGGCATCAGCCGAGGCTACGAAGTGTGGGCCGGCGTGCGTGCATCGAGCAGCCGTAAGTACCTTACCGACCCGCGCATCCGCTTTGCTGAGCTTGACCTTGGCAGCCGCGAGCGCCTTGCAGGGCAGCTCGCAGCGCTGAAAGAAGAGATGGGCGGACAGGGCTGGGACTACGTCGTCCACGCTGCAGGAGCCACTAAGAGCCTGCGCCGCGAGGGCTTCTTCCGCACCAATACCGAGGGCACGAAAAACCTCATCATGGCTCTTGAGCAGCAGCAGATGCGTCCACGCCGGTTCGTCTTCGTCAGTTCGCTCAGCATATTCGGGGCCATAAAGGAGAGACAGCAGGTGCAGGGCTCTACGCTATACCCCGAAATCACCGACACTGACACTCCTCAGCCCAACACCGCCTATGGCGAGAGCAAGCTCGCCGCCGAGCAGTGGCTGGCTACGCAGACGCAGCTGCCGTGGGTAGTACTGCGCCCGACAGGCGTCTACGGCCCGCGCGAGCGCGACTATTTTCTCATGGCCAAGAGCATAAGCCAGCACGTCGACTTCGCCGTGGGCTTCAGGCCTCAGGAGATAACCTTCGTTTACGTTGCCGACGTCGTCCAGGCTGTCTTCCTCGCCTGCGAGCGACCCGAGGCCGACGTCGTACACCGCGCCTTCTTCCTCTCCGACGGCCAGAGCTACAACAGCCGCGCCTTCTCAGACCTTCTCCAGCAGGAGATGGGCACGCACTGCGTCGTACACATAAAGGCTCCCCTGTGGTTCCTGCGCGCTGTCTGCGCCGTCAACGGCTACGTGTGCCAGCGACTCGGCAAGCTTACGACGCTGAATATGGACAAGTACCACATCCTGGCCCAGCGCAACTGGAACTGCGACATCACTCCCGCCCGTCAGCTCCTTGGCTACGAGCCCCGCTGGTCGCTCGCCGAGGGCGTGCGCGAAAGCGTGCGGTGGTACAAGCACGAGGGCTGGCTGTGATTCTTGAGGCATCATGCATCATTCGTAGTTCGTAATTTGTCATTCTCAATCCATCATCCGTACTCCTGAAAAGACTATTGCCCATAGAGAAAGTCGCGGCCGTCTACTGCGCCTTGACAAGCGTGCAGATGGCCATCATGGCGCCCTGGCTGGCAGACTCCGCCACGATGCTTGTCACACGCGTCGGCTGGTTTGCCATGACCGCCGCCCTCGTGGTTGCCGACCACCTCTACACTTCCCGTCTCGAAAAAGTAGCCTTAGCTCATCCCTCAGGGGCAAACTCCGTCCCTCAACCTGCTAAAGCCAGTTTCCACTTTCCCTTTTTCCCCTTCCTACGTACGGCAGCCCAGCTCGCGTGGCTCATCCTGTGGTACCCCGACACCTACGAGTTCAACCGCTCATTCCCCAACCTCGACCACCTTTTCGCTGCTGCTGACCAGACTCTCTTCGGCTGCCAGCCCTCGCTTGAGTTCAGCCAGGCCATGCCGCAGCCATTCTGGAGCGAGGCTTTCAACCTCGGCTATTGGAGCTATTACCCGATGATGGCCGTCCTCGTCCTCGTCGTTTTCATCAAAGCATACAACGCCCGGAGCCGGAACGCCTCAGTTTTCAATCTCCAAGTTTCTGCTTTCAAGTCCGTCTCGGCTCTCATCATAGCCTCTTTCTTCCTTTTCTATGTAATCTACATCTTCCTGCCTGTGGCAGGACCCCAGTTCTATTTCGAAGCCGTAGGCATAGACAATATCCTTTGCGGCCGCTTCCCGGCTCTTGGCACCTACTTCACTTCCCACACCGCAGCCCTGGCTCCTCCGGGCTACACCGATGGCTTCTTCTATCAGCTCGTAGCCTCTGCTCAGGAAGCGGGCGAGCGTCCCACGGCTGCATTCCCGAGCAGCCACATCGGAGTCTCTACCATTGTGCTCCTGCTCTCCCGCCGCCACGCCCCAAAGCTCCTATACCTTTTCCTGCCGCTATGGCTCCTGCTCTGCTGTGCCACCGTATACATCCGCGCCCACTACCTCGTAGATGCCATCGCAGGTCTCGTCTCTGCGCCCGTCATCCTTTGGCTTGCGCAGAAAGTATGCCGCCCGCTCATCAAGCAGGGATAAGGCCTTTGGGGATTTCCTACAGCTGAGACAGGCCAATGCCTTTCATATATCACCCGATTTTCCTAATGTAAGTCACATTTCGTGCGCAAGCTCATTATTCTCTTCGCATTCGTGTCGTTTCAGTTAGCCTCGCTTGCCCAATCCGACGATTGGGAAAGCATTGTAGAGGAACTGGCAGAGGAAATCGGCGAAAGCTATACCGGAGGTGAGGAATCAGCGGCCTTGGAGGCTCAGATTGACGAGCTTACAGACCTCCACGAACACCCCTTCGACCTGAACACAGCAACGCGCGAGCAGCTCCTGAGCCTCCCCTTCCTCGGCGAAGCTCAGGTGGAGGCTATTATGGACTATCGCAGCCGCTACGGAGCGCTACGCTCTTCGGCCGAACTGCACCTCGTGCGCGGACTCGGGCTGCGGGAACTGCGATGGCTCAGCCTCTGCACTTACGTCGGCAACGAACCTGCCTCCGTGGCGCCGCGCCGGGCCGCAGGCGGTCGTCAGGAAATGATGACGCGCCTCGACGTGCCCCTCTACAACCGCGACGGATGGCCTTGGGCGCGAGGATTGGCTCACCGTTGGCGCTACACGGCGCAGACGGGCAGCCATTGGGACCTTGGCGCCCGTGCCGAGAAGGATGCAGGCGAACCCATGTTCAACCGCCAGAACCCACTGTGGGACGCATGGGGAGCCCACGCTATGCTCTCGCGATGGCACTTCGTCGAAACGCTGATCGTGGGCGACTTCAAAGCCGTGATGGGCGAGGGACTCGTCATCAATAACGGATTTCACCTCGGGAAGCAGCTAACAAGCCTGTGGCGACGTCCTGCCGTGCTCAGGCCTCACCGCTCAGCCGAAGAAGAGCGTTTCCTCAGAGGTGCTGCCGCAACGGTAAGATTTACCCCCCCCTTATCACTTACAGCCCTTTATTCCTACCGGCAGCTTGATGCCACCGTGCAGCCCGACAACAGCGTGCGGGCCGTCAATGCCAGCGGACTCCATCGCACAGCCTCGGAGCTCGAGCGCAGACGGTCGCTCGCCTGCCACACCACGGCGGCTCACTTAGCCTGGGACGGCCAGCACCTGCGCCTCGGAGCATCGGCCATGTACCAATACTACGACCATCAGTTCCGCCAGGGTACGTCGCTCTATAGGCAGATTTACCCTGAAGGATATCAGTTCGGAGCCGTCAGCGCCGACTACGCGCTCCGCCTCCGCAACCTCTACGTCAGCGGAGAAGTGGCGCGGAGCATGGCCGCCTTGAAGGAAAGCACCGACGCACTGAACCCTTCGTCCGGTCGAGGCTGGGCTACGCTCAACAAAGCCACCTTCCGCTTCAATCCCAACACCAGCCTCTCGGCCGTGCAACGCTTCTATTCCCGCAACTACTTCTCAGCCTTAGCCTCGGCCTACGGCGAGAATGTTACCGTGCAAAACGAGAGCGGCATCACGCTGCTTGCCGATGCCGACCGAGTCGGACCTTTCGCACTGCGAGCCTTCGTAGACCTCTTCTATTCGCCTTGGCCGCGCTACAGCATGACGAGAGCCAGCCGAGGCTTCGAGACTGCGGCGCTGGCTACCTGTAGCATCAGCCGCTTCCAGCGCTTCACGATCCGCTACAGCCTTAAGAGTAAGGAACGCTCCGACCGCCGCTTCCTCACCAGCCGCCTGCGTGCAAACTACTCTCTGACTCTTTCCGAGCGGCTCTCGCTTCAGGCTTCAGCCTTCGCAACGCATGTCGCAGCCGCCTCGCCGTCCCAGCGGACATCGGGCATCGCCATTATGCCCCGGATTGATTACGCCGCCATATCCCGGCGTCTGCGCTGTTCGCTTGCCGCCACGCTCTTTGCCACGGGCCTCGGATCGCCTGCTGCCTATACCTCTGGGGCCTACGACAGCCGCCTGTTCCTCTACGAGCCCAGCCTATTCCAGTCCTTCGGCATGGTTAATCTCTTCGGCAAGGGCGAGCGTCTGGCCGCCAGTGTGCGGTGGCAAGCCTCGCGCCGCTGGCAGCTGCAGGCGAAGTGCGGCGTCACTCACTACCACAACCGCGACCGCATCTCCTCTGGGCCAACCACTATACGCTCGCCCTGGCGCACCGATCTGCAACTGCTTGCCCGCTGGCAGTTCAAGCGATAACATCCACTCCTTGAATCCGTCGCCTCAAAGAAGTATGGGGTGTATACGAAAAGAGGGCGGCCTCACGGTCGCCCTCAGTTCATTGTTACATGCTTAATTATTCTTGAGAATTAATTACGGGGTGAAGCTTCACAGCTTCGTTTGCAGGGAAATGTATCACAAGATAAGCACTAACTGTTGTTTTATAGAAAAAGCAAAAATGAATTCTTAGTGTACGTTTGCCTTGGTGCTGTCCGGCATCTCTACGACTTCGGCCGAGCGGATGTCCAGAGGTGTAGCTTCGCCTGGGTCAAATTCGTCTTGAACTACCGCCTCGCCTTGCGGCTCCGCTGGCGTGGAGAGCGAGGTGGCGTGCTCCAAGGCTGTGCCTATGACGATGGCGAAGGCCACGAATGCCGCTGCTTTGAACAGGGGGCGCAGGCGGCGAGCCAATGTGATACGGCGGGCGGTGACGTGCGTCTCGCCCACGAGCTCCATGATGCGACGGTCGAAACGCTCGTCCAAGTGAGCTCCTGACAGCTCGGCTTCGCTGCGGAAGAACTGCTGCCATTGGCGCAGGTGCTCGGGCACCTCGCCTTGAGCGAAGAACTCACGCAGGATGTGCTCCTCCTCGAGAGTGGTCTCACCCTCGAAGTAGTGGTCAATGAGCTGTTCGATGTACTTGTAGTCCATACGGGTATCTGTGCGTATCTGTTAGGATGACGACTGGCGCCGGCTGAAAGTTACAGCCGGCGCTCTTTATTTATATTTTATTAACAATCTGCTCGCGCAACCGCTTTCGGGCGCGGTGCAGGTACACACGGACCTGATCTTCGCTGATATCGAGCTGTAGGGCTATCTCCTGATAGCTGAGGCCTTCGATGTCGCGGAGGCGGAAGATGTCGTCCTGGGGCGGCGGAAGCGTGGCTGCTATGCGGAGGATATAGTCGAGAGTGTCGCGGGCTTCGATGCGTCGGCCCTCGTCGCTTGGCATTTCCACATGTGCAAATGCCGTGCGAGCCTGGCGCTTCTTGCTGTCGAGGGCGAGGTTGCGGCAGATAAGGGCCAGCCATCCGCCCATGTTCTTTATCATGGGCCACTCCGTACGCCGTTCCCAGGCGCGTATCATAGTCTCCTGCACGACGTCCTCAGCCTCGCCCGTGTGCATCGTGATGCCGAGTGCGAGGCGGTAGAGGCGGTCGCGATGAGGAAGGATGTCTGTGCGGAAGTCCACGTATTTGGGGAAGGGATAGGATGAAAGGTGAAAGTAATTATATCAGAGGGTAATCACAGTGCCGCCCTGAAGGTCGTGGAAGCTGGTGATGCGGACTTTTATTACGCCTTCGCGCAGCGCTTTGAAGGCGTTCTCGAGCTTGGGAATCATACCGCCGGCAATAGTGCCGTCGGCCACGAGTGCACGGAAGTCCGCCTCGGTGAGCCTCGGGATGAGCGTCGACGGGTCCTTGGCATCGCGGAGTACGCCGGGGAGATCGAAGCAGAAAGTGAGCGACGTCTGTTCCGGCAGAGCTGTGGCAACGGCCATAGCGATGGTGTCGGCATTAGTGTTCAGCAGCAGGCCACGGCCGTCGTGGGTAAGGGGGGCGACGACAGGAGTGATGCCTGCGTCGAGGAGCTGCTGCAGGCGAGCGCCGTCGGCGCTGTCGACGTCGCCCACAAAGCCGAAGTCGATGCCTTCGGGTGTCGTGGGGCGGCGGTGAGCACGTATGAGGTTGAGGTCGGCTCCGGTCAGGCCGAGAGCATTGACGCCCCGTGCTTGCAGCTTCGCTACGATGTTCTTATTGACGAGGCCGCCATAGACCATCGTGACAATCTTCAGCATCTTCTCCTCGGTGATGCGGCGCCCGCCGGCCATGTGGCTTTCCACGCCCAGCTGTCCGGCCAGTCGTGTGGCAGAGCGTCCTCCGCCATGAACGAGGATTTTAGGGCTCCCGAGCTTTGCAAAGGCGTCAAGGAGAGCTGCCAGCTGCTCGACGTCCTCAACTACGGCTCCGCCCACCTTTATTACTTCCGTCATTCCAAATAGGTGTACCCGTACAGTCCTGCACGGTAGTTGCTGATAAATTCCTTGCCTTCGGCCTCGGTAATCTTGCCGTCCTTAATAGCCCGGCTCACCCAGATCTCAAGTCGGCGGACGAGTTTTTTCGGGTCATATTGTACGTACTCCAGCACGTCGGCCACAGTCTCTCCGTCGATTACCTGTTCTATGTCATAGCTGTCGCGGTTTACAGATATGTGGACGGCGTTGGTGTCGCCGAATAGGTTGTGCATATTGCCGAGGATTTCCTGGTAGGCACCAACGAGGAATACGCCGATATAGTAGTGCTCGTCGGCCTTCACGGAGTGGAGGGGGATGTAGTTGGTCTGGTGTCCGCCGTTGACGTAAGTGGTTATCTTGCCGTCGGAGTCGCAGGTGATGTCCTGGAGGGTGGCGCTGCGCGTAGGTTGTTCGCCGAGGCGAGCTATGGGCATGATTGGGAAGAGCTGGTCGAGGGCCCAGGAGTCAGGCATGGACTGGAAGAGCGAGAAGTTGCAGAAGTACTTGTCGGCCATCTGCTTGTCCAAGACTCGCAGCTCGTCGGGCACGTGCTTCTGGTGGTGTGCGAGCTCTGCCACCTCGTGACTGATTGCCCAGTAGATGGATTCTATCTGGGCTCTTGTCTTGAGGTCAATGATTCCGTGGCGGAAAAGGTCAAGGGCTTCTTCGCGGATGTCCTCGGCGTCGTGCCAGTCTTCGAGGAGCGAGCGGTTGGAGAGCTTGTCCCATATCTCGGTGAGGTCGTGGACGAGTTTGTGGTCTGTCTCGCCTGGTTGGAAGTCTTCAGGCATCTGCGGAGCGCACACGCTCTCGAGCACATCGACGATGAGCACGCTGTGGTGGGCTGTGAGAGAGCGTCCGCCCTCGGTGATGATATTGGGATGTGGGATATTATTCTTGTTTGCCGCCTCCACGAGGTTGTAAACGCAGTCGTTGACGTACTCCTGAATGCTGTAGTTGACAGAGCTTTCGGAATTGCTGGAGCGGGTGCCGTCGTAGTCTACGCCGAGGCCTCCGCCGCAGTCGATGAACTCTATGTCGAATCCCATCTGGTGGAGTTGCACGTAGAACTGGGCTGCTTCGCGCAAGGCTGTGGAGATTCGGCGTATCTTGGTTATCTGGCTGCCGATGTGGAAGTGGAGCAGTTTGAGGCAGTCGCGCAGTCCCATTTCGTCAAGGAGCTGCAGAGCCATGAGCAGTTCTGAGGAGTTCAGACCGAATTTCGAGGCATCTCCGCCGCTCTCGACCCATTTGCCGCTGCCGCCAGCCGCGAGTTTGATGCGAATGCCGAGGTTTGGTCGCACGCCGAGGCGCTGTGCTGTCTCAGCAATGATCTTAAGTTCGGGCAGCTTCTCTATGACGAGGAAGACGCGTTTGCCCATCTTCTGTGCCAGCAGGGCCAGCTCGATGAAGTTTTGATCCTTGTGTCCGTTGCAGATGATGAGGCTGTCGGAGTCCATGTTGGTAGCCAGCACGGCGTGCAACTCTGGCTTTGAACCGGCTTCGAGCCCGAGGTTGTAGCGCTTGCCGTGGCTTATGATTTCTTCTACGACGGGTCTCATCTGGTTGACCTTCACGGGGAAGATGATGAAATGCTCGGCCTGATAGTCGTATTCCTTGGCCGCTTTGCGGAAACACTCATCGGTTTTCTCGATGCGATTGTCGAGGATGTCGGGGAAACGTAGGAGCATGGGAGCCGTGACGTGGCGTGTGGCCAGTTCGTCGACCACTTCCTTGAGGTCGACTTGCACGCTGTTTTTCTTTGGCGTGACGTAGACGTGTCCCTTTTCGTTGATGCCAAAGTAGCTTACTCCCCAGCCCTTGATGTTGTAGAGCTCCTCGGAGTCTTCAATGCGCCATTTCTTCATTTTATTATACCTTTAACAGTTCTCTTATTAGGCGTACACTCTCTTGCACCTTGACGGCCGTGTCGAGCAGCGAGACGTCGATGCTGTATTTAGCTTTAGTATAGAAAGGTTCGCGCGCGACGAGTGTCTGTTTGATGTAGTCTTCGAGCTCTTCGGGCGTCTTGCCTTCGATGAGAGGGCGCCGTCCTTTGCCCATGAGCAGGTGTTTGGTCAGCACTTCGGGCTCGGCTTTGAGGTAGACGGTGTCGGCGAGCGAGTTCATGTAGTCCATATTGTCGAAGAAGCAAGGTGTGCCTCCGCCGCAGCTCACGACGACGTTCTCGAACTCAGCCACTTCGTGGAGCATTCGTTGTTCGAGGTCGCGGAAGCCTTCCTCGCCCCTCTCGGCAAATATTTCGGAAACGCTGCGCCGGTAGCGCATGGTGATGTACCAGTCGAGGTCGTAGAAAGTGACGCCCAGGTCGGCAGCAAGTGCCTTGCCTACGGTGGTCTTTCCTGCGCCCATATATCCAATGAGAATGATTCGTATCATTCGTTGTGTCTTTATGTTTATGGTTTTACGTTCGGTGTTTGCCGTTCAGTGTTTGCCTTCAAAGGCTTTGTTGCCTTACTTCCGCTTGGCGAAGCGTCGTCGTGTGGTGGCAGTCGTCTTTGGGTGTTCGTTCTGTTCCTTGATGATGTCCATGCATTCCTCGAGGCTCAGCTCAGCAGCCCGCTTCTGCAACGGCTTGGTGAGGTGGTAGTTGTTGCCTTTGTAGACTATGTATGGTCCGTAGCGCCCGTTCACGATTTCGAGGTCAGGCTCTTCGTCGAAGGCTTTGATGTGGCGGTCGGTCTCGTCCTGTCGTTTGGCTTTGATGAGTTCTATGGCCTCGTCGAGTGTGAGTGTGAAGGGGTCGAGCGAGTCGGGTATGCTGACGAATTTTTTCTGGTTGAGGACGTAGAAGCCGTAGCGTCCCCGGCCTACGTTGACGTCGTCGCCTTCGAACTGCCCGAGTATGCGGGGCAGACGGAACAGCTCGAGAGCCTCGTCGAGTGTGATGGTCTCGATGCTTTGGCCCTTGTTGAGCTGTGCGAAGCGTGGTTTGGCCGTGTCGCTGGCCTCGCCGAGCTGAGCTACTGGCCCGAAGCGTCCGATCTTTACGCTGACGGGCAGGCCTGTGGCGGGGTCGTTGCCCAGGAGGCGTTCGCCGGCTCGCAGTTCGTTTTTGCTGTTGAGCGTTTTCTCCACGAGAGGGTCGAGCGTCTCGTAGAAGTTGTGTATCATACCCTGCCACTCTTCCTGTCCGTCGGCTATGGCGTCGAACTCCTTCTCAACGTCGGCGGTGAAGTTATAGTCCATGATAGTTGGGAAGTACTGCATGAGGAAGTCGTTGACCACGATGCCGGTGTCGGTAGGCACGAGGCGCCCGCGCTCTGCGCCCAGGGTGACTTTGTGTGTGGCCGTTTTTATCTTTCCGTCAGCGAGCGTCAGTGTGTGGTACGAGCGTTGTTCGCCGGGTTTGTCGTTCTTTGCCACGTATTCGCGTTGCTGTATGGTGCTGATGGTAGGGGCGTAGGTCGACGGGCGCCCTATGCCGAGCTCTTCGAGCTTGCGTACGAGGCTGGCTTCGTTGTAGCGCTGTGGTCGCTGTGTGAATCGCTCTATGGCCTGTACCTCGTTGTCTGTGAGGCTTTCGCCGAGGGCTAAGGCTGGCAGGAGAGCCGTGCCTTCGGTGGCATCGGTTGTCTCGGCAGTGTCGGCTACCTCGGTGTCTCTGTACACTTTCAGGAAGCCGTCGAAGGTCACAACTTCACCTGTAGCCACGAATTTCTCCTGATGTCCGTCGATGCTTATGGTGACGTTTGTCTTCTCGAGCTCAGCGTCGGCCATCTGGCTGGCGATGGTTCGCTTCCATATAAGCTCGTAGAGTCGTCGCTCCTGCTGGTTGCGTGCGGCGCGTCCCTGGCTTATGTCGGTGCGGTCGAGGTACGTTGGGCGTATGGCTTCGTGTGCCTCCTGTGCGCCTTTGCTTGAGGTGTGGTAGCTCCGTATCTTCACGTACTGCTCTCCCATCTGCTCCGTTATCACAGTCTTGCTTGCTGCGAGAGCGAGTCTTGACAGGTTGAGGCTGTCGGTACGCATGTAGGTGATGAGTCCGCTCTCATAGAGCCGTTGTGCTATGAGCATGGTCTGCGATACGGGCAGCCCGAGCTTGTGTGCCGCTTCCTGTTGCAGCGTGCTGGTGGTGAAGGGTGGTGCGGGCGATCGATGAATTGGGCGTTTTTGTATGTCTTCTATGGTGAATGTAGCCTCTTTGATGCTCTCGAGGAAGTCTCGCGCCTCGTCCTCGCTTTGGAAGCGGCGGTTGAGATCGGCGCGGAAGGTTGTGCCGTCGGCTTTCACCATCTGGGCTGTGACGCGGTAGTAGGCCTCCGGCTCGAAGGCCTGCACCTCGCGCTCTCGCTCCACGATGAGCCGCACAGCTACGCTTTGCACACGGCCTGCGCTGAGGTTGGGCTTCACCTTGCGCCAAAGCACGGGCGAGAGCTTGAAGCCTACGATGCGGTCGAGCACGCGCCTGGCCTGCTGTGCGTTGACCAGTCCGAGGTCGATCTTTCGCGGCTTCTCAATGGCTTCGAGAATGGCGGGCTTGGTGATTTCGTGGAATACGATTCGCTTCGTGGCCTCAGGGTCGAGGCCGAGCACCTGCTGCAGATGCCATGCTATGGCTTCTCCCTCTCGGTCTTCATCAGATGCGAGCCATACTACGTCGGCCTTCTTGGCGTTGGTTTTCAGCTGTGAGACTATATTCTGTTTGTCGGCCGGCACTTCGTACACGGGTTCGAAGGTGTCTGTGTCGACGCTGAATTTGTGCTTCTTGAGGTCGCGGATGTGTCCGTAGGACGACATAACTTTGTAGTCCTTGCCAAGGAATTTCTCAATGGTCTTGGCTTTTGCCGGCGACTCTACGATAACGAGGTTTGATGGCATAATCTATGTGTTTTGTCGAAATGTGGGCGCAAAACTACACAAAATTTGCCGAAGAATACATTAATTATATAGAAAAAATGTTTTTTCACCTCTTTTAAGCCTTTTCAAAGCCTTCTTTGCGCATGGCGAGGAAGGCCAGGAAAAGCAGTAACACGCACGCGGCGGCTGTGATGGCAGTGCCGGCCTGGCCGCCAAGCTGGCGGATGATGCTGTCGTCGTCGGGTGAAAGGAAATAGGCTATGCAGGCCAGGCTGTTGTTGAAGATGTGGATGAACACGGGCGCTGCGAGCGAGTCTGTCCACCAATAGGCGAAGCCGAGCAGGAGGCCCATGGCGAAGGCTACGGGCAGCTGGGCTGGGTTCATGTGGATGATGGCGAAGAAGGCGGCCGTCATGGCTATTGGCACGAACCATCCCTGGTGGCTGTAGCGCTTGCTGAGGTCGGTCTGTATGCCGCCGCGGAACAGCAGTTCCTCGCACACGGGGCCTACGATGCTGATGGTGAGGCAGCCCAGAGGGTTTCTGGCGATGCCGTCGAAGGTGGTCTTGCCCACTAAGTCGGGCAGCTCGGGCAGCAGTTCCTGGGTGATGTTGAGCAGCAGCACGACGGGCACGGCAGTAGCCACAGCGAGCAGCGACCGCCTCCTGTTGCGGCCGCGTAGGCCTGCTATGGTGCTGTCCCAGGTGACGCTTGCCGGGCGGAAGAGCAAGAAGAGCACTATGCCCAGCACGTTAGCTACCAGCAGGGCCGCTGCCATCGTCGACACTGGCGAAGCTGCATTGCCAGCCAGTTTGATGTTAGCCACTATCGGCACAATGACTCCGGCGAGTTGGCTGACGAAGAAAATGATGATGAAGAGCCAGAATGGCTTCGAAGCGAGTTTGCTCATGATTGTGCGGCTCTGCCGTAGTTTATGGCTTGTGGTATGGTTGTTTACTTCTGGGCCGACAGTATCTCGCGGGCTGCTTCGGCATCATGTGCCAGCTGGTTGGCCAGCGCCTGTTCGTCGGTGAAGCGCTGTTCGCTGCGCAGATGTGCGGCAAAGGTGAGGCGTAGGCGGTGGCCGTAGAGGTCGGCATGTGTGTCAAAGAGGTGTACTTCGACGCTTACGTCGCTGCCATTGCCGAGCGTAGGGCGGCAGCCGATGTTGAGCATGCCGGGCTTTCTTGTCGGGTGGCTGATGGCGGATGAAGTATCGTTAGATCCCAAATCTTCGGCATGAACGGCGTAAGCCCCGCTGCCGGGCAACATCTTCTGCGGCTCGTCCGCTTCGAGGTTGGCCGTAGGGAAGCCCAGGCGGCGCCCTATGCCGTAGCCGTGGACTACGCGGCCCGCCCACGTGTAAGGCCTTCCCAGCAGTTCTGCTGCCAGTTCCACGCGGCCTTCACTGAGTGCACGGCGTATGGCAGAGCTGCTGACGTGGCCTCCTTCGAGCTCGCGGGCCTGCACCACGTCGATGCCCAGCTCGCGCCCGTAGGCAGCATAGTCCTCGAAGGTCTCGCCCTGCGGGCGCCCGAAGTGGTGGTCGTAGCCAATGACGAGGGTCGTGACGCCCATCTGCTGCAGCACCTCCACCATAAAATCGCGAGCTGTGAGGGCTGCGAGAGTGTGGTTGAAGTCAAGCACGCAGACATCGTCGACGCCAGTCTGTCGCAGCAACTCCATCTTTTCGGCGTGAGAGGTCAGCAGCTGTGGTGCCGTAGCAGGCGCAAAGAGCGAGCGTGGGTGGCGGTCGAAGGTAACCAAAAGCGAGCGTGCACCGCGCTCACGAGCCTCGTCCAGCACTTGCCTGACGAGGTATTTGTGGCCGCGGTGCACGCCGTCGAAGAAGCCTATAGAGCATACGGTCTCTCCTCCCGCCCTCCTTGTTATGGAGGGAGCAGTTACTTTTGACTGATTGTTTTCACTCATACTTGAATACTCGTCTTGACAGGTAATCGCTCCCTCCCGGGCGGGTAGGGCAGGGGATTGGGTACTATACCAGATGCCCCACCCACTGCTCCTTGTCGCCGGGCAGCAGGTCTATGACGGGGATTTCAATCATGGTGTAGCAGCCGGGCTGCTGGCGCATCGAGGCGCGAGCCACGTTCACCAGCACCTGAGCCGTCAGGGCAGGGTTGTTGATCTTCATGTTGAACTCGAAGAGCTGGTTGTGGGTCTGCCCGCTGACGCCCTTACGCACGAGGTTCACGCCGTGGCCCACGTCGTTGAGGTCCTTGACGCAAGCCACCTGTTGGACGTGTGTCTCGTCGTTGACGAAGTAGGGGTCGGTGAGCACGGCCTGCTTCACCGTCTCGAAGTCTGCGCCCTCCTCCAGCTCTACGTACACCATGCGGCGGTGAATGCCCGTGCCGAGGGGTATTGTCACGCTGAGCGCGTCGCGCACACCCTCAATGGCGCGCACGGCCACGCTGTGTCCCATCGAACGTCCGGGGCCGAAGTTGGTGTATGAGATGCCTTTCGGGGCGAGGCTTTCCATGAGGGTGCGCACCACGCTGTCCGAACCCGGGTCCCAGCCGGCGCTGATGATGCTCACCGCACCGCCCGCCTTGGCTGCAGCATCGAGCGAGCGTCGCAGGTCCACAATCTGGGTGTGGATGTCGAACGAGTCGACGGTGTTGATGCCCAGTGCCAGGATGTCCTTGGCGTAGGCCTCTACGCTGCGCGTGGGCGTGGCCAGGATAGCCACGTCAACAGCTTCGAGCTCGCGAATGTCCTTCACGACCTTGTAGCCCTCGAGCTCCTTGGGCAGGTCCTCGGCGCCCCGGCGGCGAACGATGCCGGCCACTTCCATGTCGGGAGCCTCAACGAGAGCCTCCAGGGCATACTTGCCAATATTGCCGTAGCCTACTACGGCTGCACGAATCTTCTTCATTGTGCTTGTGTGTTTATGGGTTTATGAAATCGTTTTTAATTGAGTGCAAAGGTACGAAAAGACGCTTGGCCAGCCAAACAAACTGTGATAATTATTATGAAAAGGCCGGCAAAACTTTCGAAATGGTACGCCAAAGGTGCAGACAGCTGTTGCAGACACAGCCTTCAGCAATCATTCCGCCGTGCGCTTCTTTGGCAGATGGCCGTCAGTGTGCTTCGAGCCAGTTGTCGCCCCAGCCAGAGTCGGCTATGAGGGGTACGCTGAGTGAGGCTGCGCCTTGCATCTCGGAGATTACGATTTGCTCTACGCGCTCGCGCTCTTCGGGCAGGACGGAGAAGTTGAGCTCGTCGTGCACCTGCAGGATCATCTTCGAGCGTATGCCTTCTTGGCTGAAGCGGCGGCTTATGGCCACCATTGCCCGCTTGATGATGTCGGCCGCCGAGCCTTGAATGGGAGCGTTGATGGCTATGCGCTCTGCCAGGCCCCGCACGGTGGCGTTGTGCGAATTGATGTCGCGCAGGTAGCACCGGCGCCCGAGGAGCGTAGTTGTGAAGCCCTGCTCGCGAGCACGTTCTATGCTTTCCTGCATATATGCGTGTACGCGTGGGTACATGATAAAATAAGTGTCGATGAGCTGTTTGGCTTCCGTGCGGCTGATGCCGAGCCGTTCGGTCAGGCCGAAGGCCGTGATACCGTAGATGATGCCGAAGTTGGCCGTCTTTGCGCGGCTGCGCTCGTCGCGCGTCACGTCCTCGGGCGCCTTGTGGAATATCTTTGCGGCCGTGGCCGTGTGTATGTCGTGGCCTTGGCGGAAGTCGTCGATGAGGCTTTCGTCCTGGCTCAGGTGGGCCATGATGCGTAGTTCCACCTGTGAATAGTCGGCCGAGAAGAACAGCTGGCCGGGCTCTGGGCGGAACGCTTTGCGGATCTCGCGCCCTGCATCAGAGCGTACTGGGATGTTCTGGAGGTTCGGTTCCGAGCTTGAGAGCCGTCCTGTGGCCGTGATGGTCTGGTTGAATGAGGTGTGGATATGTCCTGTGCGCGGATTTATCAGTTTCGGCAGGGCGTCGATGTAAGTGCCCGAGAGTTTGCGCATGCGGCGGTATTCGAGGATTTTCTCTACGATGGGACTCTTGTGGCGTATGCGTTCGAGCGCTTCCTCGGAGGTGGTGTACTGCCCCGACTTGGTCTTCTTAGCCCGAGGGTCGAGGTGCATGCGTTCGAAGAGAATGACGCCTACCTGCCGGGGCGACTGAATGTTGAACTCCTCGCCTGCCAGTTCCCACACCTCGCGCTCTATCTGCCTGAGCTGCTCGTCGAAGCCTACGCCCACGGCTTTCAGTGCGTCGGTGTCGATGCGTACGCCCGTGCGCTCCATCTCGGCCAGCACCGGCACGAGGGGCATCTCGGTCTCGGCAAACAGTTCGTAGGCTCCTTCGTCGTGGAGCATAGGCAGGAAGGTCTTGTAGAGGCGCAGCGTTATGTCGGCATCCTCGGCGGCGTAGGGGCATACGCGCCCGGGGGCCACGTCGCGCATCGAGAGTTGCTGCTTGCCGCGCTCTTTCTTGCCTATGAGCTCGTCGATGTGTATGGTGCGGTAGTGCAGGTAGGCTTCGGCCAGATAGTCCATGCCATGGTGCATCTCGGGCTGGAGCACGTAGTGAGCCACCATGGTGTCGAACAGCGGTCCGCTCACCTCTATGCCGTAGTTCGCCAGCACGTTGATGTCGTACTTCAGGTTCTGCCCCACCTTTAGCGAGGCCGGGTTCTCGTAGACGCAGCGGAAGCGCTCCGCCGTGGCCTGCGCTTCGGCGCGGTCAGCGGGCACTGGCACGTAGTAGCCCTCGGCTTCGCGTACGGCGAAGCTGAGGCCTACGAGCTCAGCGTCGATAGCGTTGGTCGACGTCGTCTCGGTGTCGATGCTTACTACTTCGGCCTCTGCGAGCTTTCTGGCCAGTGCCTCCTGCTCCTCGGGCGTGTCTACGAGGCAGTAAGAAGCCGTCTCGGGCGAATATACTGCGAGCGATGTAGGAGTCTCTTCTGCCTGTGGCGCGGCCGATGCGGGCAAGGGTTCTTCAGCCGGCTGGCTGAAGAGGTCGAGCTGGGTTCCGGCCTCCTCCCGTGCTCCACGGGTGGATGCGGGCGTTTCCGCCTGTATTCCAGAGGACATGTACCCTCTTCCTCGGGCTGACTGTGAGGGCGTATCCCCGAACTTGCGTTGCAACAGCGCCCGCAGCTCATAGCGCAGGAGGAGCTCCGTGAGGCGTTCGTGGTCGGGCTCGGTATATCGGAGCGCCTCCATGTCGAGGGCTACTGGCACGTCAGTGACTATCGTGGCGAGCCACTTCGACATGCGTATCTGCTCCACATTCTCTTCCACGCGCTCGCGCAGCTTGCCCTTGAGCTCGCCGGTAGCGGTCAGCAGGTTCTCCACCGACCCGAACTGCTGGATCAGTTGCGCAGCCGTTTTCTCGCCCACCTTGGGGCAACCTGGTATGTTGTCTGATGCGTCGCCCATGAGTCCGAGGATGTCAATTACCTGTTTCGGCTCTTTGATGCCCCATTTGGCGCACACCTCGGCAGGCCCTAAGGTCTCGAAGCCCGGCCCGGAGTTGCGAGGCTTGAAGATGCTCACGCGGGGCGTAACCAGCTGCCCGTAGTCCTTGTCGGGCGTCATCATATATGTGGTGATGCCCTGCTCGTCGGCCTGGCGTGCGAGCGTGCCGATGACATCGTCGGCCTCGAAGCCGGCCACTTCGATCACGGGTATGTTGTAGGCCCCGAGAATCTCCTTGATGATCGGCGTGCCGAAGCGTATGGCCTCGGGCGTTTCCTCGCGCTGCGCCTTGTAGGGGGGGTATGCTTCGTGGCGGAAGGTGCCTCCGTGGGGGTCGAAAGCCACGCCTATGTGCGTAGGCTGCTCCTTGGCGAGCACCTCCTCGAGCGAGTTGAGGAAGCCGAACACGGCCGAGACATTCTCGCCGCGGCTATTGATGCGCGGGTTCTTGATGAAGCCGTAGTAGGCACGGTAGATGAGGGCGTAGGCGTCGAGCAGGAAAAGCTTCATGGAAAAATGAATAATGAATATTGAATGATGGATGTCGGGAAATGGAAAGTTCCCGGCTGCAAAGATAGGGAAAAGATTAGAGATTAGATTTTAAAGTTCAAAGTTTTTGCGCTTTTTTTTCAGGGGTGGAGGCTGAAAGCCGCTGGGCGGGTGAAAATATCTATTCAACCCTTGTCGCAGAAACCCTCAAGGGTTATAGCAAAAACCCTCAAGGGTTTTGGGCAAAACCCTTAAGGGTTATGCGCCGAACCCTTAAGGGTTTTTTCACAATGAGTTTTTCGTGCTGTTCAGGCGAGGCCGTTCAGTCGAGCGGTTCGCCCAAGGCTTCAAAGATGAGGCGCACCTGCACGGGCGTGAGAACCCGGCGTGATGGGCGCCAGCCTGTCAGCTGCAGGCGTTGGTTGAGTTCGGTGGCCAGTTCCAGGTCCCTGCGGAAGCAGCGCAGTGCCTGCCTCTGCGAGCACCAGGGATAGTACATAGCGGCCAGTTCACCCTTCTGGTAGGCTCTGATCATCATAGTGGTGATTGTCTGTTAGTGGTTAGCATTTGTGTTCTTGTCGATTGTCCTCGGCGCCGTTGGTGCCCGCGTCGTCGGCAGGTACCTCGTCGGTCCACGGGCGGAAGCGCTTGCTGACGAATGGCGGATGCACGATGAGGTTGCCCAGCACGTCGATACGTGCCACGAACATCTCCCGCCGTTCGCTTTCGGGCGCACCGGCGTTAGAGCGCATGAAGTTCAGGTCTACGATCTCTGTAGCGGGCTCCATCTGCCGGCGGATGTGTTCCTCGAGTCGTGCGATGTCAATGACAATGGCATGTCGGCGTGCGCGCAGGCGTGCCAGGCGGCAGACGTCGGCGTAGAAAGCGCGGCTCTGCAGGTAGTTCTGGTTCTTTTTCAGTTTCATTGTTGCTTTGCAGTGTTTGGTTGAGTTAATAAATCCTTTTGTTGTGTCGACACGCTGCAAAGGTCGGCAAAAAATAAATCCCGAGGGGGTTATATATCGGCTATCATAACCGGTATATAACCCCCTCGGGCTTTGATTGTTAATGGTTTAGTTCTTCAGCGCTGCCCGGTGTCCGGTAGCTATCTTGGAAATTTCCTGGCCTCGTTTTGGCATCTGTCCCGAATCAATCATCTTCCTGTGCTTCTGAGCCAGATGCTTCTGCTGCCACAGGCGCTCGAAGGGCTGCCACGAGGTGGTACCGAGGAAGCGTGTGCTCAGTTCCAGGGCTATCAGCATGCTTTGCATCTTTGTCGTCGAGGGTGCCGGCTGCCAGTCGGAGGTGAGGAATTGGGCCTCCACGAGCCCTTGCCACACCGCCAGAGCGTCGTCTGTCAGGAGCTCGGGTGGCAGGATGTCGGTAGCGCACGGTGCTCCGTGGGCGTCAGTGTTGGCTGAGGTTGAGAGGCTGTCGGAGGCGCTTGCAGCGCAGGCGTCAGGCATATATTCGTTCACGACGAAATTGTCGGCTTGGATGTCATATTTGGGGCTGTCGGTCTCTGCAGCGGCTGTCGAGCCAGGCCCTTCGTTGACGACGGCTGTTTCGGCCCATACTATATATTTTGCCATGGTGATGCGTATTTCAGGTTATCCCGGGTGCGTTGTCGGTTGTTCGTTGATCTCAGCCTTGTTGGCCACGACGATGTGAGGCGTTTGCGGTTCGGCTTTTGTGGCCGGCCCGCTTTTCATGATGGCAATCTCGTGGAAGGCATCAGCCCTGCCTTCAGCGAGCCCTAAGGAGTAGCAAATCTTACCTACGTTGATCACGAGTCGCTCAAGCTCCTCGTTGGTAATCACTTGAGCGGTCGAGAATGAGAAGCAGAAAGCGGTGGCGACGGTCTTCACTTCCGGGAAGTCGTCGCCCTGAGAGGCGGTGTTGTCGCGTGGGCGGTTGGTAATGTCGTCATTCATAATATTGTGTTTTAAATAGTTAAGTCATTAGGGCTATAATCATCGCCTTGCGATGAGTGGCGAATCGTCTGCAAAGGTAAGGCATTCCCACGATTCAAGCAAGTGATTCGTGAAAAAAATTTTATGGTGTAAAAAGTGTGCGGAAAAGGACAATTTTTTTGCCACCAGGTCCTTGGTTTCTACTCCCTAATCCTCTGTCTTCTTATACGCCCTCGGCGTCGTGCCGAAGCGTCGGCGGAAGGCGTGATTGAAGTGAGACTGGTCAGCGAAGCCGCAGCGTTCGGCCACCTCAGCCAGCGAGAGCGTCGGCCGCTCGTGAAGCAGGCGGCAGGCTTCGGCCAGGCGAATGTCGAGGATATACTGTGCGGGCGTGGTACCTGTGATGGCTTGCAGCTTGCGCCGCAGTTGCGAGGGGCTCAGGAAGAGGCGGGCCGCCACGCTGTCGACGTCCGTCACGCCGTCGGCCATAAGCGAGTGGACGTTGGTTTTCATGCGTTCGAGGAACTCTATCTCGGCCTGCTCACGCAGGGATACAGACTCGCCACCCTCAGGCTCACCAACCAGCCCCCTCTCTTGCAAAGAGGTGGAGCTTGCTGCGCTTGAGGGTAAGACTTGTGTTTCTGATTGTATCCCTGAGACCCTATACTTCTCTTGCAACAGCCTCCGCTGTTCGAGGAGCTTTTCTATGCGCAGGTGCAGCTCGTCGGCATTGAAGGGCTTGTAGAGGTACGCGTCAGCTCCCGCTTCGAGGCCCCGCAGGCGGTCCCTCTCAGTGGCTTTGGCAGTTACTACGATTACGGGGATATGGTTTGTCAGTTCGTCCGATCGTATCTGCCGGCACAGTTCGAGGCCGTCGGTGTGGGGCATCATGATGTCCGTGATGATGAGGTCGGGCATCAGCTCGTGTGCCCGCTCCAGTCCCTGCCGTCCGTCCTGGGCAGTGGTCACGTCGTAGCCATCGCTCAGCAGGCTGCTGATATAGTAGGCCACGTCGGCATTGTCCTCAACGATGAGTATGGAGGGTCGATCCTCTCTGCCAGCCCCCTTCCGTCCCACCATGAGGGGTGGCGTGCTTTTTTGTTTGATATGTATGCCCACTCGGAGGGGACTGGAGGTGGCTCCGGAGAGGGCGGGGTTGGGCCCGCTGGCCTCTGGCACCTCCACCGTGAACTTCGTTCCCGTCCCTTTTTCGCTCTCGGCCTTTATTGTGCCGCCGAGCGCATCCACGATCTGCTTCACCAGCGTCAGACCTACGCCCGACCCTATGCCGCTCTCTGGGTCGCTCTGGAAGAAAGGTTCGAAGATGTGGGGCAGGTCCTCGGTATCGATGCCCATGCCGGTGTCGGCCACGGTGAGGGTGAGCTTGCCTTTCCTACGTGCCAGCCCTACGTTCACCTCTCCTCCCGCTTCGGTGAACTTGAGGGCATTGCCAATCAGGTTGTTGAGGACCTTCTGCAGGTAGTCGGGGACAATGTTGGCCACCATCGGGCGGTCTTCGGCTTCGAAGTTAATCGCTATGCCTTGCTTGCGCGCCATCTCGCTGAAGCCTTCCACTGTCATCTCCGTGAAAGCCGCAATGTCGGTAGTCCGCGTCGGCTGCCGCTCGATGGCAGAACTCACCTTCGAGAGGTCGAGAAGCTGGTTTACGAGGCTAAGCAGCTGCTCGCCCTGACGGTGGATCAAGTCGCCTGCCGTGGCAATTTGGTCGGGCGGGGTGTTTTCGTTTAGCTTCTCGCTCATCCCCAGCACTACGGTCAGCGGCGTGCGTAACTCATGCGTCACATTCGTGAAGAACTGTTCTCTTGCCAGCGACAGGCGTTTCAGCGTCTTGTTGGTGCGCGACTTCTGTCGGCTGGCCCACCATAGTGCTCCTATGGTAGCTATGAGCAGCAGAACAATGGAAACCGATGCAAGCAGTATGATGCGGCTCGTCTGCCGCTCCTGCGCGTTCTTCTCCTGCAGCTCGTCGTTGCGGAAGCTGGCGTTGGCCTGCCCGAGAGCTTCCTGCAGCTGTGCTGTGTGCATAGAGTCGGACATGGCGGTGTAGAGCTTTAGCGCCTGCAGCGCCCCTTGCGGGTCAATAGGTTCGAGTGCTTCGCATATCACTTTCATGTCGTAGCTCACGGCGCGGGTGTTGCCCACTTCGGCTTCTATGGCAGCAGCCTCGCGCAGCACCTCGGCAGCCTCGGCATTATGGCCCATGTCCAAGAGGTTCCATCCCTTGTATTCCATGCTTATGGCCAGCAGGTTGCGGTCGGGGATGTTCATGGCCTCCACCATTGCTATGGCCCTCTCGGCTGTCTCGAGCCCGAGCTGGTATTGCCTGTTGCGGTTGTAGGCATAGCTCAGTTGCGAGAGGTGGTTGGCCACGCCCGCCTCGTAGCCTATATCCTCGGCTGCGGCCACGGCTTGCAGCCCGTAGTCGATGGCCTTCTCCACCTCGCCTGCGGCGCAGAATATCTCGCTGGCCACGCCGAGCGTGTTGTGGAGCTGGCGGTTGGGACCTGCCTTGCGGTTAGTGTCTATGGCTTTGAGTATGAACTTCTTTGCCTGCGGCCGGTTATCGGTGCTGATGTTCACGTTGATGATAGCGAGATAAAGGTACGCTCGCGAGAGCTGCAGCAGGTTGCCCGTCTGCTGGCAATAGCGCACGGCTTCCTGCCCTGCCTCGGTGGCCATCGACAGCCGGCTTGTCTTGTACAGGCAATAGGCACGGTCGCAGAGCAGCGTGGCGTGGATGTTGGGCTGCTGCCGGCTGCCATGCTTGGTGGCCCGTTCGTTGTAGTCGAGTGCTTCGGCGTAGTAGGCGTTGACGACGTAGAAGCGGTCGGTGGCATAGTAGACTACGAGGTCAAGAGAGTCCGCCGGCATCGTGGCGCCGATCGTGGGTGCCTCGTCAAGGAAGGCATCAGACTGTTTGTAAATGCTTATCAGCCTCCGCCCGATGCTCACCTTGCCTCCTCTGTCGCTCTGTGCGTAGACATTCAGCAGGCTGTCCACGGCATTCAGCTCCGCTGATTCGCCGGCGTACGACGCTGTTACGCAGAAAAGAGCCATGACGGCCACGGCAGATAGTAATGCCTCATGGTAGATCTTGCAACGAATGGTCATAAGTATGTTCTTTTTTTTTGATTTATTGAACGGCAAAGATATGGCTTCTCGCTAAAAGCGGCAAACGTCACGCCTGATTTAACAATTATTAGTCAAGAATAGACAAAAAGAGCTGCAAAAGGTGTATTTTGTAAAGAATAGACAAAACTTTGTAAAAAAAAGACAAGAAGACTTTGAGCAAAAATAGCGACCTTTGCCCACACACAGTAAACCTTTCAAGGCAAAATGGAAGAAAACAGCAGGTTCAATGCCCTCGAGCAGTGTTTAAAGAAGCAGACAATGAGCACCTACCAGCGCACTTTTGTCTCTCAGGTCGACAGCACCGTTCTCGACTTGATGGCTGTCAACCAGGCTTCGGCCGTCAACGTGGCTGCGCGGCTCTGCGTCAGCATTTCGAAGTTGCGCCGACAGTTGCAGAACGCCACAGGCATCACCCCTGCCGTCTACATTATGTTGTTGCGCATGCGCGAGGCTGTTCGCCTCCTGAACGACTACCCTCAGGACTCCATTTCCTCCGTGGCGCAGGCCTGCGGCTTCACCGACCACGCCCACTTCACCCACACCTTCATCCGCTATTTCGGCCGTTCGCCAATGCAATATGTTCAGGAGCGGCAGGCAGCATTGCATCTCTGAAAAAAGTCCCAAATAACACATTATTGTTTAACTTTATTATTATTACAGCTATGAAAAGATTCTTTACTTCATTATTATTGCTCATGACGCTGTCAGCGGCGACGTGGGCAGACTTGACAGTAGGAAACGTGAAAGTGACAGCCACTGGAAACGTCTACCCTACGGGACTTACAGTTGGTAACATCTGGTATGATGCTTCAACAAACACGTTGATGCTCACGGGTGTCTTTTTTGCGACATCAGAAAATTATGCCATCCGCTGCACAGGTTCAACGAAACTCAACATTCTTGTCAATGGTGTAAATTCTATAAGTGCAACCTATGGAGGTATTTCTTGCTCCGGTTGCGACCTTGAGCTATATGGTGCCAACATAGCCACCGCATCCCTCACCATAAACAGCAAGGATCCCGGCAACGGCCAATATGCTCCTATTTCGGTTTATGCCAAGGAGACATATATCCGCGACCTCACGCTCGTGTCAACGGGAAACCACTGGGGCATAAATGGTGGTACGGGAGGCACCACCCCGAGACAGGGGACATTGAAAATCTCCAATGCCGCCGTTAAGTCTACAACCTCCTGCACCGATTCAGGTCATGGTGCCGTGGCAGGTTTCAAGTCGTGCACCCTGACAGGCTGCGGCTCTACCGATGGAACTTCCTACGACAGCGCAAAGTGTGCCTTCAAGGCTGCCGAAGGTGATGACTTCGCCAAGTCTGTGAACATTGCGCTCGAGGAGAAATACGACCTTTCGATACTCGGCAAGCCGATTACTAACCTTAACGCCTCAAATTTCACCGTCGATGGCCTCACATCAGGCACCATCAGTTACGAATCCTCCTCAAATACTCTGACGCTCAACGGCGTGACGATGAATTCCACGGCAGCTGATGTCTATGGCATCTGGACGGATAGTACTGTTGGCAACCTTACAATCAAGCTGATAGGCGACAACAATATAACCACGACCTACGATGCGGTAGGGACTAACAGCAATATGACGTTCACAGGAACTGGCTGTATGACGCTGAAGTCAGACCGATTCGGTATCTCATGCATGGGCAGCTGCAGGAAGCTGGTGTTCGAGAATTCGTCATACTTTATCTCAGACTCTAAGTCAGTTGGAATTTTCGGTACGCAAAATGAGGTGGTAATTAAAAAGGTGTCGACTGACCCATATGGTTTCTGTTTCAATAACGCCAGCGGCGGAGCGGCCATATGTAATGTCGAAAAGCTGACGTTGGATAATACCGATTTCTATGCTCAAGACGGCTATCCTAAGAACGGAACTCCAGGTTGCTACTTTGACGAGGCCGCTAAGATGGTGAAACTGAATGGCGACAATGTGGCGTCGAACGTCACATTTATGTCCATCAAGGAGAAACTGCCTATCTACGTCTGTGGCAAGCAACTGAATGTCGTATATAATACACCAGGTGGCAGCAATGATGTCATCGAGGTCGGAAGCCCGTACATCACCGCCGGAGGTGGCGAGGCCGTGACATACAACCCCAGCACAAAGACTCTGACGCTGAACAGCGCTACGATAGACTATCAGGGCACGGCGACCAATCAAGGCGGGATCATGGTTCGCTCAGGTGATGACTTTGCCATAGACATAGTTGTCAATGGCGACAATGTCATTAAAGGCAACAATGGATTGTTCTCTGCTCTCTGGTTGCAAGGGAATAAGACCGAGGCATATCTGATAGGCGATGGCAAGCTCAGCCTGACAAGCGATTATTCGAATAGTTATGCCACCTATCTTAGTCGCGCCAGACTCGCTGTAGGAGGAAGCGTCACTTTAGAATCTAATGCAAAAGGTGCAGGCATAGGCTATAATGGCAGCGCATCATCATGGGGCAGTCTCGTCATTGGCGAAGACGCCGTTGTCAGGGCATCCTCTATTTCTGGTCTCAACAGCTTTACCCTCAACGATGGTCAGACAATTGTAGAGCCTGCCGGCGCCGAGTTTAAGGATGGAGGCGTTTATGTCGGCAATGTTCTCGCCCAGAATGTCGTCATACAGAAGGTGAAGGTGTACAACCTCTACGTCAACGGTATCCAAGTCAACGAAACCACTGCTGCCGACATCCTCGGCGACGGCAAGGTGACGTTCGATGCTGAGGCCGGCGAGCTGAAGCTCAGCGGTAGCAACGCACTCACAAAGATTGAGAGCAGCATAAATGATCTCAAGGTCATCGTCACGGGTGAGAACACCATAGCCAACAATGCCGACAACGCCATACTCTTCGACTCTCGCGCAAACATAACCTTCGAGGGCGACGGCACTCTCAACCTCAAGTCAACCAATAAGACGAGCATTGGCATGCGCTTGGCAGCTACCTACAGCGACACCGGCAGAACACTGAGCATGACTCTTCAGGGGCCTGACTTCAAAATCACAGCCGGAAGGGGGCTCTACGCCACAGGCTTCAACCCCATTCTCGACATCTACTACCCCAGCGCCATGAAATACGAGCCTGTGGAGGGAAGCGTCGCTGAGCCTATCAGCGGATTCCTCAGCTTCAACTTATCGCAGCTCGCCATAGTGGAGCCAGAGGGAGCCTACTACAACACCACCCAGCGCTACGTACAGCTCAACGACGCACACTACACCGGACCGCTGGCCATAGATATTCAGGCCTATAAGCTCTGGATTGCAGGCACGCAGGTCAACGAGGTCAACAAGGATGACATTCTCGGAAACGGAGTCTTCAGCTACGTAAGCTGGTACAAGACCCTCCACATCGCAGGCGACTGCGACAACACGGCACACTGCCGCATCATCGAAAGCAGCATTGATGACCTTATCATTAATGTAGATGTCGACAGCAAACTCACGACAGCCTATGACAACTACATTATCATATATTTGATGGGCAACACTGAAATTCAAGGTGGCGGCACGCTCACTCTCAAAAGCGCAGGCCCAGAACAAAGCAATATCGCAATCTATCAGGATCGCGGCGACAAACTCACCATTAGCAATGCCAGTATCGTGGTCGGTGACGGCTTCTCGTATGCCATCACCGGTGAATCCAGTGTGGCTCTCGTGATCAACAGCTCCGATATAGTAGCCAAGGCTCATAACAAAGGCTGCTTCAGGGACTTCGGAAGCATGACGCTCAACGATTGCTACATCGACAGTCCGCGTGGAGCCGTCTACGAGGATGAGGCTTTATGCGACGCCGACGGCAACATCATCGGTAGCGGTGAAGACTACGAGACCGTCGTCATCAAGCGCGGTACCGACGCCATCAACGGACTGATGAACAATGAACGTGGCGCGAGCGACATCTACGACCTCGCCGGCCGCCGCCTCAACAGTGTCAACCGCGGTGTCAATATCGTCCGAACAGCCGACGGCAAGACGCAAAAGGTTCTTAAAAAGTAGGATTTTTAAGTCAAGAATTAGAGAATTTTCAATATAAACTCTTATGATAGAGCACAAAAATAATTCTCTAATTCTTGACACAAGAATAATATAATCTCTAACCCTTGTTATACATTAATTATTTATTAAAGACTATGTTTAAGATTATGACTGACATTTGCAGGCGAGAGTTGAGGGCGACCTTGACTCTCGTCGCCTTGATTGGCCTTATGCACCCAGCCCACGCATGGGAAGTGGAGTGGAGCGATGAGTGGGGCGAGGCTTTCGCTACGTGTGAATTCTGTGGCGAGACCTATTATGTAGAAGGAGTCTACCATACTTCCGACGCCGAGGAAGCCCTCTCAGAATTCTTCTGCAGCGAATGTGGAGGCTGTTCAAGCGAAGGGAACAGCAGTTGTTATGCGGAGCATCATTGCCACTCGTGCGGTGACTGTGTGTCCGACAACTACTGTTATGCCTGTTATGATGAATTTGATGTTATCCTTTGTGATGGATGTAGTGGTATTGCATCTGATTTTCACTGTCCTTTCTGTGACGGGCATTGGGGATATGATGTCGAAGAATGTGATTGTTTAGTTGATGAGATATTTTTTCGCCATTGTACAGATTGCTCTGATGAAACGTGCACTGATTGTGGCGTCTGCTTGGTAGTTGCTGGAGAAGACATTGGAGGATTTACAGAAGAGTGCTGTTTGGAACATAATCTTTGCATTAATTGTCTTATGGATGTCGATGACGGTATCCACTGCAAACAATGCCATAGTTGTGATACATTCGTTTGTGAGGAGTGTGGCTTGTGTGCCAACTGCACAGAGGAAGATATGCATTGTTTGGTATGTGACCGCTGCCTTGTGGTAGATAATATTGACATGTGTTATTATGGAGGTGATCATTGT